>NZ_JBVQPQ010000003.1:0-418187 GCF_055721145.1 Bacillus sp. VA15 | reverse complement strand
TGACAATTTGGGAAGTATTGCCCAACGCTTTGGGATGACATTGTCAGAGATCCAATCACTGAATAACATTAGCAACCCAGATAAAATTCAAGTTGGTCAAGTATTGAAAGTTTACGCTAGTAGCAATTCTGGTAGTGGTGGTTCCACACGAAAAACGACCACTTATACTATTAAATCTGGTGACAATTTGGGAAGTATTGCCCAACGCTTTGGGATGACATTGTCAGAGATTCAATCACTGAATAACATTAGCAACCCAGATAAAATTCAGGTTGGTCAAGTATTGAAAGTTTACACTAGTGGAAATGATTCTGATAGTGGTGGTTCCACACGAAAAACAACCACTTATACTGTTAAATCTGGTGACAATTTGGGAAGTATTGCCCAACGCTTTGGGATGACATTGTCAGAGATCCAATCACTGAATAACATTAGCAACCCAGATAAAATTCAGGTTGGTCAAGTATTGAAAGTTTACACTAGTGGAAATGATTCTGATAGTGGTGGTTCCTCACGAAAAACAACCACTTATACTGTTAAATCTGGTGACAATTTGGGAAGTATTGCCCAACGCTTTGGGATGACATTGTCAGAGATCCAATCACTGAATAACATTAGCAACCCAGATAAAATTCAAGTTGGTCAAGTATTGAAAGTTTACACTAGTGGAAATGATTCTGATAGTGGTGGTTCCTCACGTAAAACAACCACTTATACTGTTAAATCTGGTGACTATTTAGGAAGTATCGCTCAACGCTTTGGGATGACATTGTCAGAGATCCAATCACTGAATAACATTAGCAACCCAGATAAAATTCAAGTTGGTCAAATATTAAAAGTTTATGATAATGGTAGCGACGATGAGACTAAAGATAATGGTTCGACTCCAGATAAAGGAGATGGTGGTAAATCTGTATCTTATGTAACCGAGAGCCAGTTAAATCAAATCGGATGGTCAAGCTCGTTTATTTCAAAAGCTATGTTGGAAGATTTGAATAGTTGCTTAGAAAGATACAACATTACAACTAGATCGAGACTTTGCCATTTTATTAGCCAGTGTAGTCATGAATCCGGAGCTGGTCGATGGAGAAAAGAATTAGCATCTGGCAGAGCGTATGAGGGACGCAAAGATTTAGGTAATACTCAACCAGGTGATGGGCCAAAATATAAAGGAGCAGGTTATATTCAATTAACAGGGCGTTATAACTACTCACGATTCTCCAATGCAATTGGTGATCCTAAAGTTATAAGTCTAGGTGTTGATTATGTAGCTGATAATTATCCATGGAGTAGTGCTGGATTTTGGTGGCATTCAAACAATATGAATGCATTGTGTGACACTAATCCATCAGTTGAAGCAGTAACACGAAGAGTTAATGGCGGTTACAATGGATTAGAAGATCGTAGAATGTATTATAACAGATGTATTAAAGTATTCTAATTAATAGTATAAAATAGGACTTAACAGAGGGGCTGTTCAATGTATTGATGAACTGCCCCTTCTTTTGAGAAATGTTTGGCATTTTGATTTCATTAGTAGCGATTCCGATTAATGAATAACCATTATGTCAATAAGTCGCTTAATTTTTTTATCGTCGCCTGTATCAACGTACACTTTTTTTGTATTTTTAATAATATTCTCAGTCACTTTCTTCATTACGCCTTGATCTAAATTATCAGAGGAATCCCAGCGTAAAGGAACATTGTATACATTAATCGTACCATCCCCATTGCCACTATAAGTTACTGATCCATCCACTAATCGAGAACCTGCTAACTGGATAACATCTTCTGGATAGCTGGCACTCTTATCATCGTTAGGATTTATTGGTTCACCAGCCGAAATATGTCGAACATTTAATTCATCTATCTTCTGGTTTGCTCCAAGTTGCAGCCAAACTCGGGCATATTCGACTTTTTCAGAAGAGTATTCTGCCAGTATATTGTCACTTTCGCCTTTTGTCTCATGTCTCCCTTCAGAGGTTTCATTCGATTCCTCCGTTGAGGATTCTTTTGAAGAATTTTTATCCGAGTCTTTTGTTACAGACTCTTTAGTAGAATTTTCATCCGCACCTTTTGTTACAGGTTCTTTTGAAGAATTTTTCTCTGAACCCTTTGTTACAGATTCTTTTGAAGAATTTTCATCTGAATCTTTTGTTACAGATTCTTTTGCTCCTGTTGACTCCGATTCATTCTTGCCTATTTGGTTGCTATCTTCAGTCTCATCATTATTTTCTTCAGATTGTAAAGTAGATTCATTATCTGAAGGATTGTTTGTTTCTTCTTTCTTACTACCCGTACATCCAACGAGCATTAAGATGAGCAGCAGTAGGATAACATTACAATAAAAAATCTTTCTAAGTTTCTTCATTATCTCAATCCTCTCCTTCAACCAACAACATACCATATAGGAAAAACATGTCAAGTATCATCAAACCTAAAAGAGTATACTTTAGGGTTTGATACTGGGTATAATGACCTAATAACCTCCATTATTAAATAAAAAATAACAATAGTCGTTAAGTTAGTTGGCTACAAATAGCCTCTAGCTGTTATTTAAATGGGTGCCTTTACCTTTCTATGTTTGATACTTATAAATCACCATTCGAGACTTTTTTCATTTAACTCTTATTGGGGTATTTTCCTTTTGGCCTACCATATCATGTTGAAGTAGCTCCATTGCCGTTTCTGTGTACCTGAAAATAAAAAATTGAGTGAAGGTTTATATGCTTAAAACTCTCTATAATGCATAGTTTGCATTTGTTTAAATCCCGCTGACAAATTTCTATCATTTAATTACTTGATTACTGCTTATTAAAACAGTCTTCTGTAATTAAGTATAAATCCTTTAAAAACGTCTGAAAGGGGATTTTTTGGTCTTTGGAAGCAACAAAAAATCTTAAGCAGGGAGTCGGATAGAACATTCATCCTTACCTCCATGTACTGCTGTGTGTGCTGACGTTCACCAATTCTAGCCGGCTTGCTTTCGAGGAGAGATAGGGCTGTCCGTGGATTGTAATCGCCGTTTTATTTGTTCGTGCTTTCGTGCTGACTGCGATAATCGGTTTTAGGCAGTATATCTTCGTTTATACTTTGCTATTCACGCAGGGCGATTAGCCAATGCTGGGCAGGCGGTTAAAGGAAATGATGTCAAGTATGTTTAAAACACATAGCAGGTCAGTTGGAAAAAGCGGAGCGCCTTTTTTGCTGGCTTCAAATGGAGGAACTGCTAACAGAATCGGGGTTTACAGGTAAAGCGCGGTTCTTCAATGCTTATGCGATTGGCGGATGATTTGCAGTAAAGGATGGAGATTCATGTTGAAGAGCATATTGTCATTATTAGCGGTTATGGACATGTTGGCTCCCTCGTTATGTTTGATGAGGTCTTTTTTGTAAGCAGATGTCGCTACGGCAATTGATGTATTAGAATCTTCAAGGGATGAGACAAAATAAGAAATTCTTATTTTGTCTTTTTTAATAAAAATTTATTTTTCAAATATTTCAGTTATAATGGTTGGGAAACAGATAGGAGGGGCAAAGATGTATCAATCAAAGAAGGTTTTGTTGTTAGGTTCAGGTGAGTTAGGAAAAGAGGTAGTGATTGAAGCCCAGCGTCTTGGGGTACAGACGGTGGCAGTTGACAGTTACGAGCATGCTCCGGCGATGCAGGTCGCGCATAACAGTTATGTCGTTGATATGCTGGACCGCGAGCAGATCAGAACCATCATTGAGAAAGAAAAGCCGGATTTGATTGTGCCTGAGGTTGAGGCGATTGCGACAGATGAATTGCTGAAGCTTGAAGAGGAAGGATTTCACGTCATCCCGAATGCGCGTGCGGCAAAGCTGACGATGGATCGGGAAGGCATCAGACGGCTTGCGGCGGAGACGCTCGGACTTGCGACGGCTGGCTATGAATTTGCGAATACATATGATGAATTTATACAAGCGGCAGCTCAGATTGGTTTTCCTTGTGTCGTTAAACCATTGATGAGTTCTTCTGGAAAAGGCCAAAGCGTATGCCGCTCTGAAGCGGATTTAGAGAGCTGCTGGGAGACGGCGATGGAAGGCGGACGTGTGAAAAACGGACGCGTAATCGTTGAGGAGTTTATCCCATTCGAATCAGAAATTACGCTCTTAACCGTACGTGCGGTGAATGGCACGACATTTTGCGAGCCGATCGGTCATGTGCAAAAGGACGGAGACTATATCGAATCATGGCAGCCGCATCATATGACGGAGCAGCAAATGGAAGAAGCCAAGCATATTGCAAAAACCATTACCGATGAGCTTGGCGGGTACGGCCTGTTTGGCGTGGAACTGTTCCTTGCGAAGGATAAAGTGTATTTCAGTGAGGTGTCTCCTCGTCCGCATGATACGGGTCTTGTCACGTTGGTGACGCAAAATTTGTCGGAATTCGCGCTGCATGTCCGGGCGATTCTCGGCTTTCCGATTACAGAAATCACACAGCTATCTCCTGGCGCCAGCCGTCCCCTCAAAGCACCGGAAGAATTAGCGGATTACACTGTTGGAGGACTGGAAAACGCACTGGAAGTTCCAAAGACACAAGTTCGCGTCTTTGGTAAACCGATAACGAAAGCCGGACGCCGTATGGCGGTTGCGCTTTCTGCGGCGGATACAGTTGAAACAGCAAGAGAGAATGCAAAGAAAGCATTGGATCAGCTATCTATAAAATAGAGTTTAAGTGGGCCTTGTCTTGACAAGGCCTGTTTTTTTCATTCCCGATAAAAGTTTTATCATAAGAAACGGAAACGTGATTATAATGTAAAAGTCTTCCATCTGTTAGGGTGGTTGACACAAAAGGAGGGAGATGACAAAATGAAATTAGTTCCAACATTCAGAAAACGATGGTTCTCTTACTTAACGGTTTTGTGCTTGGTATTGGCAGCGGCGGTATCTTTTGGCGTACCGGCAAAAGCGGCAGAGAACCCGCAAATTTCTGTATCGAATACCGGTAAAGAAGCTGATGCCACGAAAAACCAAACGTCAAAAGAAGAACAGGTTTCCGCCCCTTATGAGGGAACCGGGAAAACAAGTAAATCGCTTTACGGCCAAACGGAACTGGAAAAAAACATTCAAACCTTACAGCCTTCAAGTATCATCGGAACCGATGAACGCACCAGAATCTCCAGTACAACGTCTTTTCCTTACAGAGCAACTGTTCAACTGTCAATCAAGTATCCCAACACCTCAAGCACTTATGGATGTACCGGATTTTTAGTCAATCCGAATACAGTCGTAACGGCTGGACATTGTGTGTACAGCCAGGATCACGGATGGGCTTCGTCGATAACCGCTGCACCAGGGCGCAATGATTCCTCATATCCTTACGGAACTTATTCAGGCACGATGTTTTACTCCGTCAAAGGATGGACGGAAAGCAAAAACACCAATTATGATTACGGAGCTGTTAAATTAAACGGTTCTCCGGGAAACACGGTTGGCTGGTACGGCTATAGGACAACAAACAGCAGCAGTCCCGTGGGCCTTTCCTCGTCAGTGACAGGATACCCGTGTGACAAGGTATTTGGCACGATGTGGTCTGATACAAAGCCGATTCGCTCTGCTGAAACGTATAAGCTGACCTATACAACCGATACGTACGGCTGCCAAAGCGGCTCGCCTGTGTATCGAAACTACAGTGATACAGGGCAGACAGCTATTGCGATTCACACGAACGGGGGATCGTCATATAACTTGGGAACAAGGGTGACGAACGATGTATTCAACAATATTCAATATTGGGCAAATCAATAAATACAGCAAACTAGCTATTTTCATGTCTATTTTGTTTTTATGCGGATGCAGTTCACAGACGCATTCTGCTCAGAAAGAAACGGCTATTCCTGTCACTCTTCATGTGGAGGATGCCAAGGGGCTGCCCGTCGAAGCGGTTCAAGTGACGATTGTCAAAGCACCGGTCTCAGACCAGGAGCCGAGTACAGAGATTGGCGAGATACTCGGTAAAACAGATAAAAACGGAGACATCAAATGGGATACAGAAAAAAAAGGTGACTACTCAGTCGCATTGACGAAGGGGGAAACATCAGTAACCCATCACATCTCAATAACAGAGGATAAAAAAGATAAGATCATTCCTTTAGTTTTCAAAGAATAGGCGGTTTTCCTGATTTTAAGGGAAATTGCCTTTTTTTATTTTTACAGGAAGACAAGATATATACTGGAAATTTATAATATGAGATAATAAGAAATAGGTATTTTTTCTTACGAGACAAAAGGGGCATTATCCTTTATTTTATATCAATCAAACCCGGAGGAAAAAGAAGAAGATGACACAAGATTCGATGCAGCTTGCCGCGGCTGAAAGCGGCCTTCGCTTTTACCAGGCATATGATCAAAGCCTTTCTTTGTGGCCGATTGAGTCGGAAGCATTATATGTTTCTACTCGTTTTGGAAAAACACATATTATTGCAAGTGGGCCAAAGGACGCACCTTCGCTCATTTTGCTTCACGGGGGCCTCTTCAGCTCTGCTATGTGGTATCCGAATATCGCGGAGTGGAGCAGTCAATATCGTACATATGCGGTCGATATAATAGGAGACAAAAATAAAAGTATCCCATCAGCTGCTTTGGATACGAGAGCTGATTGCGCAGAATGGCTGAAAGACGTCTTTGATTCTCTTAGACTTGAGACGGCACACCTGGCAGGCCTTTCGCTTGGCGGATCCCATATCGTGAATTTCTTGCTCCAAGCGCCTGAAAGAGTAGAGCGGGCGGTTGTTATGAGTCCCGCTGAAGCATTTATTTCATTTCATCCGGATGTCTATAAATACGCTGCAGGGCTTACAGGATCAAGAGGAGCTAATGCATATATTAAGTGGATTACCGATAGCCGTTATGATCTGCATCCTGTGCTGCAAAGACAAATTGTAACGGGCGTGGAATGGCAGGATGAACAAAGAAGCCTGAAGCCGACAGCAAATGGCTTTCCGTACGTGTTCACAGACCGGGAATTAAAATCGATAACGGTCCCGATACTTCTGATGTTCGGTGAGTACGAGGTCATGTACCATCAGCAAATGGCTTTAGAACGGGCTTCAGTATTGGTGCCGGGAATTCAGGCTGAAATCGTAAAGAACGCAGGACATCTGTTATCTCTGGAGCAGCCAGAGTACGTCAATCAACGCGTCTTGTCCTTTTTAAGCGGGGAATAATATAGTAAGAAACATGAAAAGATTGGCATTCATTGTTCAAAAGGTAACAAATGTTGTATAATAATAGAATTTGAGTGCTGCTTTTTTGGGGGCATTCTATGTTATCATGCTTAGTAGAGAAAATTTTTCCTGTAACGCTATTCGATCCATATCGTCGAATGAGATAGATGGTTTTACAATTGGAGGTTTGGTTACACTGTGAATTATATCCCCTGTATGATTACGATAGGAAACTTTACTTGCGGACTGCTGGCGATTCATTCCTTGTTATATCACAACATTCATTCAGCAGTGCTATTCATTTTTACCGGCATGTTTCTCGATTTCTTTGACGGGATGGCAGCACGTAAGCTGAATGCCGTTTCTGATATGGGAAAAGAACTGGATTCATTTGCTGATCTGGTGACATTTGGTGTGGCTCCTTCTATGCTTGCGTACAGTGTCTCATTATACGCCCTTCCGTTTATCGGGATTTTATGCGCATTGACGTACAGCATTTGCGGAATGCTTCGCCTCTCTAAATTTAACATTGAGCAAAGCAAGCTCCCGACCTTTATCGGAATGCCGATTCCATTTGCGGGCATGTGTCTCGTGATTCTAAGCTTTGTCTATAACCCGATCCTGCTGGCAATCGGCACTTGCGGACTTTCATATTTAATGGTGAGTAAAATAAAATTCCCTCACTTTAAAAAACATGCGGCAGAAAACCTGGAGTCTGAGAGATGGAATTAGTTCAGCAGCTCATAGCGGATTACGGTTATATCGCTATTTTTTTGATGTTGGTTCTAGGGATTGTTGGACTGCCGATTCCAGATGAAGTAATGATGACCGTTGTTGGTTACTTCACGCATACTGACGTGCTGAATTATGAGCTTTCGGTTTTGATCAGCTTTGTGGGGGCTTTGTTAGGTATGCTGATCAGCTACATGATCGGCAGAAAAGCCGGGCGCCCGTTTATCGACAAGTACGGCAAGTGGGTCGGATTAAAAGAAAAGAGAATGATGAAAGTAGAAAAATGGATGAATAAATACGGCCCATATTCTCTTATTTTTGGTTATTTCATTCCCGGCGTCAGACATGTAACGTGTTATTTTTCGGGAATCGGCAAAATGAACTTAAAAACGTATATTACGTTTGCGGCAATCGGCGCCTTTTTATGGTGCTTTATTTTTATTACAATCGGAAGGGTTATAGGGATTATTCATGTTTAATACGGCTGTAAAGATTCTGTATCGATCATTGATAGAGCTGACGAATCATCGTTTGTCATCCTATCTGATTAAAGGATTTTGTGAGTCTAAAATCAGCAAACCGGTCATTCCGCTTTTCTCAAAACATTTTCGGCTGAATTGGGATGATGTGGACGGTACGGCCGCTGATTACGGTTCGCTGTCCGAATTGTTCATTCGACAGATTAATCTGGAGCGCCGCCCGGTGTCAAAAGAGGCTCATGCGGTAGTCAGCCCTGTTGACGGGGTGGTTCAGACAGTGGGAAAAATCAACCCGAATCAAACCTTTACGGTAAAGGGGAAAGATTACTCATTCGCTGAGCTGACCGGCTGTAAAAGCGCAGACCATCTATACAACGGCGGATACTTTGTGGTGCTGTATTTAAGCCCGCGGCATTACCACCGTTTCCATTCCCCGATCAGCTGTAGGTACCAAAAGCTGGCCGAGCTTGGAAATCGCTCATATCCGGTAAATCAATTAGGGTTAAAATACGGAAAAGATGTGCTGTCGAAAAATTACCGGTTTGTGTACGAGCTGAATGGCGGTACTCGAAATGTCCTGATGATTCCTGTCGGCGCGATGAATATTAATTCTATCGTGCAGACGAGTACACGGGACGAGCTGGAGATCGGCGAGGAGCTTGGATACTTTTCATTCGGCTCAACCGTCATTTTGATTTTTGAAAAAGACGCGTTCCAGCCGTCCGCCAATTTAACAGAAGGCCAGGAAGTCCAAGTCGGAGAACTGATAGGTTACGAAGAATAAAAAGAGGAGCTTGCATAAACTGCAGCGCCTCTTTTTTTGAAGAAAGGTGAAACTCATGGAGAAACAAATCATCAGCTGGATCACAGATTATCAGAACACCGGAGATGAAGCCGTCCTGCGGCAAGTGCGGGAAGCGTGCTGGCCAATTGTTGAAGCGGTTCTGCAAGAAAAGGCAACAGATGAAGAGCAAGCGAGTGATTTGCGCGAGAAAGGAATCGAGCGTTTTCCGTTCATCATCAGCAAATACCAAGCGGATGTGCAGCTTCCGGTTGAAATATTTTACGAAATACGTATCGGTTTTACTTTCATCAGGTGATGAGAGGATCCAGCTAAAGCTTCTTTCAATAGAGAAGCTTTTTTTGTTGGTGAAAAAAGGAAACTTTTTCTGTATCAATCTCGTAACTACTAGAGAACTTTGCAGAAAAGGAGAGATAGAATTGAAACGAATGATAGTGAAAATGGCTCTGCCGCTGCTGATTGTCTGTCTGGTGTTTACTTCTTTTTCAGCCTCCGCCCGAGCTGCTTCTGAAGAAAAACATTGGAATCGCTGGATTGAACGACATGCACATCCGCTGGATTCTTCCGATGCCTCAAACAAAGACCTTCGCTTTCTAAAGAAGGTGCTGAAAGGAAAACGAATCGTTCAGTTAGGAGAAACCACACACGGCGCTGGCGAAATCAATGCAACAAAGGTCCGAATGATCAAATACCTCCACGAAGAACTGGGATATGATGTATTAGCCTTTGAGTCTGGCTTTTCCGATACAAATGCATCCTACCTTAACATGGATCAATTAACCTCTAAAAGCACGATGAAAAACTCCATTTACGCCGTTTGGCACACAGAAGATGTCGTTGAACTGTTTGATTACATGAAAGAGCAAAAAGAGAAAGGCGATCCGCTTATCCTTACTGGATTTGATATTCAAAGCATGAAGAATTCATTCAATGATGCTGCAAACCAATGGGTAAAAGCGGTGAACCCTGAAAAAGCAGAGCTGCTCTCCCAATCAGAAAATGACTTTTCAATATTGGTGACTAACAGCAACACGTTTGATGAATTTACGCAAAAGAAAGAAGCGCTTGTGAAAAACTATCAGGAGCTGATCAAGTTCGCTGAAACACATGCTTCAGAGCTAAAAGCACACCTTCCGAAAGAGCCGAAAGCTTATGAGATGTTTATGCATTCCCTTCAGCTAAGAATTGACGTAATGGAAACGTATATGCTGGAAGAAATGAAAGAAAAACTAAAGGATTATCCCGATAATATTGAGGATTTTTCATTCTATATGAGAGACCGCATGATGGCTGAACAATTTCAGTGGGTTGCGGAAACCCTTTATCCGAAAAAGAAGATCATTGTCTGGGGCCACAATTACCATCTTCGCAAACAGAATACCAAAATGATAAAGGACTGGGTACAGCTAAACGGCCCTAACATGGGGGATTATTTGCCGGAGCGGCTGAAAGAACAAACATATACGATTGGCATTTATGCATATTCAGGCGCCAGTCTCGATAGCGATAATAAGACCGTTACGCCGGTCACAAGCCCGCCGCCGTCTGGAAGTCTTGAAGCTTTGCTGAAAGCTGCGAACCACCCAGCTGTCTTTGTTGATTTTCTCCATACAAAAAACAAGAAAGGCACTTCGTGGATGTACACCACGCGGACAGTACTCTATTGGGGGATTACGGAAGAGCAGATGATCCTGAAGGAACAATATGACGGTGTCATTTGGCTGGAGCATATCACGCCATCAGTCATTATCAAGTGAGCAGCATCCCTCCTGTTATACTACAGGAGGCAGTTCAACTTATCATTTGATAGTTTTCAGATAACTACTTTTATTAGTAAGTTAATGGAAAATACCGTTGGTTATTAATAAATCCTTGTGCCGCTTGGGTTTGTAAGAGCTTGGATATTTTTATCAGTCTGTGCGGATATGTTCATCTTTGTGGCATTTTCCTGTATGATATAGTAAGAGTGTGCATAGCAACTAACTATAATTGAACAGGGTGTTTAAATCATGGAAAAACAATACAGAGTATTACTTTACTATAAATATGTTCCGATTGAAGATCCAGAGGCGTTTAGAGAGCAGCATCTGGCTTTTTGTAAGGAGCTTGGTTTGTTAGGCCGTATCCTTGTTTCTTCTGAAGGAATTAACGGAACGGTATCAGGTACGGTTGAGCAGACTGAAAAATATATGGAAACAATGAAAGCTGACCCTCGTTTTGCGGACATGGTATTTAAAATTGATGAAGCAGAAGACCATGCGTTCAAAAAAATCTTTGTCCGTCATAAAAAAGAGCTTGTAACGCTTCGTCTTGAAGATGATGTGGATCCGAACGAAACAACAGGTCAGCATTTGAAGCCTGCAGAATTTTATGAGAAAATGCAGGATCCAAACACAATTGTAATCGACGCGCGTAATGATTACGAGTATGATCTTGGCCATTTCAGAGGAGCAGTCCGTCCTGACATCGAGGCCTTCCGTGAATTGCCTGAATGGATCGAAGAACACAAAGACATGCTTGAAGGCAAACAGATTTTAACGTACTGCACAGGCGGCGTGCGCTGTGAAAAATTCTCAGGCTGGCTGGTGAAGCAAGGCTTTGAAGATGTAGCACAGCTTGACGGCGGAATCGTGACATACGGAAAAGATCCTGAGGTTCAAGGCAAGCTTTGGGACGGCCAGTGCTACGTCTTCGATGAAAGAATCAGCGTGCCTGTCAACCGTGTCGAGCATGTGATTGTCGGAAAAGACTACTTTACAGGTGAACCGTGTGAGCGTTATGTGAACTGCGCAAATCCATCTTGCAACAAAAAAATGATATGCACACCGGAAAATGAGTATAAATATATGCGCAGCTGCAGCCACGAATGCCGCACGAACCCAAGAAACCTGTATGTTTCAGAGCACAATATGACAGAAGAAGAAGTGAACGCAAGACTGGCAGCGATTGAAAAAGAAGAGCACGCTGCTGCTGAATAATCGAAAGAACACCTCGGGAATGAGGTGTTCTTTTTTTATACGCTTTCGGTTTGTCCGTTTGCAGAGGCCCATTCTTTTTCGCGGAAGGCCTTTTCCCATTTTGACACCACGATGCAGGCCATCGCATGCCCCGGTACGTTCACGCCCGTTCTCGCCATGTCCATGACACGGTCAACGCCCGCAATAATGGCGACGCCTTCAGCAGGAAGCCCTACAGCATTGGCTGTTGCCAGAAGAACAACAAGCGAGCCGGACGGAACAGCTGCAATGCCTTTACTTGTCATGACAAGCACAAGCATCATCAGCAGCTGCTGAGACAATGTCATGTCTACATGAAAGGCCTGCGCCAGAAAAATACAGGAAACCGATAAATATAAGCTGGAGCCGTCACAGTTCAGTGACAAGCCGGAGGGAACGACAAATGATACCACTCGTTTCGGGCAGCCGTATTTCTCCATTCTGTCCATCAGCTGGGGGAGAATGGTTTCGGTGCTGGTGGTGGAAAACGCGATCAAAAACAGATCCCATATCATTTTTAACACTTCGAAATACTTAATATGAAAGATGAGACCGACAAGCGGAAAGAGGACAAAGAGGATCAGGAACAGACCAAGGAATACCGTGCCAACCAGTTTAAACATAGGGAGGAGGAGTTCGATGCCATATTGGCCTACAGAGGCTGCCATCAGGGCTAACACGCCAATAGGAGCAGTCACCATAACGATTTGCGTGAGTTTGAACATAATTTGAGCGGTGGATTCAAAGAAATTCATCACTGGTTCAGAGGCTTTGCCAATGCCGGCCGCGGCGACACCAAACAAAATCGCAAAGAAAATAACGGCAAGCAAATCATTTCTGGCCATGACATCAATAATGTTTGTAGGAATAATATCGAGGATCATTTGTTTGAAACTAACAACTTTGTCTGTGTAGCCGGAAAGTTCATTGATATCTTTTTTCGCCAAATGGGAGAGGTCAAGCCCGACACCCGGTTTTAAGACATTCGCTAATACAAGTCCAAGCCCCAATACCAATGTGGTAATCACTTCAAACCAAATGATCGTCTTGATGCCGAGACTGCCCATTTTTTTCATGCTTCCGCTTCCTGCAGCTCCGATGACAATGGTAGAAAACACAATCGGCACGACAATCATTTTAATTAAACGAATAAACCCATCTCCGACAGGCCTCAGCGCCATCCCGAAATCAGGAAAAAAATGGCCGACCACTGCGCCAATAGCCAAAGCGATTAAAATTTGGAACGCGATCAATTTTCTCAAATGAATCCCCCTTTTCATGATGATAGGATGAGGCATATTCATATCATTCGTAAATCAAATGAAAACACCTTATTTCAAATTTTATTTTGATAGCGCTTTCATTATGTTGGCGAAAAAGTCCCCCGCATCAGGGGGGACTTTCTTACTTCATTTGAATGTGCTTCATATCTTCTTCAGATACATTTGTGAAAATAACCGGTGTCACAGCGGATGCGGCATGCTGCTTGATGTAATCGAGATCAAATGTAAGAAGCAGTTCGCCTTGTTTGACGGCTTGTCCGCTCGTCACATGTGCTTCAAAGCCTTCCCCGCTCAATTTGACGGTATCAATGCCGACATGAATCAGAATTTCGGTGCCTCCGGCGCTCATAAAGCCGATGGCGTGCTTCGTCGGGAAAATGGAGACGATTTCGCCGTCCGCAGGGGCGACGACTTTTCCTTCTGATGGATCAATCGCAAACCCCTCGCCCATCATTTTTTCTGAAAAGACTTGATCAGGCACGTCTGTCAGAGAGACCGTTTCTCCCTTGAGCGGATAAATAAAGGTCTCACCGGAAGCAGGCTTCTGCTGTTTATCAGTCTCTGTTTCAAGCGTGGCGGCGGTGTCGGGGACGCCTCCGGCAATGATCGTTTTGATGTCGTCTTTTAAGGCATCGGATTTTGTTCCGAATATCGCCTGGAAGTTGTTGTTGACTTCCAGCACACCTACTGCACCAAGCCGTTTTAATTCATCCTTGCTGACTTGGCTCGGCTGATGAACGGTCACACGAAGTCTTGTAATACACGCATCCAGGTTGGCGATATTTTGCTGTCCGCCCAAGGCCTGCAGCACGTGAAAGGCAAGCTGGTCTTTTGCGACAGGAGCTTTTGCCTCAGTCTGATCGGCTTCATCTGTTTCACGGCCGGGTGTTTTCAAGTTCCATTTCAAAATCGCAAATCGGAACAAATAATAATAAATGAATGCAAACACGATCCCGACAGGAATGACAACCCAGCCGTTTGTCGACAGCCCGTAGTTCAAGACGTAGTCAATGCCGCCGCCTGAGAACGTATAGCCGTGGCGGACATGGAATAAATCACAAACGACAAAGATGACGCCGGCGAGAATAGAGTTAATTAAATAAAGCACGGGCGCAACGAACAAGAAAGAAAACTCAACCGGCTCTGTAATGCCTGTCAGCATAGATGTGAGCGCCGCAGAAATCATCACGCCGGAGATCATTTTCTTCTTTGCTGGACGCGCGGTATGGATAATGGCAAGAGCAATTGCCGGCAGACAGAAAATCATGTAAGGGAAATCTCCCATCATAAAGCGCCCAGCTGTCGGGTCTCCTGCGAAAAACCTTGTCAGGTCACCGGTTACGGTGCTGCCTGTTGACGGGTCTGTGTATTCTCCCATCATAAAATAGAAAGGTGTATAAAAAATATGATGCAGGCCAAAAGGAATCAGCAAACGATAGATCGTTGCATAGAAGAACAGGCCGACTGTTGAATCGGCAATTAAACTGCTGGCTGCGTTAATTCCGTTTTGGATCAGCGGCCAAACAAATGAGAAAATCACGCCGATTACCAATGAACTGATGGAAGTAATAATCGGGACAAACCGTTTGCCTGAGAAAAATCCAAGGACCGGATGCAGCTCGATGGATGAAAAACGCTTATATAAATATGCGGCAAGAAGCCCGATGATGATGCCTCCGAATACCCCCATATCAATGAGGTGCTCAGCTCCTTCATACGGAGGCTGAAGGCCGAGTAATTTTCCCATGTTGTCGAGGGTGACGGTCAAAATTAAATATCCAATGACAGCGGCAAGTCCGGCTACACCTTCGCCGCCGGCTAAACCGATCGCGACCCCCATGGCGAAAATCAGCGGCAGGTTATCGAATACAACGCCGCCGGCATCCTTTATAATAGGGATGTTCAGTAAATCCTTGTCACCGAAACGAAGCAAAAGACCGGCTGCCGGCAGGACGGCAACCGGAGTCATCAACGCGCGGCCAAGCTGCTGCAGAATTTGAAATGCCTTTTTAAACATGACAGTCTCCTTTTATTGTTTTATGAGTATGATGTATTCTTTAATTTTTGAGCTGCTTTTTGATCGGCGATAACGGTTACATGATTGTGTTTTTGAAGAATTGAGGCTGGTACATCTGTCGTGACAGGACCTTCAGCCATCTTTTGAATGGCATCTGCTTTTTCTTCGCCGCTGGCTAAAAGCACAATATGTTTGCTGAATTCCATGATGGTTTTAATGCCCATAGAAATCGCGAGTCTCGGCACCAGCACAGGATCACCGCCGAAGAATCTGGCATTTGCCTGTATCGTGCTTTCTGACAGCTTCACAACTCGTGTCCGATCCTCAAAATCAGATCCCGGTTCATTAAAACCGATGTGGCCATTGGCGCCGATGCCGAGAATTTGAACATCAATGCCTCCCGCCTGACGAATGAGATCCTCGTATACCTTGCATTCAGCCTCAAGCTGCGGATTGTCTCCTTGCGGGATATGGATATGGCCAGGCTGCATATTAATATGCTGAAAAAGATGCTCATGCATAAAATGGTTATAACTTTGCGGATGAGATGGAGAGAGACCAGCGTATTCATCCAAATTAAATGTAGTAACCTTTGAAAAATCGATTTCACCTGCCTGATAGTCTGAAATCAGCTGCTTGTATAAGCCGACCGGCGTGCTTCCTGTTGCCAGGCCGAGAACGGCATCTTTCTTAGCCTGTACCTGTTCTTTAATAATGTTAGCGCTTAACTTACAGAGTTCTTCATAGTGCTCGGCGATCAGAATCTTCATGTGACACCCCCTCAAAGAGATAGACAAGCACCATATTTGTTATGATCAATTTATGATACTTGTCATTACGAATTTAGCACCACCGTTATCAAACTGTCAATATTAATTTCTGAAAATTTGTTATAAAAGAAGGATACAAATCTTTCATATTGGGCTGGCAAATGGTATTATGGTCTCAATCAAAAAGAACGGTTTGCATACAGAATGGGGAGAATGAAATGACAGCTTTATATTCTGTTATCAAGTTTAAAATCATTGAATTAATTAAGTCGGGCAAGTATCAGGCGAATGATCAGCTGCCGACGGAGAGCGAATTTTGCGAACAATATGATGTCAGCAGAACAACTGTGAGACTGGCCCTGCAGCAGCTTGAGCTTGAGGGATATATTAAGAGAATTCAAGGAAAAGGAACATTTGTATCGGCAGCAAAAATACAAACGCCGATTCCGCATAAGATTACGAGCTTTGCAGAACAAATGAGGGGCCTGCGTTCTGAATCAAAAGTGCTTGAGCTTGTGGTGATTCCGGCTGATCACTCCATTGCCGAGCTTTTGAAAATGAAAGAGAATGAACCTGTCAACAAGCTTGTCAGAGTCAGGTACGCCGAGGGGGAGCCTTTGCAGTATCACACCTCATATATTCCTTGGAAAGCGGCACCGGGGCTGGCGCAGGAAGAGTGCACCGGCTCGCTGTTTGAACTGTTAAGAACAAAATACAATATTGAAATCAGCAGAGGCACGGAATCGATCGAGCCGATTTTAACGGATGAAACGATCAGCGGCCACTTGTTAACCAATGTCGGAGCGCCTGCGTTTTTATCAGAATCTCTCACCTATGATAAAAATGAAGATGTGGTGGAATATGCGCAAATTATTACGCGGGGAGACCGAACGAAATTCACCGTAGAACAGTCATATCATTCATAAAGCAATGCGTTTTAAGAAGGGAATGGTGGTTCTATGTTTTTATTGACGAATGGAAAAGTGCTGTGGGGGGCTGTCATTGCGGCTTTCATCCTTTCAATCGTGTTTTACCCGTTTCTGCCGGCGGAAATGCCGATTTCATTATGATGGAACGAACAGTCCGGATATGACGGTTAACAAGCTGGCAGGAATAGTGATACTTCCTGTTTTGATGGTGGTGTTTGCATGGGCGCAGAAGATCAATTGGCAATTTGTGATTGCGGTGTATATTTTGCTGATTTGCCATATTGTCGTCCTGTATTTAGCAATCTAAATCAGACAGCCGGAATGGATCTGGCTGTTTTTCTTTTATTTCATCTTCATTTGACAATGAATGTGGTGTATAATAGCTGATGATCCTAAAGAATATTCTGAAATTTATAGGTTTGAAGCGGCGTATGATAAAAGGAGAGGCTGTATACTTTTTGCAGCTTTAAAAAGACTGAATATTTAAACAATTATGGTGTGAAAGGTGTGCTGATCAAATTGAATAAGCTTATCGAACGAGAAAAAATTGCATTTCATAAGGAAAAGCCCGACCCGTCATCCTTAGGATTCGGAAAATATTTTACAGATTATATGTTTGTGATGGATTATGAAGAGCGAATAGGCTGGCATCATCCGAGAATTGCCCCGTACGCGCCGCTTACGCTTGATCCGTCTGCATCTGTTTTTCATTACGGCCAGGCTGTCTTTGAAGGGCTAAAAGCGTACAGAACGGAAGATGGCAGGGTGCTGCTGTTCCGGCCGGATCAAAATATCAAGCGGCTGAACAGATCGTGTGAGCGCATGAGTATGCCTCCTTTAGACGAAGAGCTGGTGCTTGAGGCATTGACGCAATTAGTTGAGCTGGAGAAAGATTGGGTTCCAAAGGAAAAGGGTACGTCACTGTATATTCGTCCGTTTGTCATTGCCACAGAACCGAGTCTCGGTGTGAAGGCATCGAAAAGCTATACATTTATGATCGTGCTTTCTCCTGTCGGCTCCTATTATGGCGATCAGATGAAGCCGGTTAGAATCTACGTCGAAGATGAGTACGTTCGGGCGGTGAACGGCGGAGTCGGCAGTGCAAAAACATCCGGAAATTACGCGGCCAGCCTTCAGGCGCAGCGGAAAGCGAATGAGCTGGGCTATG
The DNA here is from genome assembly GCF_055721145.1 of Bacillus sp. VA15. Classification (NCBI taxonomy): domain Bacteria; kingdom Bacillati; phylum Bacillota; class Bacilli; order Caryophanales; family Bacillaceae; genus Bacillus; species Bacillus sp. VA15. The sequence goes on along the minus strand of NZ_JBVQPQ010000003.1, from coordinate 399,818 downwards.
ACCAGGTGCTGTGGCTGGACGCCATTGAAAAGAAATACGCGGAAGAAGTAGGGAGCATGAACATTTTTTTCGTCATTAACGGGGAAGCTGTCACACCGGCTTTAAGCGGAAGTATTTTAAGCGGAGTAACACGTGCGTCTGCGATTGAACTGATTCGCAGCTGGGGCATTCCGGTTCGTGAGGATAAAATTTCGATAGATGAGATTTATTCGGCTTCTGTACGCGGGGAATTGACAGAGGTCTTCGGAACGGGCACGGCAGCGGTCGTTACGCCTGTCGGTGAACTCAATATTCATGGGAAAACGGTGATTGTAGGCGACGGACAAATCGGGGACATCTCGAAAAAGCTGTATGAAACGATAACAGATATTCAGCTCGGCAAAGTAAAAGGGCCGTTCAACTGGACGGTGGAGGTTTGAAGATGAAAAAGAACCTGCCTGGAGGCAGGTTCTTTTTATTTTGAATGAGTCATATCAGCAGTCGGCTGGCTTTTGCGGTTTTTGGCATAATACACTGCATAGCAGATGGCCATAAACGGAATGCCGCAATACAGTGCGATTCTTTGATTCGGATCAAAGGCTATGCCGATGACGGAAGCCAGGCATAACAGGAACGCGGCAATCGGCACGAACGGATACCAAGGGGTCCGGTATTTCAGATCGGCGACCTTGTTTCCCGCTTCGACATAACGTTTTCTGAACATGAATTGAGAAGCGGCAATCCCCATCCATACGACTACGACCGCAAAACCGGAAATCGATACGAGCACAACGTATACAGTGTCTGGCGCAAATACGCTGGACAGCAATGACAGAATGCCGCCGATCATGCTGAACACCAGCGCGTTAAACGGGGTTCCTTTTGACGTCAGCTTTGCAAATGTCGGGTGAAGCGTCTTTTCTTTTGATAAAGACCACAGCATCCGGGAAGAAGCGTAAAGACCGGAATTAGCAGCTGACAGGATCGCTGTTAGGATGACAAAGTTCATGATATCGGCTGCATACGGGACACCGACTCTTTCAAAGACAGCGACAAACGGGCTTTTGATAACGCCTGCATCTTGAATCGGAATCAGTCCTGACAGCACAAAAATCCTTCCGACAAAAAAGAGTGAAAGACGCCAGACTGTTGTTTTAATCGCTTTTGGTATCGTCTTGTCGGGATCAACGCTTTCTCCGGCTGCGATTCCGATCAGTTCAGTTCCCGAGAAGGCAAAATTGACGGACAGCATTGTCATCAAAATCGGGACAAATCCATTTGGAAAGAGCCCGCCTTCCGCTGTGAAGTTGGACAGCATCGGAGCGGCTTCTCCGCCTTGAATCGGGATGATGCCGAACATGGCAGAGCCGCCTAAAAGAATAAACAATATAATGGCTAATACTTTAATGCTGGAAAACCAAAATTCTGATTCAGCGAAAAACTTGACTGAAAATGCGTTCAGCAAGAAAATGAACAGCGCGAAGACGGCACTCCACATCCAAACAGACGTATGGGGGAACCAGCGCTGCATTAACAGGCCGGCTGCAGTGAATTCTGATCCCAATGCCACGGTCCATGTCAGCCAGTACAGCCAAGCGACTGTAAACCCGGTGCCCGGACCTATGTATTTGGCTGCATAGGTGTGAAAGGCGCCCGTGACAGGCATGGCCACTGACAGCTCACCGAGGCACAGCATGACCAAATAGACGATTCCGGCGCCGACTAAGTAGGCGAGTATCGTTCCCGCCGGGCCTGCCTGCTGAATGGTATAGCCAGAGCTTAAAAACAGCCCGGTTCCGATGACACCCCCTAAGGAAAGCATAAAGAGGTGCCGGCTTTTCATACTTCTCTGAAAGTTTGTCTCATTCTTGTTGTGAGCAGATTTCATCTTTTTCCAACTTTCTATCGGCGATTTATTTCCTTCCTAATAAAAAATCTCATGTCAGCGAGTGACACGAGACTCCGGCGAACCGGCTTTTAGATAGAATATACAAACAATTCCGATAAGTCAAGTTGTTTTTAAAGAGCGCGCCCAAGCCGCAATTTCTTTGATATCTTCAGGTTTTGTCCGACAGCAGCCGCCAATCAGCTTCGCGCCTTTTTCATGCCACATGCGGGCGCTTTGTCCGTAAGGTTCTGCGCATGCTGCGCCGTTCCACGTTTTTGTCTCCGGATCATATTGCTCGCCTGAATTCGGGTAGGCGATGATCGGTTTTGCTGTGTGCTTTTTTAACTCCTCTATTAAAGAAGGGATATGCTGAAGCGGCGTGCAGTTGATGCCGAGCGCTGCAATTTGGAGGTGCTCATCGAGCCATGACGCGCAGCCAGCGGCAGGTGTTCCGTCACTGATATGCAGGCCGTCTTTGGCACTGAAGCTGATCCACGCATACGTTTCAGGAAATTCCTTCAACAGCCGCACAATCGCTTTTGCTTCGGTCAGACACGGAATCGTCTCGCATGCCAAAACATCAGCTCCGGCTTCGATCAGCGCTTTCATGCGGGGGCGATGAAATTCAACAAGTTCATCCTCTGAGATTCCGTAGTGACCGCGATACTCAGACCCGTCTGCAAGATATGCGCCATAAGGGCCTATAGAAGCCGCAATGATTGGTTTTGGCCGATTCAAACGGTTCTCTTCAAGTGCCCAAAATTCATCACGTGCTTCAGCTGCGATGCTGACGGACATCTCGATGAGCCGGCGTGCTTTCGCTTCGCTCAGCCCGCGTGCGGCAAAGCCTTCAAACGTAGACTGGTAGCTGGCGGTGATCGCACAGTCAGCGCCTGCCGCGAAATAATCAGTATGAACTTGTTTAATCAGGTCCGGCTCTTCCATCAGGATTTTTGCCGACCAAAGACTGTCGTTCAAATCACAGCCCTTGCGTTCCAGCTCGGTCGCCATGGCGCCGTCTAGCACAATAAGCGGGTATGTATCTAGTATGTGTTGGATAGGATTCATAGAATGTACCGATGCCTTCTTTCAGATTTTTTTGAAAAAGATATGAAAATCGTAATGGAGGCTTACGTGTTTGTCAATAAACGCAAAAGGGAAAGGTGCTCAGCCCGTATGTCTGAACACCCTTTTTTTACGATATTTGTTTGTTGTGTGTGTCAGCCTGTGTCTCAGAAAGCGGCCAGCATTCAATGCCATTGTGGTTTTTGAGCACACTTTTATAAAAAACCGGATCTTTGCCTGCTTTTTTCTGGCGTGTATAGTCTTGCAGTGCCGCAAAAACGACCTTTGATAATAAGAAAATCGCAATTAAATTCACGACGACCATCAAGCCCATGAACAAATCAGCCAGATCCCAGACGAGCTGGACTTTGGCAACACAGCCAAACACAATCATAGCCAGTACGCCGATACGGTAGATAAAAATTAGTTTTTTGCTTTTGTTCAAAAAGCCGATATTGGTTTCGCCATAATAATAGTTTCCGATTAAAGCACAGAATCCGAATAACAAAATCAGAATAGCGAGAAAGCCTGATGCCCACGATCCGACATGGGAGCTGAGAGAGGCTTGTGTCAACGCAATTCCGCTTAGTCCCGGAGTATGGTAGGCATCCGAAAACAGGATGATAAAGGCGGTGCTTGTACAAATGACTAGTGTATCTGACAGCACACCAAGCGCTTGAATCAGTCCCTGTTTGACAGGATGGCTTGTCGTTGCGGTGGCAGCGGCATTCGGTGCGCTTCCCATTCCTGCTTCGTTTGAAAAGATTCCACGTCTGACACCCTGCATTAACGCTGCACCCAAAGCGCCGCCGGCGGCCTGGTCAACACCAAATGCATTTTTCACGATAAGTGCAATCACGTCCGGCAGCTGCGTAATGTTGGTGAAAATCACGAAAAACGCAACTCCGATATACAGGACAGCCAATACGACGACAATGGATTCAGCCAGCTTCGCAATGCGCTTTACACCGCCGAAAATAATCGTGCCGAACACAGCAATTAAAATGAGTCCCAGAGTCAGGCGGTTTGTACCGAACGCATTTTCAAAGGCGAGACTGACTGTATTTGATTGGACCGAGTTAAAGACAATACCGAACGACAAGGTAATTAACACAGCGAAAAGCGCGCCCATCCACCTTTTGTTCAGCCCTTTTTCCATATAATAAGCCGGCCCGCCGCGGAAGCCGTTTGCATCTTTTACTTTATAAATCTGTGCCAGTGTGCTTTCCACAAAGCTTGATGCTGATCCGATAATGGCGATAATCCACATCCAGAAGATTGCACCTGGCCCGCCGAGTGCAATGGCGATGGCAATGCCCGTAATATTTCCCGTTCCGACACGGGCCGCCATGCTGATGCAAAAGGCTTGAAACGGAGAAATGGTGTTTTTCGACCGGGAAGCAGCACCTTCTCTTAACACTCTCACCATTTCTTTCAGCATGCGAACCTGTAAAAACTTAAGCCTGAACGTAAAATAGATTCCCAGAGAAAGGAGCAATACAATTAATAGCTTTGACCATAAAAGATCATTTGCGATACCGACGATATGTTCCAGGATTTGCTGCATACAATCACCTCTTTTTTATGTTTAAAAAATGCTGAGCTCCCACTCTTGCGCCATATGTTTCAGCATCATACCGCCAGTGAGGCTGTTGCCGTATTCGTCAATGGCAGGCCCGTAAATGCCGATACCGCATCCGGATTGAAAAGGCTGTTCTCTTCTGGCGCTTGGAGGAACGAGAGCCATGATGCCGCCGGAGACGCCGCTTTTGGCCGGCACGCCGACAAACGCCGCATATTTGCCTGAAGCGTTGTACATGCCGCACGTCAGCATTAACGCCTTGGCCAACTTTGCCACGTCCTTTGGAATCACTTGCTGACGGCGAATCGGATGATAGCCGTCATGGGCAAGGATCATGCCGATCAATGCAATGTCTTCAGTGGTGCTCTCCATAGCGCATTGCTTCAAGTACACCTCAAGTGTTTCTTCTACTTCAGCTTCTAAAAAGTTTGTTTCTTTTAAATAGTAGGCCAGCGCTCTGTTGCGGTGGGCGGTTTCCCATTCAGAACGGAACACTTCCTCATGAATTCGCGGCCGTTTTCCTATCAGAGTTTCCATCACCGAGTAAAGAAACTCGAGCTTTTCGTACGCCGATTCTCCGGGAAGAATCGAAGCGATGGTGAGGGCACCCGCGTTGATCATAGGGTTAAATGGCTTTCCCGGCTTGTTGATTTCGAGCCGAATGATTGAATTAAAGGCGTCACCTGTCGGCTCGACATCTACACGGTCCAGCACATAGGGAATGCCGCGGCTCATGCAGGCGGCGATAAAGCTGATCACTTTTGAAATGCTTTGCAGGGTAAAAGGGACGTTCCAATCGCCGGCATGTATCATCGTTCCGTCAGGCTCCAATATACAAATGCCAAGCTGTGAGTCATTGACTTTTCCTAAAGCGGGGATATAGTTTGCACTTTGTCCATTGACGGCAAAGGGGCGATAGTGCTCCACCCAATCATGCAGTTGAGACGCCGGATCTATTTCTATTTGGGGCTCTTTTATCAATTCTTTCATCGAATTCCTCCTCACTGTTTTTCTTCTTTAAGGACTGAGGTTTATCAAAACGAAGGCTGAAGGGGCATTAAACGCTTTCATAAAAGCGGAAGGTATATTTACTGTATAATGGCGACTACAGAATCATACAAAATACGACAAAAACATTTTGAAAATAAGCCGTAAGATTTATAAAAACCTCATGTTCTGGGTCAAAAGAAATTTGCAGGTTTTCTGCCATTTCCCCAAAATAGAAACGAGGATGTGATCATCATAAAACTGGAACGTTTCTTTGAAAAAGACGGATATATACTGGCTCTCATGCTGATTACGGTGCCGCTGGCCGGTGAACTGAAATTTTATCCCCTCAATGAAGAATTCCGGGTCAGCTTTGGCGCACCGGTTTTTTTCTTCTTTTTATCGTTGCTGCGGCATGTGCCCGCTGTGCTGCCGGGTTTTCTGACTGGAGCGGCTGTTTTCGTCTTTCGCGTCTTGCTGGAATTATGGGGCGGGGGACACAGTGGACTGACTCCGATTCTGTATGACCAAGCGTCTGGCTTTTTCTTTTATATGACTTACGCCTGTCTGTTTTCCGTATTAAAGGCTAATCGTTTCCGCGAGCGGCCGGTTATGCTCGGTTTTATCGGCTTTATGATTGAAATTGTGTCAGATTGTGTCGAGCTGGCTGTGCAGTTTCTCATTTTTCATACGGTTGTCACGCCTGAGAAAATCACGGATATCGCAGTGATTGCGATTTCTCACACATTTATCGTCATGAGCTTTTATACTGTGCTGAAGCTGTATGAAACGCAGTCTAGAGAAAAACAGACAAGACAACAGCATGAGCACATGCTGATGATCGTTTCCAATTTATATGAAGAAACGGTGCATTTAAAAAAGACATTGAAAACGACAGAGAAAGTGACGAACGATTCGTATCAGCTCTATCGGGAAGTGAAGGGCGAGGATGATCAGCTCAGCGGAAGAATCCTGAGGCTGGCCGGAGAAATTCATGAAGTGAAAAAGGACAACCAGCGGATATTCGCAGGGCTTTCAAAACTGATTTCTAATGAGAGCTTAAGAGATTATATGAGGGCTTCTGATTTGCTGCAGCTTGTGATTCGAATGAATGAAAAGTACGCTGAAGCACTGGAAAAGCAGATTGATTTTCACTGCTCGATAGAGGGAGAACATGACGAATATCACGTATTTATCGTGCTTTCAATCATTAATAATCTAACGGCAAATGCAGTAGAGGCCATGGGAGAAGAGGGGATGATCAGCCTGAGGCTCCGTAGGCCAAATGAGAGTATGGTAGAATTCCAGGTGGAAGACAATGGTCCCGGTATTTCTGAAAAAATAGGAGACATAGTGTTTGACCCGGGCTTTACTTCAAAATATGACGAATTTGGCACGCCTTCTACGGGAATCGGACTTTCCTACGTGAAGGAAATAGTGACTGAACTAGATGGGGATATTACGTTTGATAATCAGCAGCGGGGAGTGGTGTTTGCCATCAGGCTGCCTGTCCGGCATTTGATTCAGAAAGGATGAACCGAAAGCTATGCGTTTTTTTATCGCTGATGATGACCGTGCAGTACGGTCAATTTTAAGGCAGATCATTGAAGATGAGGATCTCGGGGAAGCTGTTGGTGAAGCGGACGACGGGAGCCAGGTAGAAGGGCATTTGCTGCATTTCAAGCAGATTGATATTTTATTAATCGATCTGTTAATGCCCGGAAGAGACGGCATTGAGACGATTCGCCAGCTCCAGCATACGTACTCCGGCAAAATCGTGATGATCTCTCAAGTGGAAGCGAAGGAAATGGTCGGGGAAGCGTACTCGCTCGGCATCGAATATTTTATCCATAAGCCAATTAACCGCATTGAAATTGTCACGGTCCTTCAAAAGGTGAAGGAGCGGATCGAGCTTGAGCAATCGATTGGGGCTATTCAGCACTCTCTAAGCCGGCTTGTCAATCGAACTGAACAGAAAGCGCGTCCTCAGCAGCAAAGTGACAGCGGCTTAAAAGAAGCAGGAACATTCCTGTTGTCTGAGCTGGGCATGATGGGGGAAGGCGGCGCACATGATCTCATGGCGGTGCTGCAGTATTTAGCAGAACATGAGCAATCTGAGCCGTACGAAAAACATATCCCTTCGCTCAAACAGATCTTCACCCAAGTAGCGGAACGGAAGCTGGGGGCAGGGGCATCCGAAACGGAAGTCAATCGAGAAATGAAAGCCTCGGAGCAGCGCATCCGCAGAGCGATTATCCATTCACTGCACCATTTTGCTTCATTGGGCACAACTGATTTTTCTAATCCGAAATTTGAAACCTATGCATCGAAATTCTTTGATTTTCCGGTTGTCAGCCTGAAAATGAAAGAACTCCAATCCAAGGATGCAAAACCTCTCGCCCCTGCAAGAGTAAATATGAAAAAATTCATCCACGTGTTCTTTTTGGAAGCGAAGCTTTTGCACGAGACGATGAAACAAAGAAGGATGTAACCCAAAACAGCCGGCTGTTCCGGCTGTTTTTTTGTTGTGCCGGAACCACGGCGGGACAGCGATTTCCTGTTTTTTTATAAAATATCAGAAAATAAAGATATTGACTTATTGTTTATTTGTCTTACAATTAAACAAAAGGATGTAGGGAAGGAGCGGATGTGAAACCAAAAAACAATAAAAGCGCTTTCAGTCAGGGGCTGTATACACAAATAACAGGAGGTTATGTTGATGAGCCGTATTAGAAAAGCACCCGCTGGAATTTTAGGTTTTCCGGTTGCACCTTTTAACACACAAGGAAAACTGGAGGAAGAAGCTCTTTTTCAAAATATCGAGTTTTTGCTGGAAGAAGGCTTGGAAGCGATTTTTATCGCTTGCGGGTCTGGTGAATTTCAATCTCTCAGCCAGAAAGAATATGAGCAAATGGTGGAAGTCGCAATCTCGGCAGCCGGAGGAAAGGTTCCGGTTTACACGGGGGTGGGCGGCAACCTCAGCACAGCGCTTGAATGGGCGCAGCTGTCGGAGAAAAAAGGCGCCGACGGCTACTTGATCCTGCCTCCTTATTTGGTGCATGGCGAACAGGAGGGGCTGTATCAGTATGCGAAAACGATTATTGAAAGCACCGATCTGAATGCGATTCTGTATCAGCGCGATAATGCCGTTCTCTCTGTTGAACAGATCAAGCGGCTGACCAAGTTTGAACAGCTTGTCGGTGTGAAGGACGGGGTGGGGAATATGGATTTGAATATTAACCTCGTCTATACGCTCGGCGACCGTTTAGGATGGCTTAACGGAATGCCGATGGCTGAAGTGACGATGCCGGCTTACCTGCCGATCGGGTTTCACTCCTATTCTTCAGCGATTTCAAATTATATCCCGCATATTTCCCGGATGTTCTATGATGCATTGAAAAACGGAGATGACGAGCTGGTGAAGGAGCTCTATCAGCATGTGATTCTTCCGATCAACGACATTCGCAAACAACGAAAAGGATATGCCGTATCTTTGATTAAAGCGGGCATGGAGATCATGGGATTGAATGTGAGAAACACAGCCAGACCGCCTGTCGGTCCGGTTGAGAAAGAGCACTATCAGCAATTGGAAGCGATTTTGAAGCAGGCGGCTGACCGTTTTCCGAAAAAAGCCGCGACGGTTTGATGAACAGAAAAAATATGAAAGGGGCAATGGGCATGTCTGTGATCACGGAACAAAACACGTATCTCAACTTTATTAATGGAGAGTGGGTTAAGTCTCAATCAGGCGATATGGTCAAGGTCGAAAACCCTGCGGATGTGAATGATATTGTCGGCTATGTACAGAATTCAACAGCTGATGATGTGGAACGGGCAGTCGCCGCTGCCAATGAAGCCAAAACGGTTTGGAGAAAGCTGACGGGTGCCGAGCGGGGCCAATACTTATACAAAACGGCGGATATTATGGAGCAGCGCTTGGAGGAAATCGCCGCCTGCGCGACGCGTGAGATGGGAAAAACACTGCCGGAAGCGAAAGGGGAAACAGCTCGCGGAATTGCGATTCTGCGCTATTACGCCGGAGAGGGCATGCGCAAAACGGGTGACGTCATTCCATCTACTGACAAAGATGCGCTCATGTTCACCACCCGTGTTCCGCTCGGTGTGGTTGGCGTGATTTCTCCGTGGAATTTCCCGGTGGCGATTCCGATTTGGAAAATGGCCCCGGCATTGGTGTACGGCAATACCGTTGTCATCAAACCGGCGACAGAAACAGCCATTACATGCGCGAAGATCATTGCCTGCTTTGAAGAAGCGGGGCTCCCGGCAGGAGTCATCAATTTGGTGACAGGCCCGGGTTCTGTTGTCGGGCAGGGACTTGCTGAGCATGAAGGTGTAAACGCCATTACGTTTACCGGTTCAAATCAAGTCGGGAAAATCATTGGGCAAACCGCTTTAGCGAGAGGAGCCAAATATCAGCTGGAAATGGGCGGCAAAAACCCAGTCATCGTAGCTGATGACGCTGACCTTGAAGCTGCAGCAGAGGCTGTTATTACGGGTGCCTTCCGTTCAACCGGCCAGAAGTGCACTGCGACAAGCCGCGTCATCGTGCAAAGCGGAATTTACGACCGTTTTAAAGAAAAACTGCTCCAGCGCACAAAGGATATTACGATCGGAGACAGCTTAAAAGAGGATGTCTGGATGGGGCCAATTGCCAGCAAGAATCAGCTGGATAACTGCCTGTCGTACATTGAGAAAGGCAAACAGGAGGGCGCTTCCCTTTTGATTGGAGGAGAAAAGCTGGAGGACGGAAAGTATCAAAACGGCTATTATGTTCAGCCTGCCATTTTTGACAATGTGACATCTGAGATGACGATTGCCCAAGAAGAAATTTTCGGTCCGGTGATCGCCCTGATCAAGGTTGACTCGATGGAGGAGGCACTGGACATCGCCAATGATGTGAAGTTCGGCTTAAGCGCATCCATTTTCACGCAAAACATCGGCCGAATGCTTTCATTCGTTGATGAAATTGACGCCGGGCTTGTCCGGATTAACGCGGAAAGCGCGGGTGTTGAGCTTCAGGCGCCTTTTGGCGGCATGAAGCAGTCGAGCTCGCACTCCCGCGAACAGGGTGAGGCAGCGAAAGACTTTTTCACGGCGATCAAAACCGTTTTTGTGAAGCCGTAATGATGCTGGAAAGAGGCGGACGTCTCTTTCCCAGCTTTATCACAGCCAGCATATGATTCTCTACTTTGAAAAGGAGAAGATACTATGAAAAAAGACTATGCGAATGTTTCGCCGGCGGACAAAAAAACGTCTGTGCGCTGGTTCATCGTGTTTATGCTGTTTCTTGTGACCTCTATTAACTACGCGGATCGGGCGACGCTTTCCATCACCGGAGATTCCGTCCAGCATGATTTGGGATTGGACTCGGTCGCCATGGGATATGTCTTTTCTGCTTTTGGCTGGGCCTATGTCATCGGGCAGCTTCCGGGCGGCTGGCTGCTGGACCGGTTTGGTTCAAAGACTGTCATTGCGTTAAGCATCTTTTTCTGGTCGTTTTTTACGCTGCTGCAAGGGGCGATTGGTTTTTTCTCCGCCGGCACAGCGATTATCCTGCTGTTTGCACTGCGTTTTCTGGTCGGCTTGTCCGAAGCGCCTTCATTTCCCGGAAACGGCAGAGTTGTTGCCTCATGGTTCCCAAGCTCCGAGCGCGGGACAGCTTCAGCCTTTTTTAATTCAGCTCAATACTTCGCAATCGTCATTTTTTCTCCTTTAATGGGCTGGCTCACCCACTCTTTCGGCTGGCATTCTGTCTTTGTTGTTATGGGTGCCGCGGGTATTCTTCTGGCTGTTATCTGGCTAAAAACGGTGTATGAACCGAAAAAACATCCAAAGGTCAATGAAGCCGAGCTTGCGTACATCGAACAGGGCGGCGGGCTGATTTCCATGGATGACAACAAAAGCAAGAAAGAAACAGAATCGAACTGGCCGTATATCAAGCAGCTGTTAACGAACCGCATGCTGATTGGCGTGTACATCGCGCAATATTGCATTACGACTCTCACGTATTTCTTTCTCACATGGTTTCCGGTATATTTGGTTCAGGCCCGCGGCATGTCTATTCTTGAAGCTGGGTTTGTCGCTTCTCTTCCGGCGCTGTGCGGATTTGCCGGCGGCGTGCTTGGGGGCATTGTGTCAGACATCTTACTCAAAAAAGGCCGTTCGCTGACCTTTGCAAGAAAAGCGCCGATCATTGTCGGCATGCTGCTGTCTTGCAGTATGATCATCTGCAACTACACGGATTCAGCGTGGCTCGTCGTTGTCATTATGTCACTTGCGTTTTTCGGAAAAGGCTTCGGCGCATTGGGATGGGCTGTCGTGTCGGACACGTCTCCGAAAGAGTGTGCAGGGTTAAGCGGCGGTTTGTTCAACACGTTCGGAAATATTGCCTCGATTACAACACCGATTATTATCGGCTACATCGTGAATGCCACAGGATCTTTTAATGGCGCGCTCGTGTTTGTCGGCGCTAACGCGGTTGCGGCGATCCTCAGCTATTTGCTGCTGGTCGGGCCGATCAAACGGGTCGTGTTAAAGAAACAAGAGCAGGACCCCGATCAATCATTGCCTGTCTAACATTTATGAAAGCGCTTTATAAGAGGAGGAAAATAGATGAGTTCACCAATACAAGAGCAGGTTCAAAAAGAAAAGAGATCGAATATTCCCTCAATTTGTGAGGTGAAGGTGATCCCTGTTGCGGGACATGACAGCATGCTGCTGAATCTGAGCGGCGCGCATAGCCCATTTTTCACCCGGAATATCGTGATCTTAACTGACAGCAGCGGAAATCAGGGTGTCGGCGAGGTGCCTGGCGGAGAACAGATACGCCGCACACTCGAGCTGGCAGAGCCGCTTGTTGTCGGAAAATCCATTGGTGCGTACCAGTCGATATTGCAAACGGTCAGAAAGCAGTTTGCCGATCAGGACAGGGGAGGACGCGGCATACAGACGTTTGACTTGCGCACCACGGTACATGCCGTCACAGCGCTGGAAGCGGCTTTGTTAGATTTGCTTGGAAAGTTTCTTCAGGAACCGGTCGCGGCTTTGCTTGGCGAAGGGAAGCAGCGTGATGAAGTGAAAATGCTCGGCTACCTCTTTTACATCGGCGATCGAAAGCAGACGACCCTGCCGTATCAAAGCGATGAGCAGTCAGATTGTGGGTGGTTCCGTCTCCGCCATGAGGAAGCACTGACCCCAGAGGCCATTGTACGTCTTGCTGAATCCGCGCAGGAGCGCTACGGCTTTCAGGATTTCAAGCTGAAAGGCGGGGTGCTGCGGGGTGAGGATGAAATCGAAGCTGTCACCGCATTAGCGAAACGTTTTCCGGAGGCAAGGATCACTCTTGATCCGAACGGGGCATGGTCATTAGAGGAAGCTATTGCATTATGCAAAGGTAAGCATGATGTGCTCGCGTATGCGGAAGATCCGTGCGGGGATGAGAACGGCTACTCCGCCCGAGAAGTAATGGCTGAATTCCGCCGCGCGACAGGCCTTCCAACTGCGACAAATATGATTGCGACCGACTGGCGGGAAATGGGTCACGCGATCCAGCTTCATGCGGTGGATATTCCGCTGGCTGATCCTCATTTCTGGACGATGCAGGGTTCGGTGCGGGTTGCGCAAATGTGCCATGATTGGGGTTTGACATGGGGCTCCCACTCCAACAACCACTTTGATATCTCCCTTGCGATGTTTACCCATGTGGCAGCAGCGGCTCCGGGACGCATCACGGCGATTGATACCCATTGGATCTGGCAGGACGGGCAGCGTTTAACGAAACAGCCTTTTGAGATTTCTGAGGGTTGTGTCAAGGTGCCGAATAAGCCCGGTCTTGGTATTGACATTGATATGGAACAAGTGGAAAAAGCCCATGAACTCTATCGAAAAATGAATTTAGGCGCGCGGAATGATGCGGTCCCTATGCAGTTTCTGATCAGCAACTGGGAGTTCGACCGGAAACGCCCGTGTCTTGTGCGATAAGTTTGATTGTAAATATTGTCATATCAACTATTTTGTCTTACAATTGAACAACTGAAGGGAGAGTTGTTCGTGTACGAAGGTTTAGAAGATCTGAAAGTTGATACAGTCAATCGGAAAACATTAGCTAAGCAGGTCATTGAACGGATTGTCCATTTATTATCGAGCGGACAACTAAAGGCCGGAGACAAATTGCCGACAGAAATGGAACTGATGGACATTTTGCATGTCAGCAGGCCGGTGCTTCGGGAGGCGCTGAGTTCACTTGAAACACTAGGCGTCATTACGAGAAAAACCCGCGGCGGCACGTATTTCAACGATAAAATCGGCATGCAGCCATTTTCCGTCATGCTTGCCTTGGCCACTGATAATCTTCCGGCTATCATTGAAGCGCGGATGGCGTTAGAACTCGGACTTGTGACGATTGCCGCGGAAAAAATCAATGAGGATGAGCTTCAGCGTTTGCAGAAGACAATCGACGACATCGCCAACAGCACTGACAATCTTTACGGTGAAGCAGATAAAGAATTTCATCGAATTATTGCATTAAGTGCCAATAACCCCGTTGTCGAAGGGATGATTCAATCCCTGCTGATCACCCATGCGAAAATTGACAGCCAGATTCCGTACAGGGAGAGGGATATAACGGTCGAATATCATAAAAAAATCTACGACGCTCTTGCCAAAAGAGACCCTTACAAAGCGCATTACCACATGTATGAGCATCTGAAATTTGTCCGTGACAAAATTCTGAAAGGCATGGATGAGAAATAATTGTAGAGAAGCCGCAGTTGAACCGAAAGAGCTGCGGTTTTTTTGAACCGATTTAGAAAACGCTTACTATGATATGAGGAGTGATTTTTATATGGCGATGAACCTCAGGCAAAACCAAGCGCCCCTTTACATCAAAGTGAATGAAAAAGATAACACGGCGATTATTGTTAATGACGGAGGACTGCCAAAGGGCACTGTTTTTTCATGCGGGCTCGTACTTGAAGAGGATGTCCCTCAAGGCCATAAGGTGGCCTTAACCGACCTGAATCAAGGAGATGAAATCGTGCGTTACGGGGAGGTGATCGGATTTGCCGATGAGACGATCAAACGCGGGAGCTGGATAAGGGAAGCCCTCGTAAGAATGCCCGCTCCTCCGGCTTTAGACGATCTTCCTCTCGCAAACAGAGTGCCCAAATCGCTGCCGCCTCTTGAAGGCTACACGTTTGAAGGGTATCGAAATGCGGACGGTAGTGCGGGGACGAAAAATATTCTCGGTATCACCACAAGTGTTCAATGTGTCGTTGGCGTTTTGGATTATGCAGTCAAACGGATAAAAGAAGAGCTGCTGCCGAAATATCCAAATGTCGATGATGTTGTACCGCTGCATCATCAATATGGATGCGGTGTGGCGATCAATGCGCCGGATGCTGTCATTCCGATCCGTACGATTCAAAATCTGGCGAAGCATCCGAACTTTGGCGGAGAAGTGATGGTGATCGGATTAGGATGTGAAAAGCTCCTCCCGACAAGAATTGCCTCTGAGAATCAGGATGACATTCTATCACTTCAGGATCACCAAGGTTTTGCGGCAATGATTCAATCCATTTTGGAAATGGCGGAGGAACGGTTAATCAGGTTGAACAGCAGAACCCGTGTGACCTGCCCTGTTTCTGATCTTGTCATTGGTCTGCAATGCGGCGGCAGTGATGCGTTTTCAGGCGTGACGGCAAACCCTGCGGTGGGGTATGCAGCTGATTTATTGGTTCGCGCAGGTGCGACGGTTTTATTTTCTGAAGTGACAGAGGTGCGGGATGCGATTCATTTATTAACGCCGCGGGCTGTGAGTGAAGAGGTCGGACATTCGCTGATCGAAGAGATGAAGTGGTATGACAGCTATCTCCGGCGGGGGGAAGCGGACCGAAGCGCGAACCCGTCACCAGGCAATAAAAAAGGCGGGTTATCCAATGTGGTGGAAAAAGCGTTAGGCTCGGTAGCGAAATCAGGCACAAGCCCCATCTCCGGCGTGCTCGGCCCAGGTGAAAAGGCGGAGCAAAAAGGCCTGCTGTTCGCGGCGACACCGGCAAGCGATTTCGTGTGCGGTACCCTTCAGCTGGCGGCAGGCATGAATCTGCAGGTTTTTACGACAGGAAGGGGAACACCGTACGGCCTGGCCGCTGCCCCGGTGCTGAAAGTATCGACACGGCATTCATTATCAGAGCATTGGGCGGATTTAATCGATATTAATGCCGGGCGAATCGCGACAGGTGAGGCAAGTATTGAAGACGTAGGCTGGGAGATATTCAGGACGATTTTGGATGTGGCAAGCGGCCGCAAACAAACGTGGGCTGACCGTTGGGGCCTTCATAATGATTTGTGCTTGTTTAATCCTGCCCCAGTGACTTGATTTATTGTTCTAGCAGATTGAAATTGGAATATGATGTAAAATGATAATCAACATACAAAGAACGGAGGGGTTCCGACATGGCATTCATGAGATTCCGATTGACACGAATTCAATAGTGAGCGACTCTCGCCTGAGTGCAGAGAATCGGGATGAATCTGCCTATGTATGAGCCCTTATATTGTCATAAAAAGAGGGTGGCAATGCTGCCCTCTTTTTTGTGCCTTCAAAACATCCCTTCACTCTACGACAGGCAGAGTATGAGAAAGGGGAAAAGAGATGACAAACCAGAACGAGAAAAAGCTTATCACTGAAATTGTCGGACTCGCACGTAACCAAGGTTTGGCGGTTCACTCCGAAAACGCGCAATTGAATGAGACTGGAATGGATTTTCAAGTTGTATTTGCCGAGGACGATACAGGTATGTCATGGGTGCTGCGAAAACCGCGGCGAAGTGATGTTGTGGATAGAGCAGCTTCAGAAGGCAGAACGCTTGCCTTTCTCCGCACGAATCTTACAGCTGATGTGCCGGATTGGAACATTCACACACCGGAATTGATCGCTTACCCAATATTGGAAGGAACGCCAGCCGCTGGGATTGATTTGGAACAGAAACAGTATGTATGGAATATGAATCATCAGCCGCCGTCAGACGGCTTTGTTCATACACTTGCCGAGATACTGGCAGAATTACATGGCATGGATCAAACATCTGCCGGCCAATCCGGAATAGAAGTGATTATGCCAGAGAATTTCAGGAAAATGACAGCTGAATCGATGGTTGATGTAAAGAATAAGCTAGGCGTATCTAAGCAGCTGTGGGAAAGATGGCAAACGTGGATAAATGATGATGCATACTGGCCGGGTTTCTCCGCGCTGATACACGGCGATCTCCATCCGCCGCATATTTTGATTGGCCAAAACGAACATGTAACAGGCCTTCTAGATTGGACAGAAGCCAAAGTCGCCGATCCTGCAAAAGATTTTATCTTTTTTCAAATGCTGTTCGGGGAAGAGGAAACCGCCCGTTTGCTTGAATACTATGATCGAGCAGGCGGCCGCATATGGGCGAAAATACAGGAACACATCTCAGAGATGCAGGCGGCATACCCGCTGGAAGTTGCCAAGTTTGCTCTGCAGACACAGCAGGAGGGGCACATCAAAATGGCGATGGAAGCACTTGGCGTAAAATCGGATTAAGAATTGACTTCTTTAAATGAACCGAGTATTATAATTTTTACTAACAAAAGAACGGATCAACAATCGTGAGGAAGAGTAAGTACGCAGCAGTGTGGAGGTTCAGAGAGTCGGTGGCAGGTGTGAACCGGCCCTCCCCTGATGCCGAATGGGCTTCTGAATTGCTTTGCTGAACGGATAGTAGGCGAAGCCGGGATTCTCTCCCCGTTACCAAGAGAGGAGTATCGAAACGGATGTTTTCTGTACTGAGAGTGAACAGCTGTATAGCTGTTAATAAAGGTGGTACCGCGAGACCCTCGTCCTTTGTATAGGACGGGGGTTTTTTGTGTTTCTTAAAGGAGGTGACGGCCAATGGATGATGGCTGGTGGTGCATAACAGATCAATAGGAAAGGAGAATTCAAATGGTCATAGCAACTGATGATTTAGAGGTCGCGTGTCCTGAATGTGATAGAACAGGAGAAAGCGAAGGGAAACCTTGTCCCGCATGCGGCGGGAAGGGTGTTATTCTGACTGCTCAAGGAAATACGCTTCTGCATTTTATACAAAAGCATTTGAACAAGTAAAGGAGAAAAGCTGAGCTGAGATGAGAGTAGAAGAGCAGAGTAAGATTCACAAAGCCGCAGCAGGTACGGTTTTTTTGCTGATCGGAACGGCCTGTTTTGCGTCTAAATCGATTTGGATTAAATGGGCATATGAAAAGGGTGCTGGGCCAGGCGCGGTATTGTTATACAGGCAGCTGTTTACTGTTCCGCTGTTTTGGCTGATTTTTTGGTTATACCGTCCTCCAATGCCAGACGGTATGAAAAAAGGAGACCGATGGAGAGCGTGTGTTGCGGGAGTGTTTTGTTTTTTTCTGTCTCCCTTGCTTGATTTTATTGGGCTGAACCATGTATCCGCAATGGTTGAACGTATATTGCTGATGAGCTATCCGTTGTTTGTATTCGGATTCACCGCGTGTCGTGACCGGAAAATGGGTTCAATTCAGGACCTTTTCGCAGTGCTGGCGGTCATGTTCGGTCTTTTCCTTGCGCTGGGCGGCTGGAATGCTGAGCTTTTTCAGACGAATAGGATTGGAGCTGTATTTATTTTGTTGTCCTCGGCCGTCTATGCTGGTTTTCTTGTCCTTTCTGGGCATCTCGTCCATCAAATCGGCGGCATCCGTCTCAATGCATATGGGATGACAGCAGCCGGAGCGGCCATGATGCTTTACACAGGCATAAAGGCGGCGGTCGGCATGAATACGCCAATGGCAGCATATTCGCTTGATGTGTACGGTTTGTTTGTGTTAATCGCAGTCGTCTCCACTGTGATTCCATTTGTGCTGATGCTTGAGGGCATAAAACGAATCGGGGCACTGCGAGCCGCCGCCATTTCAATGGCAGGGCCTGTCCTGACGATTTTCTTTGGAGCTTTATTTCTCGGCGAGCGGCTCCAGCTTATTCAAGCCATTGGATGTGCCGCCGTATTCATTGTCATAACGGGCATGGAATATAGAAAACTGAAATCAGGAAAAAATGAATAATTTTTGTAAAACACACACGTTTTTCAATTACAATAAGTGTAATCACGTGTGTGTTTTTTGATTTTACAAAGGTTAGGTGAGAAGATGCAGCGCATATTGCTTGTGGAGGACGACCATTCAATCAGTGAAATGGTGGATCATTATTTAACAAAAGAAGGCTTTGAGATGGTGCATGCTTTCGACGGAGAAGAAGGTATCCGGCTGTTTAAGCAGGATTCATACGATTTGATTCTCCTTGATATCATGCTCCCGAAGCTGAACGGCATGGATTTTCTGAAAATCATCCGGGAACAAAGCAATATTCCGGTTTTGATGATTTCAGCAAAAGACGGGGATGTGGACAAGGCATTGGGACTGGGGTTTGGGGCGGATGATTATATCGCCAAACCGTTTTCAATGATTGAGCTGACAGCCAGGGTAAAAGCCGCGATACGACGGGCGACGCAATATTCGGCGGAGGAACCGGCTGAGAATAAGGTGGTCCGGATTCATCAGCTTACGATAGATATAGACAATGTCTCGGTTTTGAAAAACGGAGAACCGCTTCAGCTGACGTCAACAGAATGGCAGCTGCTGTGCCTATTTGCGACAAATCCTAAAAAAGTGTTTACGAAAGAACAAATCTACCGTTCCGTGTGGAATGAAGAGTACTTTGGCGATCAAAACATCATTAACGTACATATGCGGCGGCTTAGAGAAAAGATTGAAGATGATCCCTCTTCACCTCAATATATTAAAACGTTATGGGGCATCGGTTATAAATTAGGAGAGTTTTAGAATGGCAGTGTTATGGATGGCCGCTGTCATTGTTTTGGTGTGTCTGAATGTGATTCAATTCATGATGAAAAAGAAGCGGGACAGGAATCTGGCATACACGGCAGAACAGCTTGGCGCCATGCTCAATCGGGATTCGGCAGGGCAAATTTTGCTTCATACAGACAATCAGGCACTCAAAGACTTGCTTGTCAACATCAATCTACTCGTTGAGAATCGTCAGCAGCTCAGCGCCCAGTTTGCCAAAACAGAGCAATCCATGAAGCGGATGCTGACCAATATGTCGCACGACCTGAAAACGCCGTTAACGGTCATTCTCGGTTATATCGAAACCATTCAAAGTGACCCGGACATGCCGGACGAAGAGCGGGAAAGATTGCTGGGGAAGCTCCGCCAGAAAACAAATGAACTCATTCAGATGATCAACTCCTTTTTTGATTTGGCCAAATTAGAATCTGAAGATAAAGACATCCCGATCACCAAAATACATATGAACGACATATGCAAACGAAATATCCTGCACTATTATGACGCTGTTCAGTCAAAAGGCTTTCAAGCTGCCATCGATATCCCGGATACGCCGGTGTATGCGCAGGCGAATGAAGAGGCACTGGACAGAATCCTGCAAAACCTATTATCCAATGCGATTCAATATGGCGCGGCCGGCAAGTTTATCGGCATGACGCTGTCCTATGATGAGACGAACATTGCCGTCACTGTATGGGATCGGGGAAAAGGGATCAGTGAGACCGATCAGCAGCGTGTGTTTGAGAGGCTGTACACACTTGAAGAATCAAGAAATAAAGCATTTCAAGGAAGCGGTCTCGGTTTAACCATCACGAAACGGCTTACAGAAAAAATGGGAGGCGCCATCTCCGTTCAAAGCAAGCCGTACGAACGGACTGCATTTACGATTACATTGAAACGAATGACATATTAACAAACGTAAGAATGTCTTAAGATTTGAGAAATAAAAATGACAGGGCTCGCCGCTACAATAGAAAACAGGAAAAGAGAGGGAAGGAGAAACAAAGTTGGCTTATATCGTACAAACAAACGGACTGACCAAAACGTATCAGGGCAAAGAAGTTGTCTCCAATGTCAGCATGCATATTAAAAAAGGCGAAATTTATGGCTTTCTCGGCCCAAACGGAGCGGGTAAAACAACCATTATGAAAATGCTGACGAGCCTTGTCAAACCGACAAGCGGTGAAATCAGCATCCTAGGGAACAAGCTCACCCACACGTCATACGAGGTGCTGGGGAACATTGGCAGCATGATTGAATATCCGATTTTTTATGAAAACCTGTCAGCTGCAGAAAATTTAGATCTGCATTGTGAATACATGGGATACCACAATAAAAAAGCCATTCAAGAAGTGCTGGATATGGTGAATTTAAAACAAATTGACAAAAAGCCCGTCAAAACATTTTCGCTCGGGATGAAGCAGCGCCTTGGGATTGCGCGTGCGATCCTCACGAAGCCTGATCTGCTTATTTTGGATGAGCCGGTGAATGGTCTTGACCCTATCGGCATCAAAAAGATCAGGCAATTGTTTCAAGTGCTGAGCAAAGAGTACGGTATGACGCTGCTGATCTCAAGCCACTTGCTGAGTGAAATCGAACAAATTGCGGACACGATTGGCGTCATTCGGGACGGCAGGCTGCTTGAAGAAGTGTCAATGGAAGATGTAAGAGGCCAGAACACTGAATACATCGAGCTTGTCACACCGAATCAGACAAGGGCCTGCTTTGTGCTGGAGAAGGAACTGCATGTAACTAACTTTAAAATCTTAAATGAGAAAACGATTCGAATTTACGAGGCTGAAGCCTCTCAGTCTGCCATATCCAAAGCGTTGATTTTGAATGATGTAGACATTGAATCAATGAACAAAAAGTATACGTCGCTGGAGGATTATTTTATCAACTTGATCAACGGCAATAGCATCGGTGCGTAAAGGAGGAGAGACACGTTGATGAATTTGATCAGAATCGAATTAAGAAAAATGAAGATGGGCTGGTATGTCAGAGGTACCCTCATTGCCAACTTGATCATCATGGGCTTTTTGTGGCTGATCTGCTATTCCGAAAAAGCCGAAAGCGGGGTTTCGTTCCAAAGCACGGAGGAAGCGTTTCTCATCATCGGCACTTTCGTCAGAGCGGTATTTATCGTTTTTGGCGCAGTGCTGATTGCAAAACTGGTGATTTCGGAATATAAAAACAAAACCATTCTTGTGATGTTCACGTACCCAATCAGCCGGAAAAAGCTGCTCACTGCTAAGCTCATGATCGCGGGCGGACTGACGTTTATCACGATTTTACTATCAAATATATTCATAGCCGCCGGTTTCTTTTGGCTGAACTCGATCTACCATTTCATACCGGGAGAGCTTACTTCCGAGATCATTTCTCAGCAGGCCATAAAAATGGCGGTTTTCGCTTTTGGCGCCGCTGGAACCAGTTTAGTTCCCATCTTTTTTGGGATGCGTAAACACTCGGTTCCGGCAACCATCATTTCGTCTGTAGTGATTGTTATGCTCATCAGTTCAACAAGCCCGGGTTTCTCCATTTCGTCTGTTGTTTATATCCCATTATCTTTGGCGGCTTTCGGTTTGGGTTTTTCCTATATGGCGATCAGGAACGCAGACAAGCAGGATGCGTAAACAAAGGCGCCCATTATTCATAAAAGGCCGATGCTGCCAGCACCGGCCTTTCTACTATGAATCTGTTCTTGTTTCAAGATAATGCTTCTTGCCAATCTCTTTGCTCATCATATAGAAGTGGAAGCAATATTCACCGATTGCCATGGCGATCGCGCCAAATAAAGCCGCCAATGCTACTTCACCGCCAGTCATCCCCATAGAAAGCGGCATGCCCATCAGCCAAATGACGAGAAAGGCCAGACCGAAATCAGCTAAAGTCGCAATCATATTATTCCATCTCGGCAATACATAAAGATCGCCCAGCAAATAAGAAATAACCCCTAACACAATCGTCATTAAGAGCGTATCACCAAACGTGAAACCAAAGCCCAGACCAAGCACTAGATACAACACAATAATCGTCATAATACCTTTAATCGCGAGCGCTTTCACATGTGTCATTCCAAAGTACCTCCTTCTGTGATTCGATTTGTTATGTATGATTCCTCAAATGCAGAAAGTTAAACCTTATATTGTGTTTTTACAGTCCATGTAAAGGGAGTGAATCGTTTGTATGAAAGGAAAGGTGTTCACAGTGATGCTGCTATTTATGCTTTGCGGAGGCGGCTGCAAACTTGTTGAAGAACCAGCATCATCTACTCAATCGCCTGCTTCATCTGATTCTGCAAAAAACAAAGCTTACGACATTCATGAGGGTTTTATTGACGCTGAGCGTATATTCGGAACCGAATTGTTTCAAAACATGTCAAATAAAGACGGATTAACGGACAATCTGCTGATCTCCCCATATAGCTTGCAGCAAATGCTGATAATGACTGCAAATGGAGCGGAGGGAGATACATTAAAAGAAATCAAAGCTGCTTTATATTTGTCGGGCCTTCGTGACAGCATGATAAATGAGTCATCGCTCGCGCTCATGAAAAGGTTTGAATCTTTGTCTGAAGGTGATCTGCTGACTGCCAATGCTGTATGGACAAGGCTTGAGGCAAAGCCTGGCTTTAAACAAACGATTAAACAATTCTTCTCAGGCAGTGTCTATAAAATGGATGCCAATATTCAGACCGCAAAGAACTTGATCAATCAGTGGACGGCTCACCAAACGAAAGGGCATATTGACGACATCGCAGATCATCTTTCGCCGGAAGCTGTTTCCCTTTTGGTAAACACCGTCTATTTTCAAGAAAAGTGGGCGCTGCCGTTTGACCAGCATGTGACCGCTGAGGAGCATTTTTTTCTGCCTGACGGCTCGGCCAAAAAACTGCTGATGATGAAGCAGACTGCACGCCTTGCTTATTTAGAAAATGAATTGTTCCAAGCAGTCAAGCTTCCATATGAAGATCAACAACTTTCTTTTACTTTATTTCTGCCGAAGAAAAAGCAGGCTTCTTTCATGTCTCTTTTTACAAATCAAAACATAAAAGCATGGGACAGCGCATTTCAGCCAAAAACAGTGAAGCTGAGCATGCCCCGTTTTACACTGAAAGGGCAGTATAACGTAAAACGCGCTCTTTACGATATGGGGATGAAACCCTTCTTTTCCGATGCTGACTTTTCCAGAATGTTTACTGAAGGCCGAGGTGTTTCAATCGATGATGTAAATCACCACACATTTATCAAGGTGGATGAATCAGGAACCGAGGCTGCGGCTGCCTCGTCAGCGGAAATCGTTGAGTCCGCTCTCGCGCCAGACGCTACCTTGACGGCCGACCGCCCATTTTTCTTTGTCATCACAGATGAACAAACAAAGAGCCTTTTGTTTTTAGGTTTTGTCGCAAATCCGAATGAATAAATTTAAAAACTTCTCCTGTCCCTCCGTCATCACTTTTGAAGTCATGAAATATGATGAAAGGAGATCAAGGGGGAGGTGACGTGATGGCGGTCGTAAAAGCAACGAGTGCGGATGTCGATTTGATGGCAAGGCTGCTCAGAGCGGAAGCGGAAGGCGAAGGCAAGCAGGGGATGCTGCTTGTCGGCAACGTAGGAATTAATCGGCTACGGGCGAATTGCTCAGATTTTAAAGGCCTCCGCACCATCAGGCAGATGATTTATCAGCCGCACGCGTTTGAGGCTGTGACTCATGGATATTTTTATCAAAGGGCGCGAGATAGCGAGCGTGCCCTTGCACGCCGGTCGATTAATGGTGAAAGGCGCTGGCCTGCAAAATTTAGTTTGTGGTACTTCAGGCCGGAGGGAGACTGTCCATCCCAGTGGTATAACCAGCCGTTTGTGGCCAGATACAAGTCACACTGTTTTTATCAGCCGACGGCTGAAACGTGTGAAAATGTGTATAACACATTTTAGAGACAGGACGCCGTTCAAATTGAACGGTGTTTTTCTTTGAAAAGAGATGCAATGAAAAATATTCCTGTGAGATAATCTTAGAAAAAAGAGCTGACGGAGATGACAGAATGGCAACAATCGACCTGCAAAAGAAAAGCGTAAAGATCGTACTGGAGAAAAAGCAATTAACGAAGGTGAAGGCTCGTGTCGGCCTGGTGCTTGATATTACGGGTTCAATGAGAACGCTCTACAAAAACGGAACGGTTCAAAACGTGGTGGAGCGGATTTTGGCTGTGGCTGATCAATTTGATGACAACGGCTTGCTGGATATATGGGTGTATGATAACGAATTCTCCCGATTAAAGCCAGTCTCTGAAAAAGATTTTTCGGGCTATGTCGATCGTGAAATTTTGAATAATGACCGCTTGCATAAATTCGGCAGAAATGATGAGCCGCCGGTCATGAAAGACGTGCTGCGTAAATATATTGTGGAGGAACCGAGCTCATATCCCGCTTTCGTCGTTTTTATCAATGACGGAGGCTGTAAAAAGTCGATCAAACCGATCATTAGAGCTTCCTCTGATAAACCGGTGTTTTGGCAGTTTGTCGGCGTTGGAAACGGAAACTTCGATTTTCTCAATAAACTGGATACGTTAGAAGGACGTGCTGTTGATAACACGAGCTTCCTGCATATCGAAGAGATTGACCGCATTTCTGATGATGAGCTTTATGACGCTCTGTTAACTGAATTTCCATTTTGGCTAAAAGAAGCGAAGGAAAAAGGGATTGTAAGAGAACAAGAGCCTCCTGCTGAAAAGCCGAAAAAGAAGGGCTTTTTCAGCAGATTATTTTCGAAATAACTGATACGGCACTGAGTCATTCTGCGAAATGGCTCGGTGTTTTTGTTTTTTTAAGATCGTGTGAAGAAAAATAGTCCGAATGGGCGGCTTGCAAACGACAGGATATGCAGAAAACGCGCCATTTAGCCAGCTTTCGGCACGTTTCAGCGTCAGGCTTGTGAGTGAAGACCTGTTTCTGATGTTCAGCGCTTACAATCGGTTCACACTTCTTCACAGCCATTTAACAATGATTTTCTATAATGGAGGCGATCAATGAGAAGAGAGGGGATCTTGAATGGCATACGACAGTCGTTTTGATGAATGGGTACAGAAACTGAAAGAGGAAAGCTTTCAAAACAATACGTTTGATCGCCGCAAATTTATTCAAGGAGCGGGGAAGATTGCAGGACTTTCTCTTGGACTGACCATTGCTCAGTCAGTTGGTGCATTTGAAGTAAATGCCGCGCCTAAGTTCTCGAGCTATCCGTTTACGTTAGGGGTTGCGTCTGGAGATCCGCTTTCTGACAGTGTCGTGCTGTGGACGCGCTTGGCACCAGATCCGCTGAACGGCGGGGGAATGCCGAATCAGGCGGTGCCTGTCAAATGGGAAGTCGCAAAGGATGAGCATTTCCGCAAGATTGTGAGAAAGGGCACTGAAATGGCCAAACCGAATCTCGCTCACTCAGTTCACGTGGAAGCGGACGGGCTTGAGCCGAACAAAGTGTACTATTACCGTTTCAAAACCGGACATGAACTAAGCCCTGTCGGAAAAACAAAAACGCTGCCTGCCCCTGGCGCCAATGTGCCGCAAATGACCTTTGCATTCGCTTCCTGCCAGCAATATGAGCATGGATATTATACGGCCTACAAACATATGGCGAAGGAAAAGCTTGATCTTGTCTTCCATCTCGGTGATTACATATATGAATACGGTCCAAATGAATATGTATCAAAAACAGGCAATGTCCGCACGCACAACAGCGCAGAAATCATTACGCTGCAAGACTATCGGAACCGACATGCCCAATACCGTTCTGACGCCAATCTAAAAGCTGCACATGCGGCGTTCCCTTGGGTTGTGACGTGGGATGACCATGAAGTCGAAAACAACTATGCCAATAAAATACCGGAAAAAGGACAATCGATTGAAGCATTTGTACTCCGCCGCGCGGCTGCTTACCAGGCGTACTATGAACATATGCCGCTCCGCATCTCCTCTCTGCCGAATGGTCCGGATATGCAGCTGTACCGGCACTTTACGTATGGGAACCTGGCGTCCTTCAATGTCCTTGATACACGCCAGTACAGGGACGACCAAGCCAATAACGACGGCAATAAGCCACCTTCTGATGAATCGCGCAATCCAAATCGGACCCTGTTAGGAAAAGAACAGGAACAGTGGCTTTTCAGCAATTTGAGCAGCTCGACAGCCCACTGGAATGTGCTGGCGCAGCAGATTTTCTTTGCGAAGTGGAATTTCGGGACAAGCGCAAGCCCGATCTACAGCATGGATTCGTGGGACGGCTACCCTGCTCAGCGCGAACGGGTTGTCAATTTCATTAAAAGTAAAAATCTGAATAACGTTGTCGTGCTGACAGGAGATGTACACGCAAGCTGGGCATCGAATTTGCATGTCGACTTTGAGAAGACAAGTTCAAAAATTTTCGGGGCTGAATTTGTCGGCACCTCGATCACTTCTGGAGGAAACGGCGCGGATAAGCGGGCGGATACAGACCAAATTTTAAAGGAAAATCCGCATATCAAGTTCTTTAACGATTATCGCGGATATGTCCGCTGTACAGTGACGCCTCACCAGTGGAAAGCCGATTACCGGGTGATGCCGTTTGTGACAGAGCCGGGCGCAGCCATTTCAACACGGGCTTCATTCGTTTACCAAAAGGACCAAACTGGACTGAGAAAGGTATCATCCACAACGATCCAAGGCGGGGTGAAGCAATCCGATGAGGTCGAAGAGGATCGTTTCTTTGCACACAACAAAGCCCACGAAAAACAAATGATTAAGAAACGGGCAAAAATCACGAATTAAGGAGTGAAAAAACATGTTTTCAAACATTGGTATACCGGGCTTGATTCTGATCTTTGTCATCGCCCTCATTATTTTTGGCCCTTCAAAGCTGCCGGAAATCGGGCGTGCCGCCGGACGGACCCTGCTTGAATTTAAAAGCGCCACAAAATCACTAGTGTCTGGTGATGAAAAAGAAGAAAAATCAGCTGAGCTGACAGCGGTAAAGCAGGACAAAAACGCGGGCTGAGTGCTGATGAGGCAGACACCGGGTCTGCCTCTTTTTTATGAAAGGGAGGGCTTTTTTGAATGGATAAAAAAGAAACCCATTTGATCGGGCATTTAGAAGAGCTTCGCCGCCGGATTATCGTGACTCTCGCGGCATTTCTTCTATTTCTCATCACGGCTTTTTTGTTCGTGCAGGACATTTATGACTGGCTGATCAGGGATTTGGACGGAAAGCTGGCTGTGCTTGGCCCGAGTGAAATCCTCTGGGTGTATATGATGCTTGCCGGCATTTGTGCCATTGCGGCTTCCATCCCTGTTGCCGCGTACCAGCTGTGGCGTTTCGTTGCCCCGGCGCTCACGAAAACGGAGCGCAAGGTGACGCTCATGTACATACCCGGGTTATTTGCATTGTTTTTGGCGGGCATCTCTTTCGGATACTTTGTCTTGTTTCCGATCGTGCTCAGCTTTTTGACTCATTTGTCTTCCGGCCATTTTGAAACAATGTTTACGGCTGACCGATATTTCAGGTTTATGGTGAATTTGAGCCTGCCGTTTGGCTTTCTGTTTGAAATGCCTTTAGTGGTGATGTTTTTAACAAGGCTGGGTGTCCTAAATCCCTATCGGCTGGCCAAAGCGAGAAAGCTGTCCTATTTTTTGCTGATCGTCGTGTCTGTATTGATTACACCGCCTGATTTCATTTCTGATTTTCTCGTCATGATCCCGCTGCTTGTCCTGTTTGAAGTAAGTGTCACCCTATCGGCGTTTGTCTACAAAAAGAGACTGACAAGCGAAACGGCGGCCGCTTAGTGCAGCGTACCGCCCGGTGACTTCAAATCCTCATCATATTGTGCGGCCGTAACAGCGGCGATTCTCAATGCTCGGACAATCGTGTCCAGGCTGAGGCTCGGCGCTGTTTTGTCGATTGTTTGCTCTGGAATGAAAGGGATATGAATAAACCCGCCGCGAATGTGCGGGGATGTCCGGCTAATGTGATCCATTAACCCGTAGAACAAATAGTTGCATACAAATGTACCCGCTGTATAAGAAACCGCAGCTGGAATCCCGTTTTCCTTCATCTTCGCAGTCATTCGTTTCACGGGAAGTCCCGTCCAGTAAGCGGCGGGCCCTCTTGGAGAAATCTCTTCATCAATCGGCTGATGTCCTTCATTATCGGGGATGCGCGCGTCTGCAAGATTGATTGCCACCCGTTCCGGGGTGATCTGCATCCGCCCTCCGGCTTGGCCGACACAGATCACGATATCCGGCTGATGCTTCTGAATGGCTTTCCGCAGCGTGTCCAGAGCGGTTCTAAAGACAGTGGGAATTTGTTCTGCTGTGATGATTGCTTCATCCGTCTCTAAGCCATTCAGCTGTTTCGCCGCTTCCCATGACGGATTGACGGTTTCTTTGTCAAAAGGGTCAAAGCCTGTGATCAGCACTTTTTTTCTCATCTTCCCATCTCCTTTTTACTTTTATTCTATTGTTTATTTTTGGGTTTTTCATCAAAATAATGAAAAGGAGTGAATCACAATGGAGCATTTGCCGCAGAAGTATCGCCAGCTGTTCCCAACCGTGCAGACACATACGATGCTTGCCAGCTGTTCTCAGAGCGCGTTGGCAGAGCCTGTATCAAGGGCGATCAAAGACTATCATGACAGCCTGCTGCATATGGGGACGAACTGGAATGAAGCAATCGAAAAAACAGAGAGTGCGAGAAATGAGTTTGCAAAGCTGATAGGGGCTGAACCGGATGAAATTGCGATTGTGCCGTCAGTTTCTGATGCGCTGGTTTCCGCAGCATCGTCCTTATCTGTTTTTGGAAAGAAGCATGTTGTGTATACAGAGATGGATTTTCCGTCGGTATCTCATGTTTGGCAGGCACAATCCGATTATACCGTATCCGTCATTCCATCAATAGACGGTGAGCTGCCGCTCGAACAATATGAAACATATATTATGGATGAAACAGTGCTGACATGTGTTCCGCACGTTCACTATCGTGACGGCTTTGTTCAGGATGTAAAAGCAATCGCTGAGATTACTCAGAGAAAGGGTTCTTTGTTATTTGTGGATGCTTATCAATCAGCGGGGCACATTCCCATTGATGTAAAAGCGTGGGGTGTTGATATGCTGGCGGCAGGCACCCGAAAGTATTTGCTTGGCATACCGGGAATGGCGTTTCTTTATGTGAGAAAGGAGCTGGCGGATGCACTGAAGCCGAAAACATCAGCTTGGTTCGGCTGGGAGAGCGGGTTTGAAGCGGCTTATGCGAAAGGCGCGCGGCGATTTCAAACAGGCACTCCTGCTTTTATCAGCGTATACGCAGCGGCAGCGGCTTTATCACTGCTGAATCATATCGGGGTTTCTCATATCCGGGATCATGTGAAAACGATCTGTGCCGATGCATGTCAATATGCTGCTGAAAAAGGCCTGCAGCTGGCGGCGGCACCATCGGGAGAGCAGCCGGGCATGGTTGCGATCCGGGATGAGCGGGCATCGGAAACAGCGGCGCTGCTGAAGAAGAAAAAAGTGATTTGCGCGCCGCGGGACGCTGTCATCCGTCTCGCTCCTCATTTTTATAACACGAAGGATGAATTGCGTCATGCGATTGATGAAATCGCGGCAAAAACGATCCACATGTAAACATAAAAAAGCCCCTGATTTGAAGATCAGGGGCTTTTCATATTAATGATCGACTTTAACACGCTTCAAAAAGAACGCGCCAATTAGTCCGATAACAGCAACAATCATTGCAAACACAAACGCGTGCTGTACGCCCGCTGTCAAAGCCTGCGGGATGACTGCCGGATCGGCAGGGTTTTTGACTGTGCTCATATAATCGTGCTGGCCTGCAGCCATAATGCTGACCGCAACCGCTGTTCCGATAGCGCCCGCCATTTGCTGCAGTGTGTTCATGATGGCGGTGCCGTCTGGATAAAACTCGCGAGGCAGCTGGTTTAAACCATTTGTCTGCGCAGGCATCATAATCATAGAGATCCCGATCATCAAGCAGGTATGCAGGATGATAATCAGCACAGCCGTAGAAGTGGTCGTGATGTTTGAGAAGAGCCAAAGGACAACAGTAACAATCACAAATCCCGGAATAACAAGCCATTTCGGTCCGTATTTGTCGAACAGACGGCCTGTAACGGGGGACATAAATCCGTTTAAAATGCCGCCCGGCAAGAGAATAAGACCAGAAGCAAATGCCGTCAGGACTAAGCCGCCTTGCAGATACATCGGCAGAAGCAGCATAGATGACAGGATGACCATCATGCAAATGAACACCATAATAACACCCAAAATAAACATCGGGTATTTGAACGCACGCAGGTTCATCATCGGCTGCTTCATCGTCAGCTGGCGGATTGAAAATAGGATAAGACCGACAACCCCGACAATCAGTGAGACGATCACAGTCGGACTGGACCATCCGCCGGAGCCTTCACCCGCGTTGCTGAATCCGAACACAATGCCGCCAAAGCCAATCGTCGACAGAATGATAGATAATACATCGATTTTCGGCTTTGTAATGTCAGATACATTTTGCATGTATGCCATACCGAAAACAAGTGCCAGCACAAGGAACGGAAGAGAGATCCAGAAAATCCAGTGCCAGTTGAGATGCTCCAGAACCAACCCGGAGAATGTCGGGCCGATGGCGGGCGCGAACATAATGACAAGCCCGATCGTTCCCATCGCCGCGCCCCGTTTATGAGGCGGGAAAATCACCAAGATCGTATTAAACATCAGAGGCAGTAAAAGACCCGTTCCGAGTGCTTGAACGACCCTCGCTGCTAATAAAAACGGGAAGCTCGGCGCAAGCGCCGCAATCAAGGTGCCTAAAATTGAAAAGATAAGTGACACGGTAAAAAGCTGTCTTGTTGTGAACCACTGCAATAGCAGTCCTGATACAGGAACGAGGATACCGAGTACAAGCAGGTAGCCCGTCGTTAACCATTGAACGGTTGCTGCTGTAATGTTCAATTCCTTCATAAGATCGGTTAAAGCGATATTCAGCGCTGTTTCACTGAACATGCCGATAAAACCGGCCAACAGCAAGGAAATCATAATCGGCATCACTTTGTATTGCTGAGATGCTTTAGCTGCTGTTTCCAAAAATCATTTCCCCTCTCTATTCGAACGTAAGTATGTCTTATTTTTATCTCTTCAGCAGGTCAGGAATGCAGTTGGAGATATGAAGGAGCGGTGTGCTGTTTTTTGCCGTCAAAGATAAAAGAATACCGCCTTCAATCATGGCGTTAATCACAGTGCTGACTTCCTTAGCATGGCTCTCGCTGCAGCCTGCAAGCCGCAGTTTTTCCTCATACACAGAGGCCCACTCTTTGTAGGCTTCATGGCAGGCTTCCCGCAACGGTTCGCTTTCCAATGACGTCTCAGCCGCAAGCAAGCCGACAGGCAAGCCTTCAATGTCTTCCGTACATGAAAATTGGCAGGAGAGCTCCTTCAAAAAGGCTTGAATGCCTTCCGCTGGATCGGTACAGGCTTCCATGCAGTCCGTGATTTTCTGCCGGATATATTCCTTCATCTCATTCACCGCTTCGATCGCCAGCTGTTCTTTACCGCCGGGAAAGTGGTAATAAAGAGAGCCTTTAGGCGCGCCGCTTTCCTTAATAATCTGGTTCAGCCCCGTGCCGTAATATCCCTGCAGCTGAAATAGCCTGGTTGCAGCTGAAAGGATTTTCTCACGGGAATCTCCATAACTCATAACATTCCCACCTTACTGAATTGCAATCAAAATATAGTGACTGGTCTATTATCTTGATTCGACCATCAATTGTCAAGAAAAATTCGTTGTATGAAAAGACAAAAAAAAGTATATTACAACGAAAAAAGCCGAGAGAAAAGCTGACGCACATTTTGACTGAATAAATAAAATGTTCGATCATTAGACATCATAAGGATGTAAGGAGAGAAACAGATGAAAAAACAAAGACTGCTCGTACTCACTCTTTTTACCGCACTATTATTTCTTGCCTTTACCGGATGCTCACAATCTCCTGAAACAAAAGAATCCTCGATAGAAAAGTCGCAGACACAAAAAGTCTCTTCGGCTTCCGTCTCTGAAAAAAAGGATCTGCCAAACATTAAAATTTTAGCGACAGGAGGCACGATTGCAGGGGCCGATAAATCGAAAACCTCAACCACTGAATATAAAGCAGGTGTCGTCGGCGTTGAATCACTGATCGAGGCAGTTCCGGAGATGAAGGACATTGCGAACGTCAGCGGCGAGCAGATTGTCAACGTTGGCAGCACAAACATTGATAATAAAATATTGCTGAAGCTGGCGAAACGCATAAACAAATTGCTCGCTTCAGATGATGTAGACGGAATCGTCGTGACCCATGGAACCGACACATTGGAAGAAACAGCTTATTTTTTGAACCTCACTGTGAAAAGCGATAAGCCGGTAGTTGTCGTCGGTTCTATGAGACCGTCCACAGCCATCAGCGCTGATGGGCCGTCTAACCTGTACAATGCAGTTAAAGTGGCAAGCGCACCTGGGGCAAAAGGAAAAGGAGCGCTCGTCGTTCTTAACGACCGCATTGCATCAGCCCGCTATGTTACCAAAACAAACACAACCGCAACGGATACATTTAAATCAGAAGAAATGGGATACGTCGGAACGATTGCTGATGATATTTATTTTAATAATGAAATCACCCTCAAGCATACGAAGGATACAGAATTCTCAGTTTCTCATCTTAATCAGCTGCCGCAAGTAGACATTATCTACGGGTACCAAAATGACGGAGGCTACCTGTTTGACGCGGCTGTGAAAGCCGGAGCAAAAGGGATTGTCTACGCTGGTTCAGGAAACGGGTCTTTATCTGACGCAGCCGAAAAAGGAGCGGTCAGCGCAGCTAAAAAAGGCGTCACTGTGGTGCGCTCAACCCGTACGGGAAATGGTGTCGTGACACCAAACCAAGACTATGCGGAAAAAGATTTGCTGGCATCGAACTCTTTAAACCCCCAAAAAGCACGGATATTGCTGATGCTTGCGCTCACCAAAACAGACAATCCTCAAAAAATCCAAGCTTATTTCAATGAGTATTAAAGAAAAGAAGGCGAAAAGGCCTTCTTTTTTTAGGTATTTCAGGCTCAAAAGACAGCAAAATTTCCTCTGAACCTTAAAATCTCTTTAAAAATAAGCCAAAATTACCCTTTACTTAATTAATTTGGTAACGTAATATAATTTAAGAATTTGTTACAAAAAAAGGAGGATATTATGAAATTTGTAAAAAGTAAGTTCATTGCACTTGTAACAATTTTGTTGCTGTCAGTCACATCGCTGTTTGCGATGCAGCCGTCAGCAAAAGCTGCTGAACACAATCCAGTTGTTATGGTTCACGGTATTGGAGGAGCGTCATACAATTTTGCGGGAATTAAGAGCTATCTCGTATCTCAGGGCTGGTCGCGGGGCAAGCTGTATGCAGTTGATTTTTGGGACAAGACAGGCACGAATTATAACAATGGCCCGGTATTATCACGATTTGTGCAAAAGGTTTTAGATGAAACAGGTGCGAAAAAAGTGGACATTGTCGCTCACAGCATGGGTGGCGCGAACACACTTTACTACATAAAAAATCTGGACGGCGGAAATAAAATTGAAAACGTCGTAACGCTTGGCGGAGCGAACCGTTTGGTGACAAGCAAGGCGCTTCCAGGAACAGATCCAAATCAAAAGATTTTATACACATCCGTTTACAGCAGTGCCGATATGATTGTCATGAATTATTTATCAAGATTAGACGGTGCTAAAAACGTTCAAATTCATGGTGTTGGGCACATCGGTTTATTGATGAACAGCCAAGTCAACAGCCTGATTAAAGAAGGATTGAACGGCGGAGGCCAAAATACGAACTAACGAGAAACATAACCTTGAAGAATTCTATTCTTCAAGGTTATTCTGCTTTCAGCACAATTGTTTTCGCAGCCATATCATGAACGGCTTGTTTTTTCTTCGTAAATGCGGCTGTCAAATAGATCAAACGAGAGAACACGTGCACCCACGCTATCATGTAACGGACAATGGCCTGTGGGAGGGATATTTTTTCGTATGTTTCGTCTCTCGCGATTTGCAGCCCGATGATTTTTTTGCCCAGTGTACCTCTCCAATTTGTCAGTGGCATCAGCAAAGGATACACAAGCAGCATCAATATGGCCACAATAATGACGCCGGCGGACCCGTCACCCAACGTAAATCCGGCTGCGAAAATTACTGCTGCGGCAATGATCACATCAAGTACTAGAGCGCAAGCGCGCAGCATAAAACCAGCTAGTTCCAACATATACACTCCTTAAAATTTTAGATAAATACCTAATGATTGTAAAAAAGAAGGGCCTTAAGTGGGAATAGGTTATAAGCCTTAAATCACAAAAGTTGGTGAAAATGTCATAGGTAAATTGGCATAATCAGCCAGCTTATCATATTACCAAATTCTTTTTTAGCCCGAAACCAAGCCCTCAGAAGTTATTTTTGTTAAAATAGAAAAGTTACAACAGAATTCGGAGGGTTTATTGTGGGAAAAGTGAAACGAAATGCCCCTTGCCCATGCGGCAGCGGCAAGAAATATAAAAAATGCTGCGGAAGCAAAGTTGTCGACTTCCCGACAGAACTAGCGGCAAAAGAAGCAAAACAAATTCAGGAAGACTTAGTGGAGTATGCCTTCACAGTACATAGAGAAAGCATTTCAGGCTTTATCAACCAGCATGATTTTCTTTCTGCTATGGACAGACAGACGAAAGACATCAGCGTATTTAACTTAGGGATCTGGGGAATCTTCTTCCATCCGCTTGCTGGTGAAAAGACAATCTTCGAAGAGTACCTTCAGAAAAAAGGCGATTCGATCACTCGTCCGAAAACGCGTGAGATCGTTGAATCATGGAAGAGCATGACGCCTGCTTTATTGTTGCTGCAAGACCTGAAGGAAGGTGTCATTCACTTTGAGGATGTCATTACGACAAAACAATTCGAAGTGGAAATGGACGCCAACAATCAAGACCTCCCGCCAGTGGGAAGCCTGATTCTCGGATATCCAATCCACGAAGCAGAAAAAGCAGAATTCTTCATGCAGTTCACGATCTTCCCGGTGAAGAGAACGGAAGCGCTGATCAGCAAAGTGAAGAAATATGCGGATGCCGCTGTGAAGAATGGCAAAACGCCGGAAGACTTCATGAAGCAGGAATTCAACAACGTTCTGTTCGCGCTGTTAGCGGAGAAAGATGAAGAGCCGCAAGCAGAGGCAGCGGAAGAAAGCAGTATTGAGTGGGCAAACGACATGGAGAAAGAAACAGCTGCGGCTATCGAAGAAGGCATGAGCGGAGATGAGTATCCGACTGAATTGATTCCGGCTGTCATTGACATCTGGAAAACATTCTGTGAGAAAAAATCACCTGTCATCAGAAAGCCGGAAGCTTTTGCGGCGGCAGTTGAATATTATGTGAATGCGATTTCTCTTAACGGCGCGTCCGTTTCTCAAGCCAAACTGGCGAAAAAATACGGCGTAAGCGCATCAACGATTTCCAGCCGTTACAAAGAAATTGAAAGCACGCTGCAAGACGAAGCAGATCGTTTTGCACAAGCACTATCCTCATAATGAAAAAACCTTGAAAAGCCGGGCTTTTCAAGGTTTTTTTATTTCTGAAACGGAATTTTGATTTCTAACCGGAAGACGGGGTCGCGGTAGGTAAAATCCAGCCTCCCAAAAGCGCTCTTCACCAGTTTTTGAATAATATACGTGCCCATGCCTTCATGAGCGCCGCTTTTTGTTGAACGGCCAAACGATTGATACAGTGTATCGAGCACTTTTGGGTCCATGCCGGGCGTGCTGTTTTCACAAATCAGCACATAAAGCCCGCTGCGCAGCGAAGTTTCCAGCTTAATCTCCGCTTTTTCTCGGGCCTCAGCCGCGCTGTCGAGCGCATTTTCTAATATGTTGCCGACCAAGCTGACCTGATCAGCGGGTGAAAACGGAAGTGAAGAAAGCGGTGTATGCATATGCAGCGAAACCTTCACACCTGAAGCATGTGCTTTTTCAAGAAAATCATAAAGCACTCCTGCAACGTACGCATTCTCTCCCTTCAAAAAACGGTCATATTGACTGTACTGATCCGCCCAGTTTTGAATATATGCTTGTGTATCTGCCTTGGACTGTGCTGAATGGATCGCTGTTATATGCTTCATTGTATCGTGATTCCGGCTTCTAACGTCCATCAGCATTCGATTGGCGTGCTGTTCAGCTTGAGCCAGCTTATCAATTTGATCAGAGAGCCTTGCCTGCAAGGCAGACTGTCCGATACGGAGCCGTTCACACACTGCAAATATCAAGATCGCAAACAATGCCGGCAGTATGTCAGAGCCAACCAGCACCGCCGCCGCTGATATCACTTGAATCACGGCAATCCATGCACAAAGCTGGAGGGAACAGCGGTCCCACACCCGCTTCGTTTTCCATAGGTACAGCCCTGCTGCTGCCGCGCCTAAAGCAGCGGCCAGCAAAGAGACAGCTGTACTGTGCCAAAGAGCAGCAGCCCCCTGATAAAATATGAAACTAAATAAAAACAGACAAAGACATTGAAAAAGGGTAATCACGTTCCGAACTCCTCAAAAATAGTAGTTTTGAAAAAAATCAAGCTGCTGCTTGGTGATCATCGCTTTTTTAGGCGTTCCCTCAAAGGAAACCGTAAACGAATGCTTTGTATAAGCGGAAAAATGCTTTATGTAATGAATGTTGATAATAAAGGAACGGTGCGAACGGAGAAAATCCTTCTCAGGCAGGTCGCCTTTAATATCATTTAATGTTTGATACGTCTGCACCTCTTCGGCGGTTGTCACAATCGTCGTCGAACGTCCCGTCCGTTCTGCGAAAATGATATCCTTCTTTTGCAGCACGTGCATTTCAGATTTTTGCTTAATCAATATCCGCCCATTCAAACTCGTTTCCGTTTTCTTTTTCAAATAACGGTCGAAGGAAGCGTTCAGCCGGTCGGCATGGTACGGCTTCATAATATAATCATGGACATTCAGGTCAAAGGCGTGAACGGCATATCCGCCGTTGCCGGTGACGAAAATCACGTCCACATCAAGCGAATGGGATCTGATCAAATCAGCAAGCTCGTAACCAGACATATGAGGCATCTCGATATCGGCAAGCAGCAGATCAATGTCACCGTTCTTCACCCGGCTGTAGGCTTCCTCCGCTGAATCGGTGGAAAAGACAATTTCGACATCCTGCATTCTGGACACGATCGCTTCCAATTTCTCTAAATCTACTCGATAATCATCGACAAGTCCGACTTTTACCATTATCATTCCCCTAGTTACATAGAATCATCTTTATTCTATCCCATTTCGCGACATAAAAAGAACTCTTCGCGACAACTTTATCCAACAAATCCAGCATTTCGTATATAGTCATTACTAGAAATAACGAAAAGGGAGATTGTGACATGATTACACTGACCGATTGCAGCCGCAGGTTTCATGATAAGAAAAAAGTAGTCAAAGCGGTGCGAGATGTAAGCTTAACAATTCAAAAAGGAGAAGTCGTCGGCATTCTCGGAGAAAACGGTGCCGGCAAAACCACGATGCTTAGAATGATTGCTGCCTTGCTTGAACCGTCAGAGGGCGCAATCAGAGTTGCCGGCTTTGACACGGTCAAGCAGCCGGCTGAGGTCAAAAAAAGAATCGGCGTCTTATTCGGAGGAGAAACCGGGCTTTACGACAGGATGACCGCTAAAGAAAATCTGCAATATTTCGGCCGGCTGTATGGGCTAAACCGCCACGAGATCAAAGCAAGAATAGAAGATTTATCGAAACGGTTCGGGATGCGCGATTATATGAACCGGAGAGTGGGCGGGTTTTCGAAAGGCATGAGGCAGAAAGTCGCCATTGCCAGAGCGCTGATTCACGATCCGGACATCATTTTATTTGATGAGCCGACAACTGGGCTTGATATTACGTCAAGCAACATCTTCCGCGAATTCATCCAGCAGCTGAAAAGAGAACAAAAAACGATTCTTTTCTCCAGCCACATTATGGAGGAAGTGCAGGCGCTCTGTGACAGTGTCATCATGATTCACAGCGGAGAGGTGATTTACCGAGGGGCGCTTGAATCACTATACGAGAGCGAGCGCAGTGAGGATTTGAATTACATCTTTATGTCTAAGCTTGTCAGGGGGATTTCTTAAATGCTGAGCCATATTTATAAAAAAGAAATGATCGACGCTTTGCGAGACAGAAAAACGATATTACTCACAATCTTAGTGCCGATGATTATGATGCTTGGGCTTGTATTCTTTTATGAAAGCATGCTGTCCGACAAAGGGGAGCAGTACACGCTGGCAGTCGGCCATTCGCTGCCGCCCGCACTGGAAAGCAAGCTTAATGGGATTGACGAAATCAGCGTAAAAACATTTGCAAAGCCTGAAGAGGCAGTTGATGAAGGAAAAGCAGATGCCTATCTGAACGTCCCGAAAGAGTTCGACTCATATGTCAACAGCATGACACCTTTTAAGGTTGATGTTTACGGCAATTCAATCGATCAAGGGTCGTCAAATGCCATGCAGCTTGTGCAGTCTGCCTTAGATCAGTACAAAAATGAAATTGTGCAGGAACGTTTAACAAATAAGCACATTGATCAATCGGTAATCCAGCCGTTTACGATTCAGCAAAAGGAAGCGGCTGAGGAGAAAGGGGCCTCCGCTATTATGCTTTCTGCCATTCTGCCCATGCTGATTCTGACATCCATTGTTTCCGGCGCAATGCCGATTGCTCTTGATATCATGGCCGGGGAAAAGGACCGGAAATCAATCGAGGCGCTGCTGTTGACGCCAGTCAGCAGAAACAAAGTGCTGGTCGGCAAGTGGCTTGCGGTTTCTACTTTTGGAGTTGCTTCGGGTGTATTGGCTTTGGTGTTTTTGATTTTGTCCACCGTGTTATTTACCGAGAATTTAAAAACGGCCTTCCAGCTGGGAGATCATATGTGGAGTGTAATCGGCGCTTCAGCCTTAATCATCGTGCTTTCTGCATTGCTGATCTCTGCGATGGAGCTTTTCATCAGCATTATTTCCAGCTCGGTAAAAGAAGCGCAAAGTTATATGTCTTTCATCGTCTTTCTGCCTATGCTCCCGATGTTTTTCATC
Source organism: Bacillus sp. VA15 (assembly GCF_055721145.1). Lineage (NCBI taxonomy): Bacteria > Bacillati > Bacillota > Bacilli > Caryophanales > Bacillaceae > Bacillus > Bacillus sp. VA15. Next base: position 360,229 of record NZ_JBVQPQ010000003.1, on the reverse strand, counting down.
CTCAGCAAGGCACCGAATCAATTTGACTTGTCGTACTTTCTCATCCCGTTTTTGAACCTGCATGCGTTATTTAAACAGCTTTTATTCGGGATGGTTGAGCCGGCTGCCATTTTGTACACGTCAGGAACCATCGCCGTGCTCATCGCCATTTTCTTTTTACTGGCCAGAGCCTGTTTTTTGAAAGACAAATGGGTCCTGCCAAAATAAACTTGCAAAAGGAGAAATACACTTTCTCCTTTTTGTATATCCTGAAAAAAGAAGGAAAATAGAAAAAGGATATCTAATACAGAAAGTGACCCTGCACTATTTTTCATCAAAATTGGTTTCAAAGGAGAAGGAACAATGGATCAAACACGTACACTTGGCAAGACGAAGCTGCAGGTGAAGCGGATCGGGTTCGGTGCGAATGCGGTCGGCGGGCATAATCTATTTCCGAATCTGAATGATGAAACAGGGAAAGATTTGGTGCGCACGGCATTGGATGGCGGCGTGAACTTTATTGATACCGCCTTTATATACGGACTGGGGCGTTCTGAGGAATTAATCGGCGAAGTTGTGCAAGAACGAGGCGTGCGGAATGAGCTCATTATTGCCACCAAAGGGGCTCATAAAGAAGTGAACGGCAGCATTGAATTAGACAACAGCCGGGAGTTTCTTCGCGGCGAGGTGGAAAAGAGCCTGAAGCGGCTGAAAACAGATTACATTGATTTGTATTATGTTCATTTCCCGGATGGGAAAACGCCTCTCGCTGAAGTGGCGGGCACGCTGAAGGAGCTGAAGGATGAGGGTAAAATCAAAGCGATCGGCGCTTCGAACCTCGATTATCAGCAATTGCAGGAATTTAATGCCGACGGTTATTTGGAGGTCTTCCAAGCTGAATACTCTCTCATTCAGCGTGATGCCGAGAAGGAGCTGCTTCCGTACTGTGAAAAACACGGCATTTCCTTTATTCCTTATTTTCCGCTCGCGTCCGGGCTGCTGACAGGAAAATTCACGAAAGACACGGCCTTTGATGACTTCAGAAAGGATAAGCCGCAATTTCAGGGAGAAGCGTTTATTCACAATCTCAAAAAAGTAGATAAGCTGAAAGCGGTAGCGGAGGAAAAACAAGCGGAGACGGCACATATCGCCTTGGCGTGGCTGTTAACAAGACCGGCGATAGACGCTATCATTCCAGGCGCTAAACGTTCTGAACAATTGAAAGATAACCTGAAAACCTTGAACATTGAATTAACCGAAGATGAAGTGAACTTCATCAGCGGAATCTTCACATAAAAAAGGAAATAGCTTGGAGGCTATTTCCTTTTGGTGTTTTATTCTTTGATGAATGCTTCGACTAATTCTGCTGCTCTGTAATCGTCCATATCAAGCTGCCATTGGTCGATGTCATTTTTCTTCATTTTCACTTCAACCGTTTTTTCAGATGAAGCTGGTCCGAGCTTCTTGAATTCTTCAGGATAGACTTGAAGCGCATATTTCACAGCATCCTCATAGCTGGCGCCAGAATTTTTGCTGTAGTAGTCTTTCACTCTGTCTTCGATTCGGTCTGAGAGTGAAGATGCATCTACCGGTTTAATTGTGGCTTCAACAATCGCTTCGTCTTTTGAGATCGAAGTTGTTTTCGCCTGGATGGAAGAGTTTTTGCTTAATCCCTCTTTAATGCCGTTCACGATATTATCAAGCGCTTTGCTGTCGGCATATGTGCTGGAAAGGCCTGAAGCTGAGAGATAGCCGTCTTTCGCTGATTCGTTGAAATCACTTACAATTTTATTTTTGTTGTCCCCGGTGATTTTTTCGAAATCAGCGTTGTCTTTACCGAAAAGAAGGACATCAACATAAGCTGATAATGCTTTTGCAGAGTCTTGGAGCTGGTCTGCTGTCGCAAGGATCTTTTTGTCTTTTCCGTCAATTTTGAAAGTAACTGATTTTGGCTTTTTATCACCATAAGATTCCGGCGTATAGTTAAGCTCGTATTTCTCGCCTTTATCTACAACATAGAAGAGGCTACCTTCAACCGATTTGTCAGCGTTAATCGTGCTGCTGCGCAGCTTTTCGTTATAATCCTCGGGATCTGTGTCAGACATCTTAGTATCATCTTGATACAAAGTGAAATCCATACTGTCTACATTCAGCGGTTCTTTTCCTGTGTTTTTCACAGCGACATTGACTTTTAACACAAGCTGGTCATCTGAAGTGGATTTATCATATTTGGACGGCAGTGTATAAGAGACATCCTTGATTTTGACTTGAGCTATATCTGAGCTTTTTTCTGTTTCTGAATTTTTTTTCTCCGCGCTTGTTTTGCTTCCGGAACAAGCAGCTGTAAACATCATCAGCAGAAGAATTAGGAAAACAGCGTACGTTTTTTTCTGAAACATTCATTTTTCCTCCTCAAATGGTTTAGGAAAGGGGAGTCTTTTGTCTTTGAGAAATAGATCTTTTTGAATGGATTAGCATCATATAACCAAAAAAATCAGTTCTTTTCTCACGGTTTTCACCGGATTTTCTGGAAACTCCGCCCTTCTTTGTCATGAATGGACCTATAAAAAGTTACAACGGATTTAATTTTAAGATTATTAGCTTTTATATTGAATAGGTTCATCATACTATTTTTGGTGAAAAATGTTCTGGAAAAACTGGTAAACTCAGAAATTTGTGTATTTTAGACTACTACTTTTTGATTAGTTGAAGGGGGCATAAGAACGATGAAAGGGGCCATCTTGGTGAAGAAAGAGGAACTGAAACAAAAAGCACTGGAAATCGGCCGGGTGCCGACACATTTAAAACTGGAAATTGAAGATTATGGCGCTGATGAGAAAAACGCACATTTTTGTTGGACAGATCCTCAGGATGAACACATCGGCATTATCGTGGAACTTGGGCCGGACGGACAGCTGAAATCTCTTTCCCGAGATATTGAGCCTGAAAGCGGAGAAAGGCTGTCTGAGGAGAAATTAGAAGATATCATGCGCCAATTTGTAGAGACTCATTTTCCCGGGGCGCTGTCTGTCTTTGTGCGTGAAGAAAATAACCGTACATACGACGATAAAGTGAGATTTTCATATGTTCAAATAGAAGCGGGGCTTCCTCTTCCCATGAGCGGATTTATGGCTGAAGTTTCCTTATCAGGTGAGATCATTTACTTTCGCTATTACGGCAAAGCGGGCAGCATCATCAAGCCAAAGAGGGTCGCAGATGATGAAGAGGCATTTGCCTTCATCAAGAAGGACGTGGAGTTCAACCTTTTGTTTGAGGTTCTCCATCGTTCTGTTTACAAAAACGGGGACGATCAGCCGCACTTGGTGTATGAGCCTGAATGTAGGGCTGTTACCGTGCCTGCCGATTTGGTGAAAGAAGAACAAGCATTTGATGATGACGATGACAGGGAGCCGGAAAGCTTTCCTCTCCCTTTATTCGAAGGCATTCACGAAAAGGCTGATCTTGGCAGTATGATCGGAATCGAAAAAGGGTTTGTCAAAGAGCGGGAAGCGGATTTGGGGGACGGGAGAATCGGGACCGTTTGGCGGAATCCGGCTGATCCCGTGTATCAGCCGGCAGATAAAAGCATGGACAGCTGGTTTAGAGGACGGGTTCATCAAGTGCTGAAAACCATTCATAACAAAGAAACCGGAAAACTCGAAGGCGTCATGTCATTTATGGAGAAAAAAGAGCCGTTGACAGTAACTGAGGCAGAGTGCGAAAAAATTGCGCTTCGTTTTCTGTTTGCTTTATTCCCGAATGCCGATCAATATTTTAAGATCAAATATGACGAACCCGATGAAGGAGAAAACGCAGTCGCTGGTTTTACATTTGAAACTCACTGTCACGGGGTTCCGCTCCGGTTTGGGCAGATCAGAATCTGCGTCAGCCGCCAGACAGGGCATATCACCGTTTATATGGCACCGGATATTGACCCGAAGGAGCTGGAAGCCATTCATCCCGTTCCGGCCATTTCAGCAGAACAAGCCAAGTCTATCTTTTGGCAGCATTTTAAAGTTGAGCTTGGTTGGGAGAGAGAATACCGCGATGATGAAGAACAGAGCTACCGGCTCGTCTATAAGCCGGTGTATCCGCGTTTTATCGAAGCCCATACAGGAGAGCCCGTTTTCAGTTCATGGTAAGATAGCCAAAAGTCACACAAATGCCGCGGATATATAAGGTGAGATGTGATGAAAGTAACAGGAAGAATATCAGAAAACAACGACAATAATAGAAAAGGACCTTTCTTCACTTTAAATGAAGAAAGGTCTTTTTATATAATAAACAGGATTCTCTTTGTCGTAGACTCTTTGAAAGGATGACTTCATTGGTTAATAAACAGCTGAAAAAGAAGGCGCAAGAGATCGGGAATGTACCTCCGCATTATGAGCTTGAGATAGAAGATTACGACCAAAAGCAAAAGAAGAAGGGGCAGGCATACTTCATCTGGAAGGACCCTGAAGATCCGGAAAAGCACATTACAGTTGAACTCCGACATGACGGCGCTTTGCTCACCTTTTCAACAACCGTCCGCTCCGAGACAGACAAAAAACTTCCAGATGCCGAGTTGAAGCTGATGGCTCTTCAGTTTGCTGCTGCCAATCATCCCGGCACATTTATGAAATTTCACTTTCAAGGTAAGGAAGAACGGGGACAGCATATCCGTTTTATCTATACCAAAATGGAACTGGGGCTTCCGCTTCCCAATTCAGGCTTTTTAATTGATATGACACGCAGCGGACAGATTGTCCATTTCTTATATTACGGAGAAGGGCATAAAGCCGAAGTTCCAAAGGAATTTGTAGCAAAAGAGAAGGTTGTGTCCCATTACTTAAATACAATGTCTTTGCAGCTGATGTACGATGTCATTGATGGCGAACAGGCACCCAGGCTTGTATATGAACCGATTTTGCCGGGATACAGCTACCCCGCGGATGTAGACGAAATCGTGCCTGACCAGCATATCGCAGATGAAAGAATAGAAAACGGGGCGCCCCTGCCGCCGCTTCAAAACACGGAAGAAATCAATATATATGCCATGCTGGGCCTCACCTCTGATATGCAGAAAGTCAGTGAAAAGGACTTTGGAGAAGAAATAGGAAGCACGTGGCGAAAAGGCACTGCGCCGGAGCGTAAAGATTTAAGCATTGGAAGTTATTTTGAAACGAGAAATAAAAACACAATCAAAATGAAGACGGATAAAAAAAACGGAAAATTAAAAGCAGCGCTTTCTTTTATGGACCAGCGGAACAACCGCCAATGCTCAACGGAAGAATGCCAAAGGATAGCGCTTCAATTTTTGTATGCCCTCTATCCGAGAGCAGCTGAGTTTTTCAGAGCGAATCCCGTCCGAATTGATGAAAGAGGGAGGGTCCGCAACCATTTTTCTGTCTGGTATAAAGGAGTGCCGCTGCGGTTCGGCGCTGCCCGCATCATTGTCAATCCGGAAACGGGAATGATTGACGCTTTTATGGCGCCGGATATTGATCCAGAACGATTGGAAACAATCAATCACAGGCCGGATGTTTCAGCTGAAGAAGCGAAAGAAACGTTTTTGGCCGCATTTGATGTGAAGCTGGAGTGGCAGCCTGATTTTACAGCAGGCAGCGATCAGCATTACAAACTTGTCTATAAGCCGGTTTATCCTTCCTATATTGATGCGCACATAAGGAAAAAGAAAAGGCTGTGAGGGTGTCTAGTCAGGAATCATCTCCAAGTGGGGGTAGTCCTTGAATCGTTTCCAGTCCCCGCCCCACTCAAAGCCGAGTTTCTTAGCGATCTCGACAACCTCCAGCCAATCTGATTTTCCGTTTTGATTGCCGTCATATTCCATATCCCATATGATGCTGCCATCCTTTTTTTGAAGGGCGAAATCAATAGCTAAACCATAGTTATGATACGATTCCCCTCCTCTTGCATAGGTGACAATATTCCCTTTTTTTGTACGTCCCTGTTTATATAATTCGTCTTGTTCCTTAAAGGACCGGAATCCTTCTGTAATGACGACGGTAATGCCTTTATTCGCTGCTGCGGCCTTGAGGGCATCGGCATTCTGCTTCACAACCGGATGAAGATCCGAAGGGACAGGCATATCCTGCAGGGCATTTTGAGAATGCCATTCGTGCCGTATATAACTAAAACACAGATCAAGAAGAAACAGAATACATAAGATAACAGATGTTTTTGCGGATAATTTCATATCGGTCTCACTTTCTCATGATGTGCTAAATGTTAACGCTTATACGATTGACTCTCTCTAAAAGCGAACAGCTATGATAAAATATAACATAAATAGTAGCAGGAGGAAGGAGGCAGACCGATGAGAGCAAAGATTCCATCTGAGGAAGTGGCAGTAAAGCTAAACGAATGGTACAAGCTCATTCGCGCATTTGAAGCAGATCAAGCAGAAGCGTTAAAGCAGGAGATCGAATACGATTTAGAAGACATGGAAGAAAATCAGGACTTGCTTTTATATTTTTCTTTGATGGAATTCCGTCATCGTATCATGCTTGATAAGCTGATGCCGGTGAAAGACAGCGACACCAAGCCTCCGTTCTCAGATATGCTGAACGAAATTGAAAGCAATCAGCAAAAACTCACAGGCTTATTGGAATACTACTTTTATTATTTCAGAGGGATGTACGAATTTAAGCAGAAAAATTTCATATTAGCGATTGACCATTATAAACATGCCGAGGAAAAGCTCGAGTATGTCGAGGATGAGATCGAAAAAGCTGAGTTTCTTTTTAAGGTTGCAGAAGTGTATTATCACATCAAACAAACGTATTTTTCAATGAATTATGCGAGCCAGGCGCTTGATATCTATACGAAATATGAATTGTACGGGCGCCGCCGCGTGCAGTGTGAATTTATCATCGCCGGAAATTTGACCGATGTTTATCATCATGAAAAAGCGCTGACACACTTGTGCAGCGCCTTAGATCATGCCAGGCAGCTTGAAGAAGCGTACATGATCGCCGCTGCCCATTATAATGTCGGACACTGTAAGTACAGTCTGGGCGATTACAGTGAAGCGGAGGGCTATTTCAAAACAGCCGCCGCCATTTTTGAGGAGCACAATTTTCAGCAGGCCGTTCAAGCCGTTTTTTCACTGACCCATATCTACTGTAAAGAGGGAAAATACGACAAAGCGGCAGAGACGTATGGCCGCGGGGTAAAGAGCGCCGCTGAATGGGAAGATGACATGTATTTGACGAAATTCCGCCTCATTCATGAGCTGTATCTTGGAAGCGGCGACCGGAGTGTGCTTAAAGAATGCTTTGATCTGCTGGAATCCCGCCAGCTTCTTGCAGATGCTGAGGATCTGCTGCATGATACAGCGGAACGTTTCAATCAGCAGGAACGTTACGAGTCCGCCGCTTTCTTTTACCGCAGGCTGATGAATATTAAAAAGAAGCTTGCTGAGCAGCGTTTTCAATAGGTGGTGGCAGAGAACATAATCGGTTCTCTGCTTTTTTTTATGCTGTTTTCAACCCGAAAAAATAGGGTATTTTCCACTGCATAATGGAAAATCAGAGGAGGATATCGTTTATGTATAAAGATTTAACCGGAAAAACAGCGATTGTGACAGGTTCTTCAAAAGGAATAGGGAAAGCCATTGCGGAACGATTTGGACAGGAGAAAATGAATGTTGTTGTGAATTACCACAGCGATCCATCTGGAGCCGATGAAACTGTGGACATCATTAAGCGTAACGGAGGGAAAGCTGTCGCAGTTGAGGCGGATGTGTCCAAAGAAGCAGGGATTCAGGCGCTCTTGGACACCGCTTTAGAGCATTTTAGCACGCTCGATGTCATGGTGAACAACTCCGGCTTTAACGGCACGGAAGCCATGCCGCATGAGATGAGTCTAGAAGATTGGCAGAGAGTCATTGATGTCAACGTCACCGGAACCTTTATGGGAGCCAAAGCAGCGCTTAACCACATGATGAAAAACAACATCAAAGGCAATGTGCTGAATATCTCTAGCGTTCACCAGCAGATCCCGCGCCCCGTCAACGTCCAGTATTCCACGTCCAAAGGCGGCATCAAGATGATGACAGAAACGCTGGCGCTCAACTATGCGGATAAGGGAATCCGTATCAACGCGATAGCGCCCGGCACCATTGCAACAGAATCAAATGTTGATACGAAAAAGGAAGAGAACAAACAAAAACAATTGAAGAAAATCCCGATGAAAGCTTTCGGAAAGCCGGAAGAAGTGGCAGCAGCAGCGGCTTGGCTCGTATCTGAGGAAGCGAGCTATGTGACCGGCACAACACTATTCGTCGACGGCGGAATGACACTTTATCCATCTCAGCTTGAATAGAACACTAAACAGGGGGATTGCGGGATGAAAACAGACTGGTGGAAGGATGCGGTGGTGTATCAAATTTATCCGAGAAGCTTTCAGGACAGCAATGGAGATGGAATGGGAGACCTGCGGGGGATCATTTCCCGCCTTGATTACATAAAGGAGCTCGGGGCAGATGTGATTTGGATTTGCCCGATTTATCCTTCTCCGAATGTTGATTACGGCTATGATGTGACGGACCATAAGACGATTATGGATTCATACGGAACGATGGGCGATTTTCACGAGCTGCTTGACGAGGTGCATCAGCGCGGATTAAAGCTGGTGATGGATTTTGTGTTAAATCACACCTCGGTCGAGCATCCGTGGTTTAAAGAAGCGGAGCTGGACAAAAACAGCAAATACCGCAGCTATTACTTTTGGCGCCCCGGCACAAAGAACGGCCCTCCGACGGACTGGGTGTCTGACTACGGATGCCCGGTCTGGCAATACGAGGAGCACACGGGAGAATATTATCTCCACATGAATGCCGTCAAACAAGCTGATTTAAATTGGGAACATCCTGAGGTGCGCCAAGCGGTGTTTGACATGATGAGGTTTTGGCTCGATAAAGGGGTAGACGGCTTGCGCATTGATCAGCTCCATCTCATTTCTAAGAAAGAATATCTTCCTTCGTATGAGGACTATATCAATCAGCAGGCAGAGCCGAAGCCTTTCCAGCCAAATGGCGAACGAATTCATGACTATTTAAAAGAAATGACAGATGAAGTATTTTCCCGGTACGATGTGATGTCTGTCGGAGAGGTTGGCTCTGTTACACCGGAGGAAGGGCTAAAGTATACGGGAACCGATAAGCATGAGCTGAATATGATTTTTCACTTTCAGCATATGGAGCTTGACCAGCAGCCGGGAAAAGAACATTGGGATGTAAAGCCCCTTGAGCTTTCTGATTTAAAATCGGTTTTGACATCATGGCAAAAGCAGCTGGAACATCAAGGGTGGAATACTTTGTATTGGTGCAACCACGACCAGCCCCGGATTGTGTCCAGGTTCGGAGACGATGGGGAATACCGCAAAGCATCTGCGAAAATGCTGGCCACTGTTCTTTATCTCATGAAGGGAACGCCATATATTTATCAGGGAGAAGAAATCGGGATGACAAACGCGCCGTTTACCCGGATTGAGGACTACAAAGATATCCAAACGATCAATATGTATCATAAACGGGTATTTGAAAAAGGCTATGATCCAGAAGACGTGATGAGATCGATCTTAGCCAAAAGCCGGGATCATGCCCGGACGCCGATGCAGTGGAGCAACGGCAAAAATGCCGGATTTACTGACGGCACGCCTTGGTTGAAGGTCAACCCGAACTTCACGGCCATCAATGTGGAAGAGGCACAGACAGACCCTGATTCGATCCTAACCTATTATAAAAAGCTGATCAGCCTGAGAAAGCAGTACGCTGATCTCATCAAAGGAAGCTATGAACTTTTGCTTCCGGATGATCCGCAGCTGTTTGTGTACGTGAGAGAAAATGGTAAACAACAGCTTTTGTCGGTGAATAACTTTTCAAAAGAGCAAGCTGTTTTCAGGTGGCCTAAGAACTGTGGCAAGGCTCAGGCATCCCTGCTTCTCAGCAATTATAAAAACAACGGTGACCTTGCTGATGAAATGGTGTTTCAGCCTTATGAGAGCAGGGTGTATCTTCTGGACAATTCAATCAAATGACTCAGCCCGGCATTTTCAGCCGGGTTTTTTAAGTACATATATTGGCGCCATAGACGGGAAGAATAACATCAAAATGAAAATTACTCTTGCAAAACGTAATGACTTCGGTTTATTATGATATAGGATTACAAAATCGTTATCATTTTGATTTAAAGTTACTGAAAAAGAGGGGATATACGATATGTTTAAAAAATGGAGCGGCTTGTTTGTGATTGCAGCATGCTTTTTATTGGTTGCAGCATGCGGCAACTCATCAACAAAAGGGTCGGCGGACTCAAAGAGTGATAAACTGCATGTTGTCACAACGTTCTACCCGATGTATGAATTTACAAAACAAATTGTAAAAGACAAAGGCGATGTGGATCTGTTAATCCCATCTTCCGTTGAACCGCATGATTGGGAACCGACGCCGAAAGACATTGCCAACATTCAGGATGCTGATTTGTTCGTTTATAATAGTGAATACATGGAGACGTGGGTTCCGTCAACTGAAAAAAGCATGGGCCAAGGGCATGCCGTTTTCGTCAATGCGAGCAAAGGCATTGATTTAATGAAAGGCTCTGAAGAAGAACATGAGGAGCACGGAGAGCACGAGGAGCATGAGCATGGGGAGCATGAGCACAGCCATGAAATGGACCCTCACGTATGGCTCAGCCCTGTTCTGGCGCAAAAGGAAGTTAAAAATATAACGGCCCAAATCGTAAAGCAGGACCCGGATAATAAAGAATACTACGAGAAAAATAGTGCAGAATATATTGCAAAACTGCAGGATCTTGATAAACTATATCGTACAACCGTAAAAAAAGCGGCGAAGAAAGAATTCATCACGCAGCATACAGCTTTTGGCTATTTGGCAAAAGAATACGGCCTGACTCAGGTTCCGATTGCAGGGATTTCTCCTAACCAAGAGCCAAGCGCAGCCGACTTGGCAAAGCTGAAAACATATGCCAAAGAACATAACGTAAAAGTGATTTACTTTGAAGAAATTGCATCCTCAAAGGTCGCAGAAACGCTTGCCAATGAAATCGGCGCGAAGACAGAAGTGCTCGATACACTGGAAGGCTTAAGCAAAGAAGAACAAGATAAAGGCTTAGGGTATATCGACATTATGAAACAAAACCTCGATGCCCTGAAAGATTCACTATTGGATAAATCATAAGATAGTGTGCGCCGGAGGGTGCACACTATTTCTTTGTGAGAAAGGAAGATTGACATGAATCTCGTCTCATTGAAAGATATCGTTTTCGGCTATTCCCACACGCCTGTGTTGGATAAAGTATCACTTGATATTGAAAGCGGTGAGTTTGTCGGCATCACAGGACCAAACGGGGCCTCTAAATCGACGCTCATGAAAGTAATGCTCGGCATGCTGAAACCGTGGGAAGGCACGGTGACGATCAGTAAAAGGAATACAGAAGGAAAACGCCTGACGATAGGGTACGTTCCGCAGCAAATTTCTTCATTTAATGCCGGCTTTCCGAGCACGGTACTGGAGCTTGTTCAGTCAGGCCGATACACAAAAGGGAAATGGTTTAAACGTTTAAATGAAGAAGATCATCTCGAAGTGGAAAAAGCGCTGAAAATGGTGGAAATGTGGGAGCTCCGCTATCGGAAAATCGGCGATTTATCAGGCGGACAGAAGCAGAAAATCTGTATCGCCAGAATGCTTGCCAGCAACCCGGATCTCTTAATGCTGGACGAACCGACAACAGCTGTTGACCACGACAGCAGAAAAGGATTTTACGAATTTATGCACCATCTTGTGAAAAATCACAACCGAACAGTTGTGATGGTCACTCATGAACAAAATGAAGTACAGCAATTTTTAGATAAAGTGATTCGATTAGAGAGAGGAGAAAAAGGCGGATGGAAATGTTTGACTTGGAATTCATGCGACGAGCTTTTCTAGCAGGCGGCATGATTGCCATCATGGCTCCGATACTAGGAGTGTATCTCGTTCTTAGAAGACAGGCCTTAATGGCTGACACACTTTCACATATTTCATTGTCAGGTGTTGCCATCGGCTTTTTCCTCAGCACCAATATTACCGCGGCGAGCATAGTCGTCGTGACCGTCGGCGCAATTGGGATTGAATACATGCGGCGGGCATATCGGACGTATTCAGAGGTGTCCATTGCCATCTTAATGGCGGCTGGTTTGTCCTTCGCGATGTTTTTAATCAGCTTTTCAAAAGGCACCGCCAATATGAGCATCGATCAATACCTTTTTGGATCGCTCGTGACAGTAAATCAGCAGCAGGTGTATATTATTGGCATCATTACATTGCTGATCCTGCTTTACTTTATCGTACTGAAAAGACCGCTCTACCTGCTGACGTTTGATGAAGCAACAGCAAAAACATCAGGAATCAATACAAACTTCCTGTCGATGTCCTTCAGTATCGTCACAGGCCTTGCGATCTCAGTTATTATCCCGATCATCGGAGTTCTTCTTGTATCAGCCCTGCTCGTATTGCCGGCAGCATTCGCTATCAGAATTGCAAAAGGCTTTAACATGGTATTTATTACAGCCATACTCATTTCGTTATTCAGCGTATTTATGGGGCTGACATCGTCCTATCAGCTCGGAACGCCGCCAGGGCCGTCCATTACCCTGCTTTTGATCGTTCTGCTTTTGATCGGATTTGCAGTTCAGGGAGTTTGGACATTTATCAAAAAAGAAGCCCTGCGTAAAAAAGGGCGCCGGTAACATGAAAAGCAGTTTTCCATAGGGAAAACTGCTTTTTTTATAGAAACATCCCGGCAAGACGCTCATATGATTCCTTTTTCGCCTCAAAATCAAACACATTGCATAGAACCATGATTTCATTTGTTTCATAGCGGTCTGTCAGCTCTAAAAGCTGCTGTTTGACAGTAGTTGGAGAACCGATCACCATCCGCTTTCTGTTTTCTTCTATAAGTTTTTTATCGGACTCTGTGTAGGGATGCGCTTTTGCCTCCTTGATGCTCGGCACTCGGCTGTCCAAGCCTTTTCCGACACGAAGAAGCCATAAATCCTGGCTTAGGGCGAGCTCTTCTGCCTCTTCATCTGTTTTTGCGCAAATGACAAAAATCGTAAACAGTGCCGTCGCAGACGAGAAATGAGCTGATGGCCGAAAGCTTTCCCGGTAAACGCGAAATGCATTTTCTCCTCGCTCAGGATTAATGAAATGCCCAAATACATATCCAATGCCCTGATGCGCCGCGCGTCTTGCGCTGTTTTCACCGAGACCGAGCACCCATAGCTCCGGTACAGTGTCAATTAGGGGCGCCGCTTTGATTCCGGCATACGGATGCCCGGGAGGAAGCGAATCTGTGAGAAAATAAGAGACATCCTGCAGCTGTCTGTTAAATTCGGTTAAGCTCTTTTTTACCCCGTCTGTTAGCGCAAGACGGGTTTTTGTCGTGCCGCCGGGAGAACGCCCGACGCCGAGGTCAATCCGGTTCGGATACAGTGCTTCAAGCTGGCGAAAGGTTTCGGCTACCTTAAACGGGCTGTACTGGGGCAGCAGCACACCGCCTGACCCGACACGAATCGTGCTCGTGTGTGCTGCGATGTGAGCGATCATGATTTCAGGCGCTGTGCTTGCCAGTCCTTTCGTGCTGTGATGTTCGGCAAACCAATAACGCTTATATCCCCACTGTTCGCTTAATTGGGAAAGCTCAACCGAATGCTGAAGAGTTGCCACAGGGCTTTCTCCTTTAGAAACAGGTGCCTGATCAAGTATGCTTAAATGAATCAAAAGGCCGCTTCCTTTCTGTCTGTTTTTAGAATGTGACACAAGAATAGGCAAAATGACTCGCTCACGTCAAATGGTTTGTTTAAGCTGCGTACTTCATAGCATTTGCAAAACATATATCAAATATGGAAGTTTTTTTTCGAGGATTTTCGTCAATTATTCTTAACTTTTACGAAACTTTGATATAATAACAAACGTATATATTAATAATTTACGGCTTATTTTCCTTGTGAGCGTAAAAATAAATGTGACTATCTTCACATTTCGATGAGTAGGAGTGAATCGTGTGGCAATTTCTTTAGAAAAAGGTCAGCGAATTGATTTAACAAAAGGAAAAGCCGGTCTGTCAAAATTGATGGTCGGTCTCGGCTGGGACCCGGTGTCCTCAGGCGGAGGATTCTTCAGCAAACTGCTTGGCGGAGGCGGTCCGAATATAGACTGTGACGCTTCAGTGCTGATGCTGGAAAACGGAAAATTCACCGATAAGAAAAATATAATTTATTTCGGCAACCTGAAAAGCCGCTGCGGCAGTGTAAAGCACACAGGCGACAACCTGACAGGCGATGGTGCGGGCGATGACGAGCAAATTATGATAGATTTGGGAAAAGTGCCTGCAAACATCGATAAGCTTGTATTTGTTGTAAATATTTATGATTGTGTCAGAAGAAAACAAGATTTCGGCATGATTCAAAATGCGTTTATCCGTGTAGTCGATCAATCTAATCATGAAGAAATGCTCAAATACAATTTGAGAGACAATTATGCAGGCAGAACAAGCCTGATTACAGCAGAAATCTACCGCAGCGGCAGCGAGTGGAAGTTTGCGGCGATTGGTGAAGGCACAAACGATACGAGATTAGAAGATATTATCAGCCGGTACGTATAAAAGAAAAGGAGTGGATGAAACATGGCAATTTCATTGGCAAAAGGACAAAAGGTAGATTTAACAAAAACAAATCCGGGTCTTTCAAAGGTTGTTGTCGGTTTAGGCTGGGATACGAATAAGTATGACGGCGGGCACGACTTTGACCTTGACTCAAGTGTGTTTCTGTTAGACGCAGCAGGCAAATGCGCGTCTCCAAACGATTTTATTTTCTACAACCAGCTTGAAGGCGGCAACGGTTCAGTCGTTCATTCAGGCGATAACCTGACTGGTGCTGGCGAAGGCGACGATGAGAATGTCAAAGTGAATCTCAGCGCAGTGCCTGCCAATATTGATAAAATCTCATTTGTTATCACCATTCACGAAGCAGAAGCACGCAGCCAAAACTTCGGACAAGTATCAAACGCGTTCGTGCGCATCGTAAATGAAGAAACAAATGAAGAGCTCATCCGTTACGACCTTGCCGAAGATTTCTCTATTGAAACGGCAATCATTGCAGGGGAGCTTTACAGACATAACGGCGAGTGGAAATTCTCCGCTATCGGCTCAGGCTACCAAGGCGGCCTTGCCCGCATCGCAACGGACTACGGTTTACAAGTCGGTTAAGACAAATACGAAGAGCAGAAAGGAGAGAGGCAGTATGGCCATTCAATTATCAAAAGGACAGCGCATTGATTTAACGAAAACAAATCCGGGACTCGCAAAAGCGGTGATCGGCTTAGGCTGGGATACAAACAAGTACTCCGGCGGACACGATTTTGACCTGGATGCTTCAGCCTTTTTAGTTGATGCGCATGATAACTGCGTGAATGATCTCGATTTCGTCTTCTATAATAACCTTGAACATCCGAGCGGCGGTGTCATCCATACGGGTGACAACCGCACGGGTGAGGGTGACGGAGATGATGAGCAGATTATCGTTGATTTCTCAAAGATCCCTGCTCACATTGAGAAAATCGGCATCACAGTGACCATTCACGACGCTGAAGCACGCAGCCAAAACTTTGGACAAGTTTCCAATGCGTTTGTGCGTGTTGTGGACGAAGAGACGCAGAATGAGCTTCTTCGCTTCGACTTGGGAGAAGATTTCTCCATTGAAACAGCTGTTGTCGTTTGTGAGCTTTACAGACACGGCGGCGAATGGAAATTCAATGCGATCGGCAGCGGTTTTTCCGGCGGGCTGGCTGCATTGTGCCGGAACTACGGTTTGCAAGTGTAAGCGAGTGACAAATAGAGAAGTCACCGTTTCAAATTAATAGGAGGAAAAAACTTGGACTTTTTACATCATATCATGTCTACGTATGCTTCATTTTTCGATTGGAAAATGTGGGGGGAAGTGCTTTCTGATCCTGTTTCATGGGGTCTGATCGGTTCCCTTGTTGTTCTGGAAGGCCTTTTATCGGCCGATAACGCGCTTGTTCTTGCGGTGATGGTCAAACACCTGCCGGAAAAACAGCGGAAAAAAGCGTTAACGTATGGTTTGTTTGGAGCTTATATTTTTAGGTTTATTTTCATCGGGCTCGGTATGCTCCTCATTAAGTTTTGGTGGATCAAGGTGCTTGGCGCGCTTTACTTGGCTTGGCTCGTCATTAAGCACTTCTGGATTGGCGAAAAAGAAGAGGACACAGACGGCATGAAGAAAAATTCTTGGATGGTCCGCACGTTCGGTATCTTCTGGGCGACTGTTATTTCAGTCGAATTAATGGACCTTGCCTTCTCTGTGGACAGCATCCTTGCCGCATTTGCGGTATCTGAAAAAGTATGGGTGCTTCTGATCGGCGGTATGCTTGGTATTCTAATGATGCGTACAGTGGCAAAAGTATTCCTTGTGCTGATTGATAAAATTCCTGAGCTGGAAAACACAGCATTCGTGTTAATCGGCATTATCGCTCTGAAAATGGCAGCGAGCGCTTTCCATTACGAAATGCCGCACTCTGTATTCTTCATTATCATTATTGCTGCATTTGCGGTAACATTCATCATTCACTACATCAACAAACAAAAGCAGGTGCGCGAACAAACAGCCGCTTCAAAAGAAGAATAAAACAAAACAAGGAGGGAGGTTCAATGTCCTTCCTTTTTTGTTACAGAAATATCGTGCAATGACAAACCGGAAAGGAGGATATGATGAGACAAGAAGAACTAACCATTCATAAAGCACTTCCGGCTGATGGGAATTGGAAAGACCTGCTGTTTCAGCCATTGCCCGAGCGGGATCACTATGAAACAGAAAAAGGCATTTCTTTTTCTCGTCTTGCCGGGCAGATATTAGGCACGCCTATTGATGAAACGGACTACTATAACGAGCTGTATGAGCTGTCTATAAACGATCGCATTACCATTCTGAGTGAAACGCTTGATAAAACAATCAAGCCGGAGACTTTTCAAAAGCTCCAGCATATTCATTCCATCAATCAGAAAGAAAAAGGGCTGTCAGTCAGCCGCTTTGTTGCCTTTCTGGATGGGGAAAAACTGATTGCGAAGCACTCGAATCCCTTGATGCACCGCCATTTAAGAAAAGCGCTGATGACGCTTTTACATACCTTTGCAGATAATCATGAGCAGGGGCTGAATCATCCTGATTTTCGCAGAGTGCTGCTTGATGTCTCGAAGTTTTCGTTGAATCACCTGAATCCTTGGCTGGAAAAAACCGATATAGAGCGGGAGATGCCAAAGGTAGTTTGGTATGGAGACGCGACGAAAAGCCAGCTCTATTTCTTATATTATCTCATGTTAGTCGGCTGCGATGTTCTGCTGTTCCATCCGGCGGGAAACGATCAGCTGGCGCTTGTCGATCCGAAGCAGGAGCTCAGTTTTACGGAAAAGCTTCCGGATGTTTCGGAGCTTCAGCCGTTTCCGAAAGAAAAACCGGACCGGAAATCAACAGTCGCCTACCGCTCAACAAAGGAATTTGAACATGTGCTGAATCACGAGGAGTCCATGCTGTACAAGCCATGGCAGTTCAGAGATCACACACCGGTGTCTGTTACGCTCAAAACGACCTATGATGAATTGTTTTTAATCACGAAAGAGCGCGCCTTTATTCGCCCGAATTTCAAAGCTGATAAACATTCCATCGAGATTCCCAATGTATTCGCCAAAATTATGGGCGTGTCAAAAGACAATAAAGAATATTGGAACAGGCTTCATACATTAGCAGATTATCAGGAAACAGAAATGGTAAGAAGCTTTCCGTTTACAGAAGAAATAAAATCGAACTATCAATTTCATTACAGCCACGCGCTTGACCACGAAGGGAACATTGATCCGGACAAGCTGATGGCAAGCAATGTGTGGCAGTACAAGCAGCTTCCGGCGGGCGTTCAGACTGCCATTGCCAAAACGATTTCGAAAATGTGCAGGCACCCGCGGCTTAAGGCTTTGCATCAGGAACAAGTCAAGGATGTTCAAATCTACTTGTTTAAACAAACAACAAACCTGCCTGCTAATCTGCTGAAATTGATTCAAATGTTCGACTATGCGCAAACGGTTCCGAAACTCGTTTTATATCATACAGAAATGAGCGGCGGACTCACGCGTTCGGATGCTGCTTCCCTGCTGTTCCTGAATGAAATCGGAATCGACATCATCATTTATAACCCTCCCGGCCATCAAGATATTGAGCAGTTTATTGAAGAGGATCAGTATGATATCCACTGGCTGGACGACATGGTGTTTCAGCAGGACTATAAGGAGCCTTCGATTGTCAGAAGGCTGTTCAGAACGATTACCCAAAAGTAAGGAGAGAAGAAAAGCATGACAACAGAAAATCAAAACCCGCTTGTTCTCGATAAAAACGAAGAAATATCCCAGCAAAAAGCTGACGATATCCGTCTCCAGCTCCGTCAGGAACCAGAGGTAAAGCGGCTTGCGCAACAAATTGACGTCAAAAACCAAATGGAGCTGCTTGAGTACGGCAAGGAGCCGGCCGTTGAAATTTCCAAGTTCTCTGACCGCATCTTGGGGATGATGAAAACAACAAGCGTGACAGACTCCGGCACAATGCTGACTCAGCTTGGGAAAATCATGGACCGCTTCGATAAAAATGATTTTGATGAGCCAAAGGGATTGATGGCGAAAATTTTCAAACGCGGCGGCAGCATGATTGAAAAAATCTTTAAAAAGTATCAGACGCTTGGCGGAGAGATTGAAAAAATCAATGTTGAGATTTCGAAATACAAAGATGAGATGACGAAGACGAACTACACGCTCGATGAAATGTATGAAAACAACATCAAATATTATATGGAGCTTGAAAAATACGTCGTTGCCGGACAAATGAAGCTGGAAGAGATGCAGTCGATCCTTCCTTCATACGAAGAAAAAGCGGCAAGCGGAAATCAGCTGGCGCAAATGCAGCTCGATACACTGCGCAACGGCATTCAGGCGCTTGAGGAACGGGTGTATGATCTGGATATGGCGCGGATGGTGGCTCTTCAAACGGCACCTCAAATCCGTCTCCTGCAGCGCGGAAATGCAAAGCTGATCGGGAAAATCAACTCCGCGTTCATCATCACCATTCCGATTTTCAAAAACGGCATTATTCAGGCCGTTACCGTGAAACGCCAAAAGCTTGTGGCTGACTCCATGAGCGAGCTTGATCGCCGGACAAATGAGATGCTGAGACGAAATGCTGAAAATATCTCGAGCCAAAGTGTTGAAATTGCCAGAATGGCCGGCAGACCAAGCATAGATATTGAAACGATCGAATCGTCTTGGAACACGATCGTAAGCGGCATGCAGGAAACAAAACAAATCGAAGAAGAAAACAAACGCCTCCGCGAAGACGGCGCAAGACGAATTGTCCAGCTGCAGGAAAATATTAAAAAAGCAGCATTGCAGCAATAAAAAACCCCCGCTTAGCGGGGGTTTTTCTTTTACATCATTTAGTTAATGACAATGTGTAAAGACAGGTGTAAACTTAAACGGTAATCATTTTGCATATCAGAGGTGTTGGCAATGGGAAAACAACAGCCTATATCCCAGCGAAAACTGCTGGGTGTCGCCGGTTTGGGGTGGCTGTTTGATGCAATGGATGTCGGAATATTATCGTTTATTATCGCCGCGCTCCATGTGGAGTGGAATCTGTCGCCCGAAGAAATGAAATGGATCGGAAGCGTCAATTCCATCGGCATGGCTGTGGGTGCGTTTTTGTTTGGTCTGCTGGCTGATCGAATCGGCCGCAAAAAAGTGTTTATCATTACCCTTTTGTGCTTTTCGATCGGAAGCGGCATTTCCGCTTTTGTGACGAGCTTATCGGCATTCCTCATTCTGCGTTTCGTCATCGGGATGGGACTTGGCGGCGAGCTTCCAGTCGCTTCAACACTTGTTTCGGAAGCGGTTGTGCCTGAAAAGCGGGGCAGAGTGATTGTGCTTTTAGAAAGCTTTTGGGCTGTAGGCTGGCTCGTAGCGGCACTGATTTCTTACTTTGTGATACCGAACTTCGGCTGGCAGGCTGCCCTGCTGTTAACTGCGCTGACTGCTTTTTACGCTTTGTACTTGCGGACGAGTCTGCCTGATTCGCCGAAATATGAGTCGCTTTCTGCCAAAAAGAAATCGGTGTGGGAGAATGTAAAAAGCGTCTGGGCAAGACAGTATATACGGCCGACAGTCATGCTATCGATCGTTTGGTTCTGCGTGGTGTTTTCTTATTATGGCATGTTCCTATGGCTGCCGAGTGTCATGCTGCTAAAAGGCTTCAGTATGATTCAAAGCTTTGAATATGTCCTACTGATGACGCTTGCTCAACTTCCGGGCTATTTTTCTGCCGCTTGGCTGATCGAAAAAGCCGGCCGGAAGTGGATACTCGTCATTTACCTGATAGGTACAGCAGGAAGCGCCTATTTCTTCGGAACGGCGGATTCCTTAGGCCTTCTGCTTACGGCTGGAATGCTGTTATCGTTTTTCAATCTTGGCGCGTGGGGTGTTCTGTATGCCTATACACCGGAGCAATACCCGACAGCGATTCGCGCAACAGGTTCAGGAACAACAGCAGCGTTTGGAAGAATCGGCGGCATCTTCGGGCCGCTGCTCGTCGGAACCCTCGCAGCCCGTCATATTTCGTTTTCGGTCATCTTCTCGATCTTTTGCATTGCAATCTTACTCGCGGTTGTTTGTATATTGATTATGGGAAAAGAAACGAAACAAACTGAACTTGAATAGGAAAAGCACCTCTTGAATGAGGTGCTTCTTTTACATTTGTGCTCGGGCTGTAGATCGGCGTTTCCCGGTTTTACTGATTGTCTGGTAGAGCGCCATGGACAGTATGAACAGAATGGCAGTAAATCCTGTGACGGCTCCGAAATGCTGTGAGTTTTGATATAAAAAGCCTGCAACACATGTGCCGACAGTGGTTCCTGCATACATAGCGGCATTGGAAAGGGGAGCGATGGTTCCTCGCGCGTATGAAACAGATATGTATAGCGAAAACCCTTCGTTAGAGGGTTTCTAAAAAGCTAGGCAAGTATGTTTGAAATGTGTCTTCACGCAGCGTCTTAAAATGATAAAATGCTGTGGCTTTGATAATATTGCACTTTTCACCTACTTCACCTCAGCTGAGTTCTTTTCCGCTGTAATAAAGCGTACGAATCATAGCAAGCCTCGATTCATCAGACAGTGCTTTACATATTTGGGCTCTGATTTGATCATCTAATAGTTTCGTAGTCATGAAACTCATAATTGGAGTCGGTATAACAACTTATTTTCCAGTAAAGGAGCAGGAAGTCATAAAAGAAAGAAGGATTCCAGTCTAGTAAAAGCGTTTTCAACTAAGGAAGGGATAAATATTACCTGTAAAATACAATCATAAAGGAGGATTACAGAGCATTTAGAAGCATAAATAAGATCATGTGGCTACATGGATGTTTATAAAGAAATGGTACAGAATAAAAGAGTATATGCTGTTTGTGTGGAATGTTACATAAGTGTTACGGTTATAAGGATTGTTTAATATGGAGGGAAAATATGAGTGTAGATGAGAAACCAATTAAGATAAAAGTCGAGAAAGTATCTAAAATTTTTGGGAAACAAACAAAGAAAGCAGTTCAAATGCTTGCCAACGGAAAGACAAAAAAAGAGATCCTGAAAGCGACCGGATCAACCGTTGGGGTAAATCAAGCAGATTTTGATGTATATGATGGTGAGATATTTGTCATCATGGGTCTATCAGGGAGCGGTAAATCAACTTTAGTACGGCTGTTAAACCGGCTTATTGAACCGACTGCCGGAAATATTTACATTGATGGTGACATGATAACAAATATGTCTAAAGACCAGCTCCGGGAAGTCCGCCGGAAGAAAATCAGCATGGTCTTCCAAAAGTTCGCTCTGTTCCCGCACAGAACGATACTTGAAAACACAGAATACGGGCTGGAGCTTCAAGGTGTAGACAAACAAGAGCGTCAGCAAAAAGCGCTTGAGTCCCTTAAGCTTGTCGGCCTTGAAGGATTTGAACAGCAATATCCTGACCAGCTTTCCGGCGGGATGCAGCAGCGTGTCGGCCTTGCCCGCGCGTTGACGAATAACCCGGACATCCTTCTCATGGACGAAGCGTTCAGTGCGCTCGATCCTTTGATTCGGAAAGATATGCAGGATGAGCTTCTTGATCTTCACGAAAATGTCGGAAAAACGATTATCTTCATTACGCATGACCTTGACGAAGCATTGCGCATCGGTGACAGAATCGCCTTGATGAAGGATGGTAACATCGTTCAGATCGGCACACCGGAGGAAATCCTTATGAGTCCATCTAACGAATATGTTGAGAAATTCGTTGAGGATGTTGATTTATCTAAAGTCCTCACAGCAGGACACATTATGAAACGCGCTGAAACAGTGCGGATTGATAAAGGGCCTCGTGTGGCATTAACATTGATGAAAAACCTAGGGATTTCGTCTATTTACGCAGTCGATAAGCAAAAGCAATTGTTAGGTGTCATCCACGCGGCTGATGCGAAAAAAGCGGCTGAGTCTGATTTGTCACTTCAAGATATCTTAAATACAGAATTCACGACTGTACCAGAGAATACGTATCTGACAGAGATTTTTGACGTTGTTTCTGATGCGAATATTCCAATTGCGGTTGTAGATGAGAAGCAGAGAATGAAAGGGATTGTCGTAAAAGGCGCGCTGATTGGCGCACTTGCCGGCAATAACGATTACATTAATGTTGAAGTCACTGATGAACAAACACAAGATCCTTCTGTACAGGAGGTGAAGTAAGATGGATAGACTGCCTAGAATACCTTTAGCAGATATCATTGACCGTTTTGTTGACTGGATTACAATAACGTTTGGCGGATTCTTCGACGGAATCGCAAACGGATTGGCCGCTTTTGTAAATGGAATTGTCAGCGGACTTGGATTTATCCCATCTATTTTGTTAACGATTATTTTTGCCGCACTTGCGTGGTGGATCAGTACGAGGGGAATTGCGTTATTTACATTGGTTGGATTCCTCCTGATCGATTATTTAGGATATTGGGACCCAATGCTGCAAACATTGGCGCTTGTTTTGACATCTGTGATTATTTCGATTGTGGTCGGGGTTCCGATCGGAATTTGGGCGTCCCAGAAAGAAACGGTTCGCCGTATTGTAACGCCTATTCTTGATTTAATGCAGACAATGCCTGCTTTCGTATATCTATTGCCGGCGATTTTCTTCTTCAACATCGGTGTTGTGCCGGGTGTTGTTGCATCTGTTATCTTCGCGATGCCGCCGACAATCCGCATGACTGTTCTCGGTATTAAACAAGTGCCGGCGGATCTGATTGAAGCGACTGAAGCGTTCGGTTCTACAACAGCTCAGCGTTTGTTTAAAGTTCAGCTTCCGCTTGCGACAAAAACCATTCTGGCAGGAATCAACCAAAGCATCATGCTTGCGTTATCAATGGTTGTTATCGCCGCAATGGTCGGTGCACCGGGACTTGGTTCTGAAGTATACAGCGCCGTTACACAGCTGAAAACCGGGGTCGGCGTAGAGGCTGGTATCGCCATCGTTATCGTTGCCATTACGCTGGACCGTATTACTCAAAATATTAAAGTGAAGAAGAAAAGCAGGGGGAATGCCTGATGCTTAAAAAAATCATCGGTATCGGTGTTTCCGCCATGCTGGCGCTCTCACTTGCGGCTTGCGGTTCAGAAAGCGATGAAAATGCAACCGCGGCTGAACAGGTGAATAAGACCATCATCGGGATTGACCCCGGTTCAGGGATTATGGCCCTGACCGACAAAGCGATGAAGGATTATGACTTGAATGACTGGACGTTGATTTCGGCGTCAAGCGCCGCGATGACTGCAACGCTTAAAAAGTCATACGACCGTAAGAAACCGATTATCATTACAGGATGGACACCGCACTGGATGTTCTCCAGATATAAGCTGAAATATCTTGATGATCCGAAACAATCTTATGGCAGCGCAGAGGAAATCCATACGATCACACGCAAAGGCTTCAGCAAAGAACAGCCGAATGCCGCTAAGCTTCTGAGCCAGTTTAAATGGACGCAAGACGACATGGGCGAAGTCATGATCAAGGTGGAAGAAGGCGAGAAACCTGCCAAAGCCGCTACTGAGTATGTGAAGAAACACAAAGATCAGATTGCGGAGTGGACGAAAGGCGTTCAAAAGGTGAAGGGAGACAAAATCAATCTTGCCTATGTGGCGTGGGACAGTGAGATTGCAAGTACAAACGTGGTTGGCAAAGTCTTAGAAGACTTGGGCTATGACGTGACGTATACTCAGGTAGAAGCTGGTCCGATGTGGACCGCGATTGCGACGGGAAGCGCGGATGCATCCCTTTCCGCATGGCTGCCGAATACCCATAAAGCATACGCCGCAAAATACAAAGGCAAATATGACGATATAGGCGCCAGTATGACTGGCGTGAAGATGGGTCTTGTTGTGCCTCAATATATGAAAAACGTCAACTCAATTGAAGATTTGAAGAAGTAATGAAGAAAGCAGCCTGTAGCCAGGCTGCTTTTTTGTGTTAAGAAGCATTAGCAGAAGCTAGTGATTCCGCCTTTTGAAAGGTTTTTAATACGGCGTTTGCCAAAATGTGAATGCCATTGAACATCGCGTTTCTGTCAAAGGTCATGTGGGGATGATGGAGTCCTGGCTGTAGTCCGCATCCCAGTCCAAGCATAGTTGTTTTGAGGTTCGGCACTTTTACGGCGTAAAAATGAAAATCCTCACCGCCGGTTGTGACAAGCGGTTCATCAAGCTGCTCAGCCCCGATGATATCCGTAATGGCTTCTGCCATGATCGCTTCAGCTTCTTTGTTTTGTGTTGCCGCAGGAAGGCTGTGCTCCTTTTGCAGCTCGATCTTCGCGCCGAATGCCGCGGCAGCCGCTTCACAGGCTCTTTCTGTTTCGGCGATTAACGTCTCCATGGCTTCATTGGTCTGAGCGCGCAAATCAAGGCTGAACGACGCTTTTCCCGGAATGATGTTAGAGCTTTCTCCGCCGGCTTGAAGTTTTGTCATTTTGACGGTATGCGGGATTTGCGGGTCAATATGAATAAGTCCGAGCTTATGTACGAGAAATGCCGCAATTTCAATGCTGTTTTTCCCGAGATGCGGGCGGGCGCCATGGGCTTCCTCTCCGATTATCGTTCCCTCAATATGCTGGCTTGATCCGTGCAGAATAGATGGGGCACAACGCCCGTTCTGTGTCTCCTGAATCGGACGGACGTGAACGCCGTACAAATAGTTGACATCGTCAAGCACGCCTTCTTCTATCATTTTCAAGGCGCCGCCGCCTTTTTCCTCAGCCGGCTGAAAGATAAAACGGATCGTGCCCTTCGGAAGCTCGGGCTGTTTTTTCAGCAGCATTAACGTGCCCAGCGCCATTGTCATATGTGAATCGTGTCCGCAGGAATGGTTGGCGCAGAATGTGCCGTTGACCTCCTGCCATAGCGCATCAATGTCAGCGCGAACGGCTACAACCGGCGAGCCCGAACCGATCTCGCCGACAACCCCGGTGCAGTCTGAAAAAGTGCGCGTCCGGCATCCTAAATCCTCAAGCTTTTGTTTGAGAAATGCAGTTGTCTCATATTCCTTCCAGCTGACTTCAGGGTTCGCGTGCAGATGTTCGAAGATATCTATAACAGTTTGTTTCATGTCTTCGGAAAGTTTTTGCATGGGAAGAAGTACCTCCTTCTATTAAAATGAATTTTACCTTCTTTACTTCATTTATATTGAAACAGGAAGATAGGCTGTATATAATATAGCACATATTGCTACTTTTCAGAATAATGAATATTTTCAAACAGAGAGGATGGATCGAAATATGAGTATGCCAGCAGCCGAAACACAGCCTAAGAAAAAACGAACGACATTTAAAATGCCTGATGCCTATGTCCTCTTATTTATTATTGCTTTCATTTGCGCCATTGCCTCATATATTGTGCCGGCGGGTGAATTTGACCGCGTGACAAAGGGGGATGTCACCACTGCTGTTCCGGGAAGCTATCATTCTATTGAACAGTCTCCGGTCAGCCTGATCAGCTTTTTTACGTCTCTTCAGGATGGAATGGTCGGATCAGCACCAATCATCTTTCTGATTTTATTCACAGGCGGCACCATTGCCATTTTTGAAAAAACGGGTGCCATCAACGGCCTGATTTACAACGTCATCAGCAAATTCCGCACAAAGCAATTATTATTTATTTGTATTGTGGGCGCGTTGTTCTCCATTCTCGGAACAACCGGAATTGTCGTGAATTCAGTAATCGGATTTATCCCCATCGGCCTCATTGTCGCACGATCCTTAAAATGGGACGCGGTCGCGGGCGCCGCTGTTATTTACATCGGCTGCTACGCTGGATTTAACTCTACTATTTTATCACCGTCCCCGCTCGGTTTATCGCAATCAATCGCGGAGCTGCCGCTCTTTTCGGGGATCGGCCTGCGAGTTGTGATATACATATGCTTTTTGCTGTCTTCTATTATTTATATCTATCTGTATACGAGAAAATTGAAAAAATCAAAGGATGCCAGTGTGTTAGGGACAAATTGGTTCCCGGCGGCAGGAATGGGTCAAGCGGATACAGAAGAAGATCAGTCAGTGCCTTTTACTGTTCGCCATAAGCTCATTTTGGCTGTAGCGGGACTGTCGCTGATTGGATTTTTATACGGCGCTTTAAAGCTGGGCTGGTCTGATTCCCAAATGGCTGCTACGTTTATTTTTATTTCTGTCCTTGCCGGTTTAATAGGCGGGCTTGCGGCAAACGATATTGCCAAAACCTTCATTACGGGCTGCCAAAGCCTCGTGTACGGGGCACTGATTGTCGGGATGGCACGAAGCATTTCCGTCATTCTTGAAAATGGCAAGCTCCTCGATACAGTCGTCAATGCTTTGGCTTCGCTTTTGGATGGATTCAGCCCGATTGCCGGCGCCATCGGCATGTATATCGCCAGTGCGCTGCTTCATTTTCTCATCTCTTCAGGGTCTGGGGAAGCCGTTGTATTTATTCCAATCCTGGCGCCGCTCGCTGATTTGATGGGAATTACGAGACAGGTTGCGGTGGAAGCGGTTATGCTTGGAGAAGGAGTCGTCAACTGTGTGAACCCGACATCCGGCGTTCTCATGGCGGTGCTTGCCGCCAGCGGCATTCCGTACGTCAAGTGGCTTCGGTTTATGGTGCCGCTTGCTCTGATTTGGTTCTTGATCGGACTTGTATTTATTGTGATCGGTGTCATGATCAATTGGGGGCCGTTTTAACGATTGCTGCCCGCCGGCTTGTACGGCGGGCTTTTAAGTTATCCATTGCAGAAGCGCAGGCTGTTATTGTAACATGTAAGCCATAAGCCATTCGTAAAAGTGCGGGAGGAAGGTCATGAATAATCTGCGTAATAGACTTTCAGGCGTGAATGGGGAAAATAAGAGAGTAAAAAAAGAACAAAAAATCTGGTCGGAGATTGGGATGATAGCGGGAGCTTTTGCGTTGCTTGATGTGATCATCCGCGGCATTATGTTTGAATTTCCGTTTAAAGAATGGGCTGCAAGCCTTGTGTTTTTGTTCATCATTATCTTATATTACTGCATCAGGGCAGCAGCATGTGGAATGCTCATGCCGAGAATAGACACCGAAGAAGAACTGCAAAAACGGGTGAAGCAGCAGCGAATAGAATCAATTGCGGTCGCCTTTGCGGTAGTGGTGCTTACGATGTACGACAGGGGGATTCCCCATACATTCTTCGCTTGGCTGAAAATGATCCTTCTTTTTATCGTCTGCGGCGGCGTTCTGTTCCTGCTTCGGTACGTGATTGTGAAGCTGGCTTACAGAAGAGCGGTAAAAGAAGAAGTAAAGAAGAAATCATCTTGATAGATGGTTTCTTTTTTTGTTTAGTGAGGGAAAACGCTCACAGTTCCGTTCAGCTTTTTCTATAGGAATATTGATTTGAATTCACTCTATCAAGTTGTTTTGATAGAGTGATTGTGATAATTTAACATGTAAGCGTTAACAAAATTCTCCAGTCTTCACATTAGTTTGAAAGGAGGAAGCGGAAGAATAAAGTAAGAGGGATTTTTGACTCCGCAGTAAGTCTTCAAAAATCAAATAAGGAGTGTCAAGAATGTTTGAAAAACGATTCAAAACCTCTTTACTGCCGTTATTCGCTGGTTTTTTATTGCTGTTTCATTTGGTACTGGGAGGACCGGCGGCTGCGAATGCTGAAACACAGAACACATCGAATGAGCTGGCAGCGCCATCGATCAAAAGCGGGACCATTCTTCATGCTTGGAATTGGTCGTTCAATACGTTAAAACATAATATGAAGGATATTCATGATGCAGGATATACAGCGATTCAGACGTCTCCGATTAACCAAGTAAAGGAAGGGAACCAAGGAAATAAAAGCATGTCGAACTGGTACTGGTTGTATCAGCCGACATCATATCAAATTGGCAACCGTTACCTAGGTACTGAACAAGAATTTAAAGAAATGTGCGCAGCCGCTGAAGAATATGGCGTGAAGGTCATTGTTGACGCGGTTATCAATCATACCACCAGTGACTATGCCGCGATTTCCAATGAGATTAAGAGTATTCCAAATTGGACACATGGAAACACACAAATTAAAAACTGGTCCGATCGATGGGATGTCACGCAGAATTCATTGCTGGGGCTATATGATTGGAATACACAAAATACACAAGTACAGTCCTATCTGAAACGTTTCTTAGAAAGAGCATTGAATGACGGCGCAGACGGATTTCGATATGATGCGGCCAAACATATAGAGCTTCCGGATGACGGGAATTACGGCAGTCAATTTTGGCCGAATATCACAAATACATCTGCGGAGTTCCAATACGGAGAAATCCTGCAAGATAGTGCCTCCAGAGATGCTGCATATGCGAATTATATGAATGTGACAGCATCTAATTATGGACATTCCATAAGGTCCGCGTTAAAGAATCGCAATCTTAGCGTGTCGAATATCTCCCATTATGCATCAGAGGTGTCTGCCGACAAGTTAGTCACATGGGTGGAATCGCATGATACGTATGCCAATGATGAGGAAGAGTCTACATGGATGAGCGATGACGATATTCGCTTAGGCTGGGCAGTGATTGCTTCTCGCTCAGGCAGTACGCCTCTCTTCTTTTCCAGACCTGAGGGCGGCGGAAATGGTGTCAGATTCCCGGGGAAAAGCCAAATAGGCGATCGTGGGAGTGCTTTATTTGAAGATCAGGCTATCACTGCGGTCAATAGATTTCACAATGTGATGGATGGACAGCCTGAGGAACTCTCGAACCCGAATGGTAACAACCAGATATTCATGAATCAGCGCGGCTCGCACGGCGTTGTGCTGGCAAATGCAGGTTCATCTTCTGTTACCATCAATACGTCAACGAAATTACCTGATGGCAGGTATGATAATAAAGCTGGGAACGGTTCATTTCAAGTAACAGACGGCAAATTGACAGGCACGATTAATGCCAGATCTGTAGTTGTTCTTTATTCTGATGATATTGCAAATGCGCCTCATGTCTTCCTTGAGAATGTCAAAACAGGTGTAACACATTCTTTCAACGATCAACTGACGATCACTCTGCGTGCAGATGCGAATACAACAAAAGCCGTTTATCAAATCAATAATGGGCAAGAGACAGCGTTTAAGGATGGAGACCACTTAACGATCGGAAAAGGAGATCCGTTTGGCACAACATACACCATCACGTTAACAGGAACGAACAGTGATGGTGTAACGAGGACTCAGGAATACAGCTTTGTAAAAAGAGACCCTTCTGCGGCCAAAACCATTGGCTATCAAAATCCAAATCATTGGGGCCAAGTAAATGCTTATATCTATAAACATGATGGGGGCCGGGCAATAGAATTGACCGGATCCTGGCCGGGAAAAGCAATGACTAAGAATGCAGATGGAATTTACACGCTGACGCTGCCTGCGGATACGGATACAACGAACGCCAAAGTGATTTTTAATAATGGCAGCGCCCAAGTGCCCGGACAGAACCAGCCTGGCTTTGATTACGTGCAAAATGGCTTATATAACGACTCTGGCTTAAGCGGTTCTCTTCCTCATTGAGGGCAAGGTTAGACGGGACTTACCGGTAGAAACCATCCTTGATGGTTTCTTTTTTTGTTCATAAATCAGACAAAACTTTTCTCTTGCAATAGTTTGTGAAATGTTGCACAATATAAATGTGAAATACTTCACAAACAAACATCAAAGAAAAACATACCCTGGAAGGATGATTAATGATGAACAAACATGTAAATAAAGTAGCTTTAATCGGAGCGGGTTTTGTTGGAAGCAGTTATGCATTTGCGTTAATAAACCAAGGGATCACAGATGAGCTTGTGGTCATTGATTTAAATAAAGAAAAAGCAATGGGC
This sequence comes from Bacillus sp. VA15, assembly GCF_055721145.1. Lineage (NCBI taxonomy): Bacteria > Bacillati > Bacillota > Bacilli > Caryophanales > Bacillaceae > Bacillus > Bacillus sp. VA15. The sequence goes on along the minus strand of NZ_JBVQPQ010000003.1, from coordinate 329,717 downwards.
GATGTGATGGACTTAAACCACGGAAAGGCGTTTGCGCCGCAACCGGTCAAAACATCTTACGGAACATATGAAGACTGCAAGGATGCTGATATTGTCTGCATCTGCGCCGGAGCAAACCAAAAACCTGGAGAGACACGCCTTGAATTAGTAGAAAAGAACTTAAAGATTTTCAAAGGTATCGTCAGTGAAGTCATGGCGAGCGGATTTGACGGCATTTTCTTAATCGCGACAAATCCGGTTGATATTCTGACTTACGCTACATGGAAATTCAGCGGCCTGCCAAAAGAGCGGGTGATCGGAAGCGGCACAACACTAGATTCTGCGAGATTCCGTTACATGCTGAGCGAATACTTTGGCGCAGCGCCTCAAAACGTGCACGCGCATATTATCGGAGAGCACGGCGACACAGAGCTTCCTGTCTGGAGCCACGTGAATGTCGGTGGTGTGCCGGTCAGTGAACTCGTTGAGAAAAACGATGCGTATAAACAAGAGGAGCTTGACCAGATCGTAGATGACGTGAAAAACGCCGCTTACCATATCATTGAGAAAAAAGGTGCGACTTATTATGGTGTTGCGATGAGCCTTGCCCGCATTACAAAAGCCATTCTTCATAATGAAAACAGCATTTTAACTGTCAGCACATATTTAGACGGACAATACGGCGCAGACGACGTGTACATCGGCGTTCCGGCTGTCGTAAACCGCGGAGGTATTGCAGGCATCACTGAGCTGAACTTAAATGAGAAAGAAAAAGAACAGTTCCTTCACAGCGCAGGTGTCCTTAAAAACATTTTAAAACCTCATTTTGCAGAACAAAAGGTCAACTAATCGCAACTATAGAGTAAAGGGCTGATTGTCAATGTGGGAGCAGTTGTATGATCCGTTTGGAAACGAGTATGTGAGCGCACTTGTGGCGCTCACTCCGATTCTCTTTTTTCTCTTGGCTTTAACTGATTTTAAAATGAAAGGCATTCTTGCGGCATTTCTTACCTTAGCCGTCAGTTTCTTCGTCTCCGTTTTGGCATTTCATATGCCGGTTGAAAAAGCAATTTCTTCTGTTTTGCTAGGAATCGGGAGCGGGCTGTGGCCGATTGGCTACATCGTTCTGATGGCGGTGTGGCTGTATAAAATCGCAGTGAAAACCGGGAAATTTACCATTATTCGTTCCAGCATTGCCGGCATTTCGCCTGACCAACGATTACAGCTATTATTAATAGGTTTTTGTTTTAACGCGTTTTTAGAAGGCGCGGCCGGTTTTGGTGTTCCGATTGCGATTAGTGCGGCGCTGCTCGTCGAACTTGGTTTTAAACCGTTAAAAGCGGCGGCTCTCTGCTTGATTGCGAACGCAGCCTCTGGAGCCTTTGGGGCGATCGGGATTCCTGTAATCACAGGGGCGCAGATTGGTGATTTGTCTGCTCTTGAGCTGTCACGGACATTGATGTGGACATTGCCGATGATCTCATTTTTGATTCCGTTTCTGCTTGTATTCCTATTAGACCGAATGAAAGGAATCAAACAGACATGGCCTGCCCTGTTGGTTGTGAGCGGTGTGTATACAGCGGTTCAGACACTGACAATGGCGGTGCTCGGACCCGAATTAGCAAACATTTTGGCGGCCTTATTCAGTATGGGCGGGCTTGCGCTCTTCCTCCGCAATTGGCAGCCGAAAGAGATTTACCGGGAGGAAGGAGCCGGCGAGACTGGCGAGAAAAAAGCATACAGTGCCGCAGACATTGCAAAAGCGTGGTCTCCTTTCTACATTTTAACTGCAGCGATCACAATCTGGAGCCTTCCTGCCTTCAAAGCGCTTTTCCAAGAAGGCGGATTGTTATATCAAACAACGCTCCTATTGAAAATGCCTTTCCTGCATCAGCAAATTATGAAAATGCCGCCGATTGCGCCATCTGCCATGCCGTTAGATGCAGTCTTTAAAGTCGACCTGCTGTCAGCGACTGGTACAGCGATTTTAGCGGCGGTCATCGTGACAGGGCTGTTCAGCAAAAATTTCTCTTATCGGGCTGCCTTTGCTTCCTTGAAGGAGACAGGAAAAGAGCTGTGGGTGCCGATTATGACGATCTGCTTCGTGATGGGATTTGCCAATCTGGCCAACTTCGCAGGGCTCAGCTCTTCAATTGGATTAGCACTGGCGAAAACAGGAGACTTGTTCCCGTTTGTCAGTCCCGTTCTCGGCTGGATCGGCGTGTTCATTACCGGTTCAGTTGTCAGCAATAACGCTTTATTCGGACATTTACAGGTTGTCACCGGAGCGCAGATCGGTGCGGGTTCTGATTTGCTGTTAGCTGCAAATACGGCGGGCGGGGTGATGGCAAAACTTGTTTCTCCTCAGTCCATCGCCATCGCTGCCGCAGCGGTTGGCCAGACAGGCAAGGAATCTAAACTGTTTAAACGGACAGTGGCGTATAGCCTGATTCTGTTATTGATCATTTGTATATGGACGTTTATTCTTGCAAAATTAGGGTTGTAATCGAAAAAAGCAGTACATGTCAGCCATGTACTGCTTTTTTGTTAATTTGCTTTCTTCGCCATTTCCGCTGTTGTTTTCACTCTGGCTTTTCCCATAAACAAAACGGTAACCGCCGCGAGGACAATTGGAATCAAAGCGAGTAAAAAGACATATGTGATGCTTGATGACATCGCGTCAATAATGCGATTCAGGATTGCCTCAGGAATCTGGGAACGTGTTCCTGCTTGAAAAATCTCCTGCGGGTCGCCGATATTTTGCGCAGCGCCTGAGCCTGATGAGCCTTTCATGCCACTGAAGCCGTCGCTTAGCTTGTTTGTGAATACGTTTGTTTGCACCGTTCCGAAAATGGTGACGCCCAGGGTCATGCCGAATGACCGCAAAAATGAATTTGTAGAGTTGGCCGTTCCCCGAAAACGAGGTTCAAGATCGTTCATCGATGCCGCCGGCAGCAGGGAGAAGTTAAAGCCTACGCCAAAGCCTGAAATCATCATAAAGACTGTCAGCCATACCCGTGCTGTGTCAGGCGTCATATTAGAAAGAAGCAGCATGCCGATAAAGAAAGCGATAACAGATATCAGCATCAAATTGCGGAAGCTTGCCTTCGTTTGGAAGATCCCGCCGATCATGCTTCCGATGACTGACCCAATCATCATCGGCGTCAAAATGAAGCCCGCGCTTGTCGCTGAGCTGCCGTATACTGCCTGAACGAAAATCGGAATAAATACCGCTAAAATAATGAATGTTCCGCCATACAGGAAAGCGAGAATCTGTGCTGTGGCAAACAGCCTGTTTTTAAACATCCAGAAAGAAATAATCGGTTCTTCCGCTTTTCTCTCCACAATAAAAAAGGCAATGAAGAAAACGGCGAATACAATAAACAGGCCAATGATCTGAATAGAATTCCAATCGTAAGTTTTGCCGCCAAGCTCAAGAGCGAACATCAGGCATACAATTGATACGACTAAAGTAATCGCGCCGCCCCAGTCAATTTTCTGCTTTCTGTGCTCCAAAGATTCTTTGTAGTAGCGAATAATGAAAAACAATGACAATGCGCCGATCGGCACATTGATGTAAAACACCCAGTGCCAGCTGATCGAATCTGTAATGATCGCGCCTAACAGCGGCCCAAGAACACTGGATAATCCGAATACAGCACCGAACATGCCGGACATCTTTCCGCGTTTTTCCGGCGGAAACAAATCAAAGATAATGGTAAAGGCAATCGGCAGGAGCGCGCCGCCTCCAATCCCTTGAATGGCCCGGTAGATGATCAGCTGATTCATCGTCTGTGCAATCCCGCATAAAGCCGACCCGATTAAGAAAAAAATAAGTCCAAACAGGAAAAAACGTTTTCGGCCGTACATATCGGAGAGTTTGCCGTAAATCGGCATCCCAGCCATGACCGCCACCATATAAGACGCCGTCACCCAAGCAAATTTATCGAAGCTTCCAAGATCCGCTACGATGCTGCCCATCGCGGTGGCAACAATCGTATTGTCCATCGCCGACATCAAGATGCCCAGCAGGAGACCGAGGACCACAAATTTGGTGGAAGCCTGTTTTGCTGATGTTGTGTCCATTTGTTCTACCTCCTCTTACTTTTCTATGTAAGTTCTGATATCATGATAATAGTTTGATTATTAAATATCTCGATTATCAAGATAAATTCGATTTTATAGGGAGGACTGTCAGTTGTCAACAAGAAATTCCAGAAGTGAGTTGGAAAAGACTGCCGTTCAGCTTTTTCGGAAATTGGGCACAAGAACGGTTCTGTTTCATCAGGCAGCCGCTCAAGCTCTCGGTCTGTTTCCCACCGATTTAAAATCAGCTGACATCTTAAATGAAGCAGGGCCGATGACTGCCGGAGAGTTGGGGAAAAAGACGGGCCTCAGCACAGGTTCGGTCACGGCGCTTGTTGACCGGCTAGAAAAAGCGGGGTATGTGGCTCGTGAAAAGGATCCGAACGACCGCAGAAGAGTCATAATCGTCCCATTGACCGCTTCAAAGAAACATGTAAAGGATTTGTTCCGTTCTCTGTCAGAGTCGACGATGGATTTGTGCCGTGAGTATACAGAAGAAGAACTAGAACTCATTTTCAGTTTCGTAGGCAAAGCCGCCGATATTGTGGAGGAAGAACTTAAACGTCTGAAACAGTAAGCGATTTTTGTGCATAGCTTGGCCCGTTCCCGAATAAATTGTACAAGTTACGTAAGAGAAGGGAGTACGGGCCGGTGAACATTTTTTTGAGCTATATTGTGCTGGGACTGTCCTTGTCTGCGCCTGTGGGACCAGTGAATGCGGCGCAAATAGACAAAGGAATTAAAAACGGTTTTTGGCATGCATGGATTTTTGGTTTAGGCGCCATGACAGCGGACGGACTGTACATGCTTTTTATCTATTTCGGGCTTTCACAGTTTTTGACCGCTCCATTTGTGAAAACGTTTTTGTGGCTCTTCGGCTTTTTTGTTCTGACCTATACCGGAATTGAAACGCTGAAAAATGTCAGAGAACCGATGGATGTGCGAAGCTCGCGAGGAAAAGTGTCATATAGGAAAACATTCGCTTCGGGTTTTCTCATCTCACTGTCAAATCCATTGAGCATCCTTTTTTGGCTCGGAATTTATGGGAGCATACTTGCGAAAACAGCAGAGGCCTACAATATGAATCAGCTTCTGATCTATAGCTCCGGCATCATGATCGGCATTTTAATCTGGGATTTTTGCATGGCGATTACAGCCAGCATGTTCAGAAATCTGCTTCATGAAAAGCTGTTGAGAGGATTGACCGGAATCGCTGGTGTATCCCTCCTTATATTTGGCTTTTACTTCGGTTATCAAGGCATCAGACAGTTATTGGGCTGATTCATGAAGGACAGTCACCTGCCGTCTCCAGTTTTAATATAGTATCCAGATGATACTGGAGGTGGATCAATGGTGAATGGGATTTACACCAAAAGTTTTCTGGAACGTAATCAAGCTGAACTCCCTGAATGGCAAAGAATCGCTTTTGAGCTTTTGGCAGAAACTGTGGCGGATGACGCGGATACGTTTCCGTGCATTCCCGGACGCCAGGCGTTTCTGACAGATCAGCTTCGTATTACTTTTGCTGGAGATCCGCGGGAAAACCGTACAGCGGAGGAACTGGCACCACTGCTTGCGGAGTACGGCAAGATATCGCGGGACACGGGAAAGTACGCATCCCTCGTTGTGTTGTTTGATACACCGGAAGATTTGGCTGAGCACTATTCGATTGAAGCGTATGAAGAGCTGTTTTGGAGCTTTTTAAATAGACTGAGTCACCAGGACGAAAAAGAGTGGCCGGAAGACATTCCGGCCGATCCCGAGCATTATAAATGGGAGTTTTGTTTTGACGGCGAGCCGTACTTTATTTTGTGCGCTACACCGGGGCACGAAGCGAGAAGAAGCCGGAGCTTTCCCTATTTTATGATCACGTTTCAGCCAAGATGGGTGTTTGAAGAGTTAAATGGATCAACCGCTTTTGGCCGCAACATGAGCAGGCTGATCCGATCCCGTTTAAAGGCCTACGATCAAGCTCCGGTTCACCCGCAATTAGGCTGGTACGGAGGAAAGAATAATCGCGAATGGAAACAGTATTTCCTCCGTGACGACGAAAAACAGGTATCGAAGTGCCCGTTTTCTTATTTAAAGAACATGTTCAACAAAATGAAATAAATCACGAGCTGGCAGGGCGGTCTTTATGTCCCTGCTTTTTTTGATAGATCATCGTAACGATGGCAATGATCACGAGAAAACCTATGCTTACAAAAAAACCGGGCCGGCTTGATTTTTCAAACAGTGTGCCGGACACAGCCGCAGCAATCAGAATCATCGCTAAATAAATTTGCGTTTTCCCCATTCCCTTGGGATCAGTCAGCTTTTTGCTGGAGAACAGGATAAACAGCCAAGTGTATAAAAGCATTAGCCCCGCCGCTGTCGTCATGTGCTCATAAATGTTTTTGGGCAGCACTAAGGACAGAATAATGGATAGAACAAGCCCTGCAAACGTCAGTCCTAGCGCCGGCCAGCATATTTTTTTGCCTTCCTTTAAAGTAAAGCATTTCGGCGCGTCTCCGTCATCAGCCATCGTACATAGCAATGTCGTAACCGCAAACAGTGAAGCGACGAGGGTCGAGAACCCGGCAATAATGAAAATCCCGTTAAAAATATCAAGGATGATCTTAAGGTTATATCCTTTTAACGACGTAATGAACGGGCTGTCCTGCTCAGTAAACATGTCTAATGGAACCAGCAGCAAGGCCAGTCCGATCGAAATAATATAAATAATCGCCAGCGTCGCCAGCATTAGTTTCCCTGATTTAGACGCTTCCTCTGGTTTTTTTAAGTGAACCGCCATCAGCCCCATGACCTCAATTCCGCCAAAGGCGTAAAACGCGTAGATTAAACCTGTCCAAAGCCCCATGGCGCCATATGGGAAAAACTCACTCGTCTTATTTGGAACCTGTACATCGTGCTTTCCGCCAGACAGGATACCGCATAATGCCAGGATGGCAATCACAATAAACATAAAAATAGCGGCTGTTTTGATGACTGCCAGTACGTTTTCAGTCTTCTCAAAAACAGACAGTCCGGTGAAAATAATCAGTAGCCCAAGTACCGCGTAGATTGAAGCAAACACCCATAACGGCACTTGAGGAAACCAGTGCTTCGTAAATAGCGAAATGGCTGTCAGCTGGCTTCCGGTAATCAGCATTTCTGATGACCAGTACACCCAGCCGTTGCTGAAGCCGGCCCATCTGCCAAACGCTTTTCGCGCATATGCACAAAACGAGCCTTTTTCGGGCTGTTTTGCCGATAGCTTGGCAAGCTGCTCGAATACAAAATACGTGCCGATCGCCCCGATCAAAAATGACAGCAGAACGGAAAAACCGCTTTTCACTATTGCAATGCTGGAACCGAGAAAAAATCCTGTTCCGATCGTGCATCCTATACCGATTAATGATAGCTGCCACCAGGACAAATTTCCTTTTTGCTGGTCTTTTTTTGTTTGACTCATAATCATTTCAACCCCTTTTATCTAAGGTTAGATTGCGACCCGCCCGAAGCTTATATACATCGGATTTTTGCCTCTTTTTACATGGGGAAGGCGGAGAACGCTCATACTAATGAAAAAAGGAGCGAAGCAATGACACAGCAATATATCGTGGAGCCGAAAAAAGGGCTTGGGCTGAAGCTGAAAAAGGGGCAGATTTTAAAGGTGGTTGATGTAGAAGGGCAGCAAGTTGCTGATTTTGTTGCGTACCATGCCAAGGATTTTTATGAGCATCTTGATCAGGGAGCAACGATTGATGCCAATCATTCCATTCATGTGAAAGTCAACGATCATATCTACTCGAATCTATACAAACCGATGCTGACGCTGATTGAAGATACGGTCGGCAAGCATGATTTGCTGCTTCCCGCCTGCCGTCCTGATATGAACAGACTCTTATATGGGAAGCAAAAGGATGAGTTTCAGGATACGTGCTATGACAATATGAACCGTGCGCTTGAGCAATTTGGCGTACCGAAGCCTCACATGCATTATCCGTTTGCGATTTTTATGAATACTGTCCTTGATGAGAAAGGGAACCTGTCTGTAGAAACGCCGCTTTCGAATGCCGGGGATTATGTAAGGCTGCGGGCGGAAATGGATTTGGTTGTCGCGTTTTCTTCCTGCCCGATAGAAAAAGGTAAGTGCAATGGCGATAGCGTAACGTCTATACGGGTGGAAGTCAGCTGATCTCTCTTGTTCACTGTGAATCAAGACCTGTGCTATATTTAAAGGGATACATAATTGTCATGATTCATTTTCATCAATTTGGGGAAATGATCAAATAAGAAACAGCGAATTGTACAGGAGGAATGATTGGGATGAGCATGCAGGAAAAGATTATGCGTGAATTACATGTGAAGCCCTCAATTGATCCAAAGCAAGAAATTGAGGACCGAATCAATTTTTTAAAACAATATCTGAAAAAAACCGGCGCTAAAGGCTTTGTGTTAGGAATCAGCGGTGGACAGGATTCAACTCTCGCGGGGCGCCTGGCCCAGCTTGCGGTGGAAAGTATTCGTGAGGAGGGCGGAGACGCTCAATTTATCGCGGTCCGTCTTCCGCATGGTACACAGCAGGATGAAGACGATGCCCAGCTTGCTTTGAAGTTCATTAAGCCGGATAAATCATGGAAGTTCGACATTAAGTCCACAGTCAGCGCGTTTTCTGATCAGTATCAGCAGGAAACCGGTGATCAGCTGACTGACTTTAATAAAGGGAATGTAAAAGCGAGAACAAGAATGATCGCTCAATACGCGATCGGCGGCCAAGAAGGCCTTCTTGTCATCGGCACGGACCATGCCGCTGAGGCTGTGACTGGTTTCTTTACGAAGTATGGTGACGGCGGAGCGGACCTCCTGCCGCTGACTGGATTGACGAAGCGTCAAGGAAAAAGCCTGCTGAAAGAGCTGGGTGCATCGGAACGCTTATACTTAAAAGAACCAACTGCCGATCTGCTCGACGAAAAACCGCAGCAGGCGGATGAAACAGAGCTAGGCATTTCCTACGAGGAAATTGACGATTATCTCGAAGGAAAAGAAGTATCAGCGAAAGTGTCAGAAGCGCTGGAAAATCGCTACAGCATAACTGAGCATAAACGTCAGGTTCCGGCGTCTATGTTTGATGACTGGTGGAAATAGGATAAAGAAAGCCCGCTCTCGGAGCGGGCTTTTCAGCGTGTCGGCAATCCTCGCATTCGTTGTCAGTCCTGCGCGTTGGTGCTCACGGGTTAAGAAAGGAACGGCGGCTAATCGCTCAGGCGTCCTGCCTAAACGCCGCCATCATCACATCCTGTGAAAGTCTGCTCCAATGCTCGTCCTTCCTAGACCTCAAGGGTTTTCAATCACGCTGAAAAAAGATGATAAAATCCTAAAACGTAAACCGTTTTAGGATTTTATCATGTGCGGGATCTTTATTTGATGCGGATATGATTCAGCTTTACCATCAATCTGTCGGTGAACCTTCGGAGGCTGCCTCTCGTATCAGGGGCTAATGTAAGATTGGCTCTTGCGGCAATGGTTTCTGCCGCATCCTGAATTGACATGTTGTCTGTTTGGAGGCCCATGAATTTTTTCCTTCTGCTCTTGTTCGCAGCCGTTTTAACAAGGTTTCTTTTGAAGCCATTAGTGTAAAGTGGTGAACTGTCCTGCCATCATGTCTAAGCCAGCCGATGATCTCATTAAAGTACTCAGGATCTACAACCGTCATAGGCACAATGATGAAGCCGCGATATGTATCGGTCAGGGAGGCCAGCAAGCTGTAATTGAACGCCCGCCATAAGGGGTAGCTTTGAAAATCGTCCTCCTCGATCTCCGGAGGTATCATGGAGCGCAGTGCAAAACCCATTTTCTCAGGATCATACACGTAAGATGGTTTCAGCCTTCTGCTCAGTTCGAAAGCTGTTTGTGTTTTTCCTGAACCAAAAGCCCCGTTTATCCATATGATCAATCGACATTTCTCCCTTCTTATTTATCATACAAAAAAAGACCCTTTGATCGAAGAGCCAGCGGGAAAAACAATCAAGGCAGTGAGATTGAAAGGTTTTAGTGCTTTTTTGCGTCGAAGTATTAAAATATATGCGGAAATGTTGTACAATGAATGTCATTCAGGCAAAAACGTTTGAACAACCAAGAGCAGGCTATCCCGGGTAAAGCTTGAACGGAAAAGGACGGGCAAGCCGGTATCTATATAAATATTCGTAAAATAAGCATATAATGAATATAAAAATTTCATTCCTTAGGAGGATTTCGCCGAAGATGAACGCTAAACGAGCCATCCCAGTAAGAGAAAGAAATATCGTCCTGATCGGATTCATGGGTGTAGGAAAAACGACAATCGGCCAATTGGTCGCTAAAAAATTATATAGAGATTTTATCGATATTGACCAAGAGATCGAAAAGGATTTCAACATGTCAATCCCTGAGATGTTTGAGGAAAAGGGAGAAGACTTTTTCCGGAAAACGGAGAAGGAATATATTTTAGACATCTGCCGTCATAAACGATTCAAAATCGTCTCTCTGGGCGGCGGGTCTTTTAAACAAGAGGAAATCAGAAAGTGCTGTCTGGAAAACTGTCTCGTGCTCCATCTGGACCTGTCATGGGAGAACTGGAAGCAGCGAGCGGACTTATTAATCGAGAGCCGCCCTGTGCTGCATAACCGTTCAATGGATGAAATGGAACAGCTGTTTAACGAAAGAAAAGTCATTTACGACAAACACAATTCAAAAGTTGCAACAGACAACCTTTCTCCGGAAGAGGTTGCTGATTACATTGTAGAGACATTAAAAATCGGCTGGGATCTTTATCAGCCAATGTAAAAGCCGTGCCGTGCACACGGCTTTTTTTATCGTTTTATGCCCTGTATCAAAATCGCTTTTAAACAAAAGGAGCCGGGCTGTCCGTTTTGATTCAATTTGATGTGGAACATGTCACGTGCTTCGTCTGATGCGTCATTCAGATGGGTGATGATTTGCTTTTCCCGGTCGGCGGGAGTTCCGCCCCGTTTGATCCAGCTTTCGTATTGAATCGGCAAATTCCACTTTTGGATTTCTTGGTACTCAAGCTGATTAGTAGTGAACATCGACTGCCATTCTGATAATGAGCTTTCGCGGACATGGGAAGGATCACGGAGGCGGTTCAAATGATTGACAAACTCATCAAGAACGGGATCTTCAGGCGCGTAATGATCGACTAAGAGAAAACGACCATTCTTTTTCAGCACGCGTGCAACTTCGCTGACGGCTTTGCGGACATCTGAAAAATGGTGGGCCGCGTATCGGCAGGTGACGATATCAAATGAATCGTCGGGGAAGGGGAGTGACTCTGCCGTTCCTTGCTGAAAGCGTACGCTTCCCGCTCCTTTGTCTTGCGCAAAGGAGGAGGCAACCTCTACCATCTCTTTCGTCGCATCAACACCGATGCACTCCTGTACATATGGGGAAAATGCCAGCGCTGTATGGCCAGCACCCGCTCCAATATCCAGCACCCGCTGCTCAGCCCGGCATTCCGCAGTTTTGATCATGAACCCTAAATCTTCCCCCTCGGCAAATACCTTCTCATCCCGGTACATCTCGGCGTTTTTAGAAAACGGCGTTTCATTTCTCATGTGAACCAGCTCCTTTTTTTGTAAATGATGATATGGATTATGTTAGCAATTTCTGTTATGATTCGTCCAAGATATAAAAATGATAAAAACGATAGGTTCAACCTATGGAGGCTGAAATGGATATTAAAGTGATGGAATATGCAGCGGAAATCGCCCGGCGCCAAAGCTTTACAAAGGCGGCAGAGCATCTTCATATCGCTCAGCCATCTCTTAGCCAGCAGATCAAAAAGCTTGAGGCTGAGCTGGGTCTTACCCTTTTTCACAGATCCCACGGCTCTGTTACGCTGACACCCCACGGCCGGCGTTTCATTGAAAAAGCCGAGGACATCATTCGTTCAAGAGATGACTTGCTCCGGGAGATGCAGGAGCGGTCGCAAGGACTGGGGCACAAGCTTTCCATTGGGATTCCTGCTGTAACAGGAAGATATCTCTGTCCGCCTCTGCTAAAGCAGTTTTTGGCGCGTTATCCTCATGTGGAGGTTCAGCTTGTTGAAAAAGATCCGGTTTCTTTAGAGGAGATGACGGCAAAGGGAGAGGTTGACCTTTCTGTCTTATCCTTGCCGATCGAGGATGAACGGCTCTCCATTACACACTTGCTCACGGAACCGATTGTTCTCGCAGTGCCGAAGGAAAAACAAAGGTGGATGCCGCCGGAAATGGCCGCGCTGATTGAGAAAGCGCTGGAAGGTGAGAAGGGCCGCCAGCCGTGCGTGCCGCTTGAAATGGTAAGGCACGTGCCGTTTATTCTGTTAAAAGAAGGTTTCGGATTTCGCAGGACAGTTCTCGATCTCTGTGCGGAAAGCGGCTTTAAGCCGAATACTGCCTTTAAAACGAGCCATATTGAAACCGCCCAATCTCTTGTGGCCAACGGCTTAGGTGTGACAATGCTGCCGAATATGGTCAGAAGGGATAAAGATCCGGGTGTGATCTATTTATCCATTCAATCCGCGCCATCACGAACCCTCGTCTTTGTGTTTTTAAAGAACCGCTATGTCAGTCTGACAGCCCAGGCCTTTATGGAACTGAGCCGGGAAAGTCTTAAACAAACGTTTGATGAAGGCTGTCTGGAAAACAAAAGTGAAAATATTTAGAAAACAAATCCGAAACGTGGTAGTATAGGAATACAAACTAAATCTTATAAAACAAAGGGGAATAATCGGAAATGCAACTATTCGATCTGCCACTCGACCAATTGCAAACGTATAAGCCTGAAAAAACAGCACCGAACGATTTTTCTGAGTTTTGGAAATCGTCTTTGGACGAACTTGCGAAGTTCCAAGCAGCACCTGATTTACAGCCGGTTGAGTATCCTGCTGATGGAGTCAAGGTGTACCGCCTCACATATAAAAGCTTCGGAAACGCCCGCATTGCCGGATGGTACGCAGTGCCTGACAAGGAAGGCCCGCATCCGGCGATCGTCAAATATCATGGCTACAACGCTAGCTATGACGGTGAGATTCATGAAATGGTAAACTGGGCGCTCCACGGTTACGCCGCATTCGGCATGCTTGTCCGCGGCCAGCAGAGCAGCGAGGATACGACTATTTCTCCGCATGGTCATGCTTTGGGCTGGATGACGAAAGGAATCCTTGATAAAGATACATACTATTACCGGGGCGTTTATTTGGACGCTGTCCGCGCGCTTGAAGTCATAAGCAGTTTTGACGAAGTTGACGAAGCAAGAATCGGTGTGACAGGCGGAAGCCAAGGAGGCGGCTTAACCATTGCCGCAGCAGCTCTGTCAGACATTCCGAAAGCCGCGGTTGCCGATTATCCTTATTTAAGCAACTTTGAACGGGCCATTGATGTGGCGCTTGAACAGCCGTACCTTGAAATCAATTCCTTCTTTAGAAGAAATGGCAGCCCGGAAACGGAAGAGAAGGCGATGAAGACACTTTCATATTTCGATATTATGAATCTCGCTGACCGAGTGAAGGTCCCTGTTCTGATGTCGATCGGTCTGATTGACAAGGTCACGCCGCCGTCCACCGTGTTTGCCGCATACAACCACTTGGAGACAGAGAAAGAGCTCAAGGTGTACCGCTACTTCGGGCATGAGTATATCCCTGCCTTTCAAACAGAAAAACTTGCTTTCTTTAAGCAGCATCTTAAAGGCTGATAAACGTGAAAAGCCGCCGCACAACATCAGGCGGTTTTTTTCTGCAAACTGCCGGAATGAGAACAGACTGGAGACGAATAGATATGAAACAGAGGATCATTGATGAATTAAAACGAATCGAGCAGTCATACGGAGTCAAAATCGTATATGCCGTTGAGTCAGGAAGCCGCGCATGGGGATTCCCGTCGCAGGACAGTGATTACGATGTCCGCTTTATTTATGTGCCGAAAAAGGAATGGTATTTTTCAATTGAGCAGGAGCGTGATGTCATTGAGGAACCGATTCATGATTTGCTGGATATCAGCGGCTGGGAGCTGAGAAAGACGCTGCGCCTCTTCAAAAAGTCAAACCCGCCGCTCCTTGAATGGCTGTCCTCAGACATTGTGTACTACGAAGCATTTACGACTGCAGAGCAGTTAAGAAAACTGCGGACGGAGGCATTTAAGCCTGAAGCAAGCGTGTATCACTATATCAATATGGCGAGAAGGAACGTCAAAGATTACCTTCAAGGGCAAGAGGTCAAAATCAAAAAGTATTTCTACGTGCTTCGGCCTATTTTGGCTTGCAAATGGATTGAAGAGCACGGAACGATTCCGCCAATGGATTTTACTGTTTTGATGAACGAACTTGTGACTGACCCTGAGCTGAAGGCAGAAATGGAAACCTTGCTTGAACGGAAAAGAAGAGGCGAAGAGCTTGATCTCGAAGCAAGAAACAAAGTCATTCACGAATTCATTGAAACGGAAATCGAAAGAATCATGGAAGCAGCAAAAACACTGAAAGCAGAACAAAAGGATATGACACCTGAATTGAATCGTTTGCTTTTGAATACGGTTGAAGAAGTGTGGAAGGATGGAGGAAGCTGATGTTTTTTGTCGCTTCCTTTTCTCCTTTGTTCGACAGAATTCCCCGACTTTCTAACTATCTGATTGTGGCAAACCCACAAAAATAATCAGAATCTTTGTATTTTGGGAATATTGTGAACGTCGGTTTTGTCCATTTACAATAAACTCATACAAATACTTCTTAGATTGCGGGGTGTTGAGGTTGGAAGTGATCACAAGAGATTTTTTCTTATTTTTATCCAAAAGCGGCTTTCTCAATAAAATGGCAAAGAACTGGGGAAGCAGAGTAGCAGCGGGTAAAATTATTGGCGGGAATGATTTTAACAGTTCAATCCCGACCATTCGACAGCTGAACAGCCAAGGTTTGTCAGTTACTGTCGATCATTTAGGCGAGTTTGTGAACAGCGCCGAGGTCGCACGGGAGCGTACGGAAGAGTGCATTCAAACCATTGCGACCATTGCGGATCAGCAGCTGAACTCACACGTTTCTTTAAAAATGACGTCTTTAGGTCTGGATATAGATATGGATCTGGTGTATGAAAATATGACGAAAATTCTTCAGACGGCTGAGAAGCATAAAATCATGGTCACCATTGACATGGAAGATGAAGTCAGATGCCAGAAAACGCTTGATATTTTCAAAGATTTCAGAAGGAAATACGAGTATGTAAGCACAGTGCTGCAAGCCTATCTGTACCGGACGGAAAAAGATATTGACGATTTGGATTCTTTAAACCCGTTCCTTCGCCTTGTAAAAGGAGCTTATAAAGAATCAGAAAAAGTAGCTTACCCGGAGAAAAGCGATGTCGATGAAAATTACAAAAAAATCATCCGAAAGCAGCTCTTAAACGGTCACTATACAGCGATTGCCACACATGACGACAAAATGATCGACTATACAAAGCAGCTTGCCAAGGAAAATGGCATTGCCAATGACAAGTTTGAATTTCAGATGCTGTACGGCATGCGGTCGCAAACCCAGCTCAACCTCGTAAAAGAAGGTTATAACATGAGAGTCTACCTGCCATACGGCGAAGATTGGTACGGCTACTTTATGAGACGCCTTGCAGAACGTCCGTCAAACATTGCATTTGCTTTCAAAGGAATGACAAAGAAGTAAAAAAGGAGAGATTATCATGACAACACCTTACAAACACGAACCATTCACAAATTTCCAAGATCAAAACAACGTGGAAGCGTTTAAAAAAGCGCTTGCGACGGTAAGCGAATATTTAGGAAAAGACTATCCGCTAGTCATTAACGGCGAGAGAGTGGAAACAGAAGCGAAAATCGTTTCGATCAACCCGGCTGATAAAGAAGAAGTCGTCGGCCGAGTGTCAAAAGCTTCTCAAGAGCACGCTGAGCAAGCGATTGAAGCGGCTGCGAAGGCATTCGAAGAGTGGAGATACACGTCTCCGGAAGAAAGAGCGGCTGTCCTGTTCCGCGCTGCTGCCAAAGTCCGCAGAAGAAAACATGAATTCTCCGCTTTGCTTGTAAAAGAAGCAGGAAAGCCTTGGAACGAAGCAGACGCTGATACAGCTGAAGCGATTGACTTCATGGAGTATTATGCGCGCCAAATGATCGAACTGGCAAAAGGCAAACCGGTCAACAGCCGTGAAGGCGAGAAAAACCAATATGTGTACACACCAACTGGTGTAACAGTTGTTATTCCGCCTTGGAACTTCTTGTTTGCGATCATGGCAGGAACAACAGTGGCTCCGATCGTTACTGGAAACACAGTAGTTCTAAAACCTGCGAGTGCTACACCTGTCATTGCTGCAAAATTCGTTGAGGTCCTTGAAGAGTCCGGATTGCCAAAAGGCGTAGTCAACTTTGTTCCAGGCAGCGGAGCGGAAGTCGGTGACTACCTTGTTGACCATCCAAAAACAAGCCTTATCACATTTACGGGATCAAGAGAAGTGGGTACGAGAATTTTCGAACGCGCGGCGAAGGTTCAGCCAGGCCAGCAGCACTTAAAGCGTGTTATCGCTGAAATGGGCGGTAAGGATACGGTTGTTGTCGATGAGGATGCGGACATTGAATTGGCAGCTCAATCCATCTTTACATCAGCGTTCGGCTTTGCGGGACAAAAATGTTCTGCAGGTTCACGTGCAGTAGTCCATGAAAAAGTGTATGATCAGGTATTGAAGCGTGTCATTGAAATTACGGAATCTAAAGTAACAGCAAAACCTGACAGTGCGGATGTTTATATGGGACCTGTCATTGACCAAGGTTCTTATGATAAAATTATGAGCTATATCGAGATCGGAAAACAGGAAGGGCGTTTAGTAAGCGGCGGCACTGGTGACGATTCGAAAGGATACTTCATCAAACCGACGATCTTCGCTGACCTTGATCCGAAAGCAAGACTCATGCAGGAAGAAATTTTCGGACCTGTCGTTGCATTTTCTAAAGTGTCAAACTTTGATGAAGCTTTAGAAGTCGCAAACAATACTGAATACGGTTTGACAGGCGCAGTTATCACAAACAACCGCAAGCACATTGAGCGTGCGAAACAGGAATTCCATGTCGGAAATCTGTACTTCAACCGCAACTGTACAGGCGCTATCGTCGGGTACCATCCGTTTGGCGGCTTCAAAATGTCCGGAACGGATTCAAAAGCAGGCGGACCGGATTACTTGGCACTGCACATGCAGGCTAAAACAATCAGTGAAATGTTCTAAAGCGGGACTAAATGGGCATCCTCCCTGCGGGGATGTCCATTTCATCCATATACCATAAAAAAGAGGAGGAAGTGCCATAGAAAACACACAGCTGATTATTTCGATTTGTATTTATATGGCGGGGATGCTGCTGATCGGCTACTTTGCTTACAAGCGTACGTCGAATCTGACGGATTACATGCTTGGAGGACGCTCTTTGGGTCCGGCGGTAACCGCTCTCAGTGCCGGTGCTGCCGATATGAGCGGCTGGCTGCTGATGGGGCTCCCGGGTGCCATGTTTTCAACAGGTCTGAGCGGTATTTGGATTGTGTTCGGACTTTGCCTTGGAGCATGGGCGAACTGGCTCTACGTTGCGCCTCGGCTGAGAACCTACACTGAACAAGCGGGGAATTCCATCACAATTCCCGGGTTCCTTGAGAATCGCTTCGGAGACCATTCGAAGCTGCTGAGACTGTTTTCAGGGATTGTGATTTTAGTCTTCTTCACATTTTATGTTTCGTCTGGAATGGTATCCGGCGGCGTTTTATTCAACAGTATTTTGGGGATGGAATATCATACAGGCTTGTGGGTTGTGACTGGTGTTGTTGTGGTATATACCCTGTTTGGCGGCTTTTTGGCAGTCAGCTGGACAGATTTTGTTCAGGGGATCATTATGTTTGCCGCACTCATCCTTGTTCCGATCGTTACGTTTTTCCACACGGGAGGAGCAAGTGAAACAGTTACTGAAATCCGCTCTGTTGATCCAGATATGTTTAATATTTTCAAAGGAACAAGCGTCCTTGGCATTATTTCTTTGTTTGCCTGGGGTTTGGGATACTTTGGACAGCCGCATATCATTGTGCGTTTTATGGCGATAACGTCTGTCAAAGAGATCAAAAGAGCGCGCAGAATCGGAATGGGCTGGATGATTTTGTCGGCAGTTGGCGCTGTGCTGACTGGTTTGGGCGGAATCGCTTATTACCATCAGAATGGCATGACACTGAAGGACCCTGAGACGATTTTTATTCAATTAGGGAATATTTTGTTCCATCCGATTATCACAGGTTTTCTGATTTCAGCTATTTTGGCCGCGATTATGAGTACAATTTCTTCCCAGCTGCTTGTAACATCAAGCTCTCTGGTAGAAGATTTGTATAAGTCGATGTTCAGACGCTCAGCTTCTGATAAAGAGCTGGTGTTTTTGGGCCGTATGGCTGTGCTTGTGATTTCTGTCATCGCATTATTCCTTGCTTGGGAGAAAAATAATACAATCCTTGGATTGGTAAGCTACGCTTGGGCGGGCTTCGGTGCATCATTCGGGCCGGTCGTACTGCTCAGTCTGTTTTGGAAACGAATGACCAAATGGGGGGCACTCGCCGGCATGATTGTGGGAGCAGCAACTGTAATCATTTGGGCGAATGCCGGTCTTTCGGACTTTCTGTATGAAATCATACCTGGTTTTGCTGCGAGTCTATTATCTGTCTTTATCGTCAGTGTATTGACGCAGGCTCCGTCACAAGCTGTCGAAGACCAGTTTAAAGACTACCAAGACACAATGTCACAATAAAGATCGAAAGGAGGAGGAAGGGGCTGTCCCTTTTTCCTCTTTTCTCCTTTTAAACGGCCGTTTTTTTCTTTTGGAAACAAACGTATTTTTTTCTATACAAAAAGCCCCCGTATGGATATGATTAAAGTAAAAAAAGTATAGGAGAAAAAGGTATGGAAGAGCTTTTAGAGAGAGTTTTTTCATTTTCAGATGTTGATAAGCTGATTGACTTTATCAGTTATGAACTGCAAAAACCAGTCATACTGGAAAGCGCGGATTTCTTTTTGTTAGCCTATAATTCTTACTATATTAACCATTTTGATTCTGCCAACCAGCAGACTATTTTTTCGAAAAAATGTCCTGTTCAGATTTTTGAGAGGTTTTTGAAGGACGGAATCATTGAAAAACTGAAAACCGAACCTGAGCCTTTTCGCGTCAATAAAATTGAAAGCATTGGGTTAAACCAAAGGGTAGTCGTGAGTGCGAAGCACAAAGGGGAAGTCATGGGCTACATCTGGGTTCAGGAGCTGGACCAAAATCTGACGGAAGAAGAACTCGACTTTTTGTATGAGACCTCTTTCCATGTCGGGAAAATCATTTATAAAACGAACAAGCTGAAACAGGAAAAGGAAGAAAAAGCAGAAGATCTCATCAAACGGGCGATCTATCAGCAATTTACCACTGAGAAGGAACTCAGACGGGAAGCCGAAAGAATCAACACCGTGCTGCCTTCCATGTTTTCAGTTGTCATCCTGCACGCCGCGAATGGGGATGGGGAAGCGGTTGAGGATTTAAAGGAAAATATCAGGTCGTACCTGAATTTACGGGATAAAGTCAGTCATGTCTTAACGATCGAATCAAATATTGTCATCGTCGTAGCGAGTTTTTCCCAAAAAAGCTCCGTCTCCTCGGCAGCTTCAGAATTTATTAATAAGCTGTTAACACATTTTCACTTTCAGAAAATACCTACCCCTATTTATATCGGTATCGGAAACGAATATGATCACCTTTTAAAACTCGGCAAGAGCTATACAGAAGCACTTGAAGTCATCAAAGCCGCAGAAATCACCGGCAATCAGGAAAACATTCCATATGAATATGCCAAACTCGGCATTTACCGCTATTTAGAAAGCATTGAACAGAAAAATGAATTTTTAGAATATGAGAATAAGGATTTGGCTTTATTAAAAGCGAAAGACCAAGAAAGCAGCACCGAGCTGCTTAAAACCTTGGAAATCTATCTCCTCAACAACTGCAAAACAAAACCAGCAGCAGAACAGCTGTTTATTCACCAAAATACATTGAATTACCGCATCAAACAGATTACTGAAATGACGTCGATCGATTTAAGCGATTTCAGGACACGATGCCAGCTTTATCTTGATTTGATGCTGATGAAAAAGAAATAAAAAAGAAACCAGTACTTGTACTGGTTTCGTCTTCACTTAAAATCCTCTGTAAACATACGGATCATCAGGTTTTTTAATGGTGTTCCAGTCAGTCACTTTCACAACAGGGAGAGTTGATTTGAATGGCTGATAATATTCAGAGGCCAGAGTGCCTTTTATATGAATCCATTCATCATCCTTGATGTTCATGTCCTTCGGAAACTCCACAAGCATCCCGTACACACCGGAATCAGCGATACAGTGAATGATGCCAAACCTCAACACGAACAGCTGATTTTTGTTAATCGCGTTTCCTTTGTAAGCAAATCCATGAAATTCAATCGTCCGTCCGAGAAATTCACCCGGATAGTTATAAATGGTTTCCATTCCTTTTAGGAAATCATCATCGGTCAGAGAAATCTCTTTCTTGCTGGAATACTTATTAAACAGCTGTTTCATTTGTTTGTCATAGCTGTCTTGCGCATAATAAAGGCTGGCATCAGGCCGCAAATACTGTGTTTGGGAGTAATGATCTCCGCTTTCCATCGCCTTAAACGAGAACCCTTTTGTTTTGACAATGGATGAGTCAAGCGTCGCAATCGGAAAGAAGATGCCCGACACCAAAGGAAAAAGAAAAACAAGATAAATCAAATAACGCTGATAAAATGGCTTGTTTTGTTCATGATCATGCTCGTGATCATGGCCGCACCCGCAATCATGATCATGGTGATGCCCGCCTTTTTCTGGCGACTTGATAAATACATATGCTTGAACGGCTGTCAGAATGGCCAGCAGGAAGATCGCAATAAAGGAAAGATAGGAATATTTCATATTGATATATTTTGTTAGATTTCCTGAGGCATGCAGATGGAAAAAGAAAAACGTAAATCCCATCAGCACCAATAGACGAAACATCCAATCACCCCTTTACCAGTAGTGATCCCGCTAAGACAATTACGACAATGTACGTAATCAGCAGGAAAACAAATCGTTTTTTGAAGGCCGCAAGCATCATCAATAGGTTTTTAATGTCCACCATCGCACCAAAGACGAGAAAGGCGATTAACGATCCTAATGAAAATGTGCTGCTGAAGGAAGACGCGATGAACGCATCAACTTCTGAACAAAGCGACAAGACAAACGCTAGACCCATCATCACGAGGGAAGAGGATACATCATTCTGCCCAATCGCAAGCAGAGTGGATGTTTTGACGTACGTCTGCATAGCGGCTGCGATAAAGGCGCCGATGATTAAGTATTTCCCCACGGAGAAAAATTCATCAATGGCATGACGCAAGGTCCCTCCCAGCTTTTGAAGCAGGCTATGGTGATGATGATGGTGATGTCCGGGTTCATCAGGCTTTAACAGCTGGTTATCCTTAAATTGATAGGATAAGATGATCCCAATGATCACCGAAACGGCGAGCGCCAGTCCGCCCCGGTAAAAGACAACGCTCCATCTATTCCCGAACGCAATAAAAGTAGAAAATAAAACGATAGGATTAATGATAGGCGCTGTCAGCATGAAAGCAACGCCCGCATGCAAAGGAACCCCCTTTAACAGGAGACGCCTCGTAATCGGGATAATGCCGCATTCACAGGCAGGAAATAAAACCCCGGCCAGCGCACCGAATAAAACGGCGAGAAAGCGGTTCTTCGGCATGATCCTCGCAATCATTTCTTCAGAAACAAACATTTGAATGATTCCGGAAAGTATGACGCCAATCAGAATAAACGGAATGGCTTCTATTAAAATGCTGATAAAAATAGAATTCAGCTGAAGAAAAGATGATTGTGCTGTCACAATAAAACCTCCGCTCATGGTAAGCTGCCTCTCTTATGATACCAGAAAAAAAGGCACTGCTTGTTTGACGGAGGAGGGGGAAGGATCGTTTCACTTTGTTTAGGATTCCAAAAAGCCGAGTATGACTCTATCTGTTTCAGCAGCTTCTTTCCCGAGCCAAATCAGGTGCCCCCATGAGTGAAGCAAACAGAGAACAGCGTCAGGAATATGTTCTTTTGCATAATGTGCATGTGACTTGTCGATAAACCCATCATAAACACTTTGCATAATCAGTACGGGGCATGAGATGGCCTGCAGCTCTTTTGAAGAGATAGCGGCTGTTTGTGACAAGTCAAGCAGAAATCCTTCACCTGAGCGCTGCCGGCTGTTCATTTTCCGAAATGCTTCTATGTCTTTTTCATCCATCAGGGACTTGATCCGCTGAAACGAAAGTGTGCTGAATTGCGGGCTCATGGCTTGAAACATGAAACGCGGGAAGGCGTTATTCAGATGAGAAACCAGCTTCCATATCCACTTTTCCACCGGCGGGCGGAAGAGGATTCTCCCCATTTTATATTCAGTATCTTTGGGGGTGAGCCATTCCTTGGTGACCGCGGATTGCAGGGTTAGAGTGTTTACCCTTTCCGGATAATGTGAGGCAAAGCATATGCCGCTCGGCCCTCCTGCTGAGATGGCCACCACATGGACACTGTCGATTTGTAAATGATCTAATAACTTCACATAGAAACGGCAGGCGTCGGCAAGACTTTTTCCAATCTCTTTTGACGTTCGTCCATAGCCGGACCTTGAAGGCGTGATAATGGAATACCCATGCTCAATCAGCGCCGTGTACCCGAATTCCTCGTAACAATTTGAATGCCCGCCATGCATGACAAAAATGGGGGCTCCCTTGCCTGTTACAGAATATTCTAGTGTATGTCCTTCGATAGTGATCATTTCGACTCGTCTTTTCATCGGTTTCTCCCATTTGTTTTCTGCCTATTATAGAGTTTTCAACAATTTACCACAAGGAGAAGAAATGAATAAACAAAGGCTCGGGAAATATGATATACTTTGTATTGATATTCATTCTCAATTAAAGTGGTTTTGATATAGATGTGAACGGAGGCAGGACGGATGGCTGAGAATCAAGAGATATATGACGTTACGATTATAGGCGGGGGGCCGATCGGGCTGTTTACGGCTTTTTACTGCGGGATGCGGGAGCTGAAAACGAAAGTAATCGAATTTTTGCCACGGCTCGGAGGGAAGGTGTCTTTATTCTTTCCTGAGAAAATCATTCGCGATATCGGCGGAATACCGGGGATTGCGGGAAAACAGCTGATCGAGCAGCTGAAGGAGCAGGCGGCGACGTTTGATCCTGACATCGTACTGAATCAGCGAGTGACCGGATTTGAACGATTGGAAGACGGCACCATTGTGCTGACAGGTTCTGAAGGAGAAAAGCATTATACACGTACCGTGATTTTAGCTGTCGGCATGGGAACGCTTGAGGTCAATGAGTTTGACAGTGAGGATGCGACCCGGTATGCGGGCAAAAACCTTCATTATGGAGTGGAGAAGCTTGATGCGTTTAAAGGGAAGCGGGTCGTGATATCAGGCGGCGGTGATACTGCGGTCGATTGGGCCAATGAGCTGGAACCGATTGCGGCGTCTGTGACTGTCGTTCACCGGCGCGAGGAATTCGGTGGAATGGAAAGCAGCGTGACGAAGATGAAGCAATCATCGGTGCGGGTGCTCACTCCTTATCGTCTGGGGCAGCTGAGCGGCGATGAAGAGCGCATCCAGAGTGTGACTGTTTGTCATACTGCGTCTGGCCAGAGGGAAGACATAGAGGTTGACGAGCTGATCATTAATCATGGGTTCAAAATTGATCTCGGACCGATGAAGGAGTGGGGGCTTGAGATTGAAGAAGGCAGGGTGAAAGCGGACAGACATATGCGGACGAATCTTCCGGGTGTGTTTGTGGCGGGTGACGCGGCTTTTTATGAAAGTAAACTGAGATTGATTGCCGGCGGCTTTACGGAAGGGCCGACAGCGGTCAACAGCGCGAAGGCTTATTTGGACCCTAAGGCCGAAAATATGGCGATGTATTCAACCCATCACAAAAAATTGGTGCATAAATAAAACAGCCCTTAAAGAGGGCTGCCGCAATCAGCTATGAAGAAGCTTTTTTTCCGCCTGTTGATTTTGAATAAAAGCCAACAATTCATCCTGCTTTTGGACCGCTGTGAATCCATAAGCGCCGGCAACTGAGTCATCGCCTATGCAGACGATGGGAGGTCGGCTTGCTGCGGGTTCCGGCGAAATGCCAATTTGTTCGCCTGTGCTGATCAATTGCTGAACGGACGGTTTGCTCGGGCATACAATCATGTGCAGCGGAGATTCACTGATGGTTCGCTGAATCATGTGGGTGAACCGAGCATCTATGACGTTTTCATGGGTGATATAAAACGAACAGGACTCATGCTTCTGCATGTTTTCCACTGTATGCCGGCTCCCGACAACAAGACGTTTTTCTGAATCAGGCTGAATGGCGGAGACGAGAAAACCCCGTTTTTCAACCTCCGTCTTTGCTTGCTCAGATGCTGCACTCAGTCGGGCTGTCAGCTGGCGGATGTCGATTTTCTTGGAAGCCAGCGCTTGGAAAAATTCACAAACTGCATGGCGCGATGTGAAAAAAATGTCTTCAAAGGTGCCGATCTTTCGAAGAATCTCTTCATTGACAGGCATGCTCTCAGTCCGCCATTTCGGCCATTCGATGACATCAGCACCGGAGGCACGCAGCTTGTCTGCAAGCGGATCTTCATCTTCGCCATGAGTGACAACCATCAAGTGCTGGCCGATGAGTGGTTTGCTTTCAAACCAGCTGTGTGTTTGAAAATTGACGATATCTCCGATGACGATAATCGCAGGGTTTGTGATCTGGTGTTCCTGTACTTTTTGCTGAATGTTCTCTAGCGATCCTTTCACACTCCGCTGGCGGCCCCACGTACCCCATTGGACCACAATGACAGGGACAGAAGGTGATTTTCCGTATGCGATGAGCTGCTGGCAAATATAAGATAAATTCTTGACGCCCATGTAAAAGACTAGGGTTTGAACGCTTCGGGCAAGCCCTTCCCAGTCGAGATTCGGCGTGCCTTTTAATGATGTATCATGCGCAGTAATCATGGCAAAAGACGATGCGAAATCCCGATGCGTAACGGGGATGCCCGCATATAGCGGCGCTGCAATTCCGGAAGTGATCCCCGGCACCATTTCATAACGGATGCCGTGCTCATGGAGAGCATCTGCTTCCTCGCCGACTCTGCCGAATACACTTGGATCTCCGCCTTTTAAACGGACGACGGTTAACCCCTTTGATGCTTTTTCAACCAGCAGGGCGTTAATTTCTCTTTGTTTCATAAAATGGCGGTCTGGCAGTTTTCCACAATAAATAAACTGGCAGTCCGGTGATGCGAATTCGAGGAGCTTCGGGTTGGCGAGCCGGTCATATAAAATAACATCTGCTTCCTCCAGCGCCTGTTTTCCTTTGATGGTGAGCAGTCCTGGATCTCCGGGGCCCGCTCCCACGAAATATACGATTCCGTTCTTCATGATCATGTCATCCTTCCGTCACTGTAAAAAATGAAGGATCACTTAAAAGTGATCCGGTCTTTTGATCAATATACGAGATAAACATGTTCTCCCTCGATCAGCGTTTCGTATGTTTTGACGCATCCGTGATCTGGTTCTTGGACGATTCCGTCTTCTAAGGAGATTTTCCAATCGTGCATCGGGCAGAAAACATATTCTCCGCTGACGATCCCTTCTGCCAGGACGCCGCCCTTATGCGGACAGCGGTTTTCGATGGCGCGGATGCTTCCGTTTGAAAGCTTGAAAACTGCGAGCTCCTTATCTTCAATATACACTGTTTTGCCTAATTGTTCAGGCAATTCTTCAATTTTTCCGATACATACTTTTGTTACGTCTTTGTTTACCATGTCCATTCCTCCTTAATGTTTGTTTTTGTCATTACGATGTGGTTACGACATTTTCAAATAACTCTTTAGAGGTTTGTTTATTATCCAAAAAGCCCTTCCACGGATCCTTGTGGACAGAGAGTGTTTCATTCATTCGGTCGTTCAGCTCCTGCCGTTTTTCCGGATCATTTAACACGGATTGGACATGGGATAAACCGACGCGCTCAAGCCAAGCGGAAGTACGCTCCAGATAGTTCGCGGTTTCCCGGTAATATTGCAGGTAAGCGCCTGCGTATTCTAAGACTTCTTCATTTGTTTTCACCTTCATCAGCAAATCACCGGCACGTAAATGAGTTCCGCCGTTTCCGCCGACATAAAGCTCCCAGCCTCCGTCAATGCCGACAACGCCAAGGTCCTTAATGCCGGATTCCGCACAGTTCCGCGGGCAGGCAGACACGGCCATTTTCACTTTATGAGGCGTGTTCAGCCCTTCGAATTTTTTCTCAAGCGCAATGCCCAGTGCCATGGAGTCTTGGGTGCCGAAGCGGCAGAATTGCTCGCCTACGCATGTTTTTACTGTGCGCAGTGTCTTTCCGTACGCGTAGCCTGACGGCATATCAAGATCTTCCCATACCTTCGGAAGGTCTTCTTTTTTCACGCCGATGAGATCAATTCGCTGACCGCCAGTCATTTTCACGAGCGGGATCTCGTATTTGTCGACGACATCTGCGATCTTGCGCAAATCTGTGGAGTTGGTCACGCCTCCGTACATCCGAGGCACGACTGAATATGTTCCGTCTTTTTGAATATTGGCGTGCATTCGTTCGTTAACAAAGCGGGATGTCCGGTCATCCTCGTATTTGGTTGGATTGATCATGCCTAAGTAGTAGTTCAGGGCCGGTCGGCATTTGGAACAGCCTTCTGGCGTTTTCCAGCCGAGCACGTTCATGATTTCTCTTGTATGTGACAGCCCTTTGGCTTTGATTTCTTCTACGACTTCATCTCTCGACAATGTGGTACAGCCGCAAATCGCTTCTTTTTGCGCTGAAGCATCAAAGTCTGATCCGAGCGTATGCTGGAGGATTTCTTCTACGAGCGGCTTACAGCCTCCGCATGAGCGGGATGCACCGGTGCATGCTTTGATCTCGTCTGTTGACGAGCAGCCTTTTTCCTGTATGGCTTGAATAATCATACCTTTTGACACGCCGTTACAGCCGCAGATGATTTCATCGTCGCTCATCGCTGCGGTAATGCTTGTGCCTGCTTCTTGGTTGAGAGGCTGTAAGATTGATATTTTAGAGGTTTCAGTGATATCGGCTTCTTTTTGAATCATAGAAAACAGGCGATTGCCCTCGCTGCTGTCGCCGAATAAAACAGCACCGACAATTTGATTGCCTCTCAGGACGATTTTTTTATAGATGCCGTCCTGTTCATCGAAAACCTTAATTGCTTTTTTCTCATCTGATTCGTTAAAGTCACCGGCAGAGAAAACCTCGACGCCTGATACTTTTAACTGAGTGGAGAGAACGGAGCCTTCATACGGTTTTGTTTCGATGCCGCAAATATGCTTCGCCAGCACTTTTGCCTGTTCATAGAGCGGCGCCACGAGCCCGTATGCGATTCCCCGGTGCTCAGCGCATTCGCCGACCGCATAAATGTGCGGAATTTCAGTTTGCATATAATCGTTGACAATGATTCCGCGGTTGACCGGAATGCCGCTTTCTGCGCCAAGCTGTGTATTCGGGCGGATGCCGACAGCCATGACGACTAAATCAGCTTCAATACTTGTTCCGTCTTTGAAGCGGACGCCTTCGACGCGGTCATCACCGACAATTTCTTCGGTTTGCTTTTCAAGTAAAAAGGTCATTCCTTGTTTTTCTAACTCGTTTTGCAGCAGGCGTCCTGCCGTTGCATCAAGCTGGCGTTCCATCAGGAATGGGGCGAGGTGGATGACGGACACGTCCATGCCGAGATTCAACAGTCCGCGTGCGGCTTCCAAACCAAGCAGGCCTCCACCGATGACGGCTGCTTTTTTATATTGTTTTGACGCGGCGAGCATCGTGTCTGTATCTTTTATGTCCCGGAAAGCTGTGACGCCTTTTTTGTCTGCGCCCGGAATCGGAAGGATAAAAGGGACAGAGCCTGTCGCCAGGATCAATTCGTCGTAAGGCTGGATTCTGTCTGCATCGGTGATGATGGTTTTGTTTTCCGTGTCCACTTTGATAACTGTTTCATTTGTATATAATTGAATATGGTTTTCTTCGTACCAGTCCCAATCGTTTAACGTAATATCTTTAATATCTGTATCGCCTTGAAGCACTTTTGACAAAAGGATTCGATTGTAGTTGGGATGCGGTTCGGCACCGAAAATTGTGATCTGAAACTCGTCTTTTGCAACACTCAGTATCTCTTCAATGGCCCTTACCCCGGCCATTCCATTTCCA
The DNA here is from genome assembly GCF_055721145.1 of Bacillus sp. VA15. Taxonomy (NCBI): domain Bacteria; kingdom Bacillati; phylum Bacillota; class Bacilli; order Caryophanales; family Bacillaceae; genus Bacillus; species Bacillus sp. VA15. The sequence goes on along the minus strand of NZ_JBVQPQ010000003.1, from coordinate 301,283 downwards.
ACAAGAACTAGCTGTTTTTTTCCCATCAGATGATCCGCTCCTTATCAATGTTTTTTCCAGCGTAGCACAGCAAAAAGGAATATTTAAGATACATGTTATAAAATGTAACAAAATATACGAAAAGTTCTAAAAATTTTATGAAAAATTTAAATAGGTCTGATTCGGACGGCGCATACCTTAAAACCGGGCATTTTGCAGGCTGGATCTAAGGCTTCGCTGATTAAATCATTCACATTTTGAGCATCTGCCCAGTGGATGGGAACAAAAACGGTGTCTTTTCTGATTTGTTCTGATAATTTGCTGCGGACGGTGATGCTTCCTCGCGGCGATTCTATTTTTACCAGTACACGGTCCTCGATATTGTAGGACGCTGCTGTTTGCGGATGGATTTCCATAAAAGATTCAAAGTGTCTCGCGGCAAGGGCGGCGCTTTTTCTCGTTTGGACGCCTGTTAAGTAATGAGACATGACTCGGCCTGTCGTTAAATACAGCGGATAATCGGCTGTCGGCTTCTCTTTTGGAACAGCCGGTTCGATTGGAATCACACTTAGTGCCGCTTTTTGATCCGGATGTGCAAATGAGTCCGCAAACAAGCGGCCGGTTCCTGGATGATCAGATTCGGGACACGGCCAGTGAATGCCGCCTTCACGTCTGAGCCTGTCGTATGTGATGCCTGAATAATCAGCAATCCCGCCTCGGCTTGCTTCTCTCAATTCATTAAAAATATCCTCTGCTGACGTGTAAGAAAAATAACGGCCCTTCCCGAGAGCGGATGCGATCTCACAAATGATCTGCCAATCATGCTTTGCCTCACCGGGACACGGCCTGCTTGCTTCTCTTAATGTCACGCGGCCTTCGACATTTGTCATGGTGCCCTCATCTTCTAAATAAGAGGAGGCGGGCAAAATCACATCAGCGTATTTCGCAGTCTCAGAAATAAACAAATCGATCGCGACAAAGAATGTCAGTTTCCTCAGAGCTTTTTTCACGAGATTTGCATTTGGGCTGGAGACAGCGGGATTTGAGCACATGAGGAACAGCCCTTTGATGTCACCGTCATTGATTTTTTCCATCATTTCATAAGCTGAGACACCTTTTCGCGGCAAATCATCCTGATGGATTCCCCACACTTTCGCAATATGCGACCGATGTTCTTCATTTTCAATAGAACGGTAGCCCGGGAGCTGATCGGCTTTTTGGCCGTGCTCTCTGGCGCCTTGCCCGTTGCCTTGTCCGGTGATCGCCCCATAGCCCGAATAAGGTTTGCCGATTTTTCCTGTGATGAGCACCATGTTTAAGAAGCCTTTCACAGCCGCTGTTCCATCGGTTTGCTGTTCAATCCCGCGGGCTGTAAACAGCATGCCGGATGTTTCCTTGGCAAACTTCACAGCGGCTTTTCGCGTGTGCGCCAGCGGAACACTCGTCTGTTCGGAGATATCATTCAAGCTCAACGCGTCAGTATGCTGTTTCAACTCTGCGAATCCATTTGTTCGTGATCGAATGAAATCTTCGTTTACGAGCTGTTCGTCGATCATGATTTTGACGAGAGCGTTGGCAAGGGCGGCGTCTGTGCCGGGTTTGATTTTCAGATGAAGGTCGGCGATTTTCGTTGTCGCTGTTTCTCGCGGATCAATGGCAATGATGTAAGCACCGTTTTCTTTCGCTTTTTCAAAATACGGCATAATCGTAGGCTGGCATTCCGCAATATTGGTGCCGGCCAGAATGATCACACGGGTGTGGGGAATGTCTGATAAGGGATTCGTTAAGCCTCTGTCCGCGCCGAATGTTTGGTTGGCTGCGGTTGCTGCGGCGGACATACAAAGTCTCCCGTTGTAGTCGATGTATTTTGTCTGTAAGCCCACCCGCGCGAATTTCCCTAACAAATACGCCTCTTCATTCGTAATCGAGGCGCTCCCGTATACAGCCATGGCGTCATGGCCGTGTTCTTGTTGAATCATAGTCACTTGGTCTTTGATATGCTTCAGTGCTTCTTCCCAGGAAACAGGCATAAATTCACCGTTTTTCTTCAGCAGCGGCCGGGTGATGCGGGAGGAGTTCAGGGCATGCTGGTGGGCGTTCATACCCTTCATGCATAATCGGCCCTGTGTCGTAGGATTATCAATCCCGATCGCTGTGTACTTTTTCCGTGTGACGATGGTTTGTTCCACGAGCTGCATTTTGCACTGCATGCTGCAAAACGGGCATTGGGTGTCATACGTTTTTTCTGATTGGATGTCTTGCTGTTTATCACGGAAATATCTAAGCAGTCGTTCAGTCAAAATGCCTCATCCTTTCTTATGTGCGCCAGCCTGTACAGGCGGGTTTTGAATCAGTGACAGGTCTGTTTGGAGGCTTTCCAGCAGCTGTGTCTTAAGCTCCTCTTCAAATAGCACTTCTCTGATATGCACGATCCCGAGACGGTCCATCCACTGATGAACGGCTTCTAAGTAATGAGCCGTTTCACGGTAATACTGGATCAGTCCTTTGATCATGCTGGCAGTGCTGTCTGCGTTGTCAGTAACGCAAAACAGAGCTCCGGAACGGGCATGAGTTCCCCGGACGCCGCCGATGTAAATGTCCCAGCCAGCTTGCGTTCGAATCGCGCCGACATCTTGTATGGCGGCATCGGTGCAGTCTGTTTCACATGATAAGCTGATAGAAATATAAGCGGGCATGGAAAGCATCTCAAGATGTCTCTCGATCTGGGCTGCCAGCTGTTGAATCGATCGGTTTTGTCCGCATGTACATGCTTTGACACTTTGCAGCGTGCGGTGGTGTTCGTTTGAGCGTACGGGCATTTTCAGGTCTTTTTTGATGTTTGGGAGATCCGCGGGTTTGATCCCGGAAAGCTTCAGTCTTTGTCCGTGAGTGATGGATACGTCGGAGATGCTGTACGCCTCGATGATATTGGCGATGTTTCTTAACTGCTCCGCGTTCGTTTGCCCGCCGTACATTTGTGGAATCAGGATGTATGTATCTTCGGCAGCTGATTCAGGCTGAACAAAACCGGGATGAAGCATTTCCAGGTAGTATTGAATCGCCGGAACACATTTGCGGCATCCATTATTCGTTTTCCAGCCAAGCTGGCTCATCGCTTCTCCCGGATTAGTGAATGGCCTGCGCTGAAGCTCGGCAATGATGTCGTCTTCTGTAAAATCAGTACAGCCGCAAAACGAAGGAGTGACGGCGGGCTCTGTATATTCGCTGCTGGTCATGTGCCTCAAAAGGTCTTCAACGAGCGGCTTGCATCCTCCGCAGGAACCGGATGCTTTGGTGCAGTGCTTGACTTCCTCAACAGTTGTTAGGCCTTTCGTGTGCACCGCTTCTTCAATCGCGCCTTTCGTCACTGAGTTGCATTGGCAAATCGTTTCACTGGAAGACATGGAATCAAATAAAGTGCCGGTATTCTCGGGTTCGATGATCTGCTTTTTGACAATGGAGATGTCTCTTTGTTTGAGCAGGCTGTCGAGAAACCGCTGCTTGTCACGTGTATCTCCGAATAAAATAACGCCGGCCAGTTTGTCATCCTCAAAGAGTGCTTTTTTATAAATGCCTGTTTGTTCATCGTAGATTTTAATACTCGTCGTGCGTTCATCCTCGTGAACCTTTCCAGCTGACCACACATCAAGTCCAGCTATTTTTAAAGCTGCAGATGGTGCTGACCCTTGATACCCCTCACATGGAGCACCGCAAATATGTTTGGCGAGAGCTTTTCCCTGTTCATAAAGCGGGGCTGCCAAACCATACAACGTTCCGTTATGCTCGGCGCATTCGCCGACGGCATACACATTCGGTTCACTCGTCTGCATGTAGTCATTCACGATGATCCCGCGGTTCACTGCGATTCCGGCTGACACAGCTAATTGAATATTCGGCCTCACGCCAGCCGCCATCACAATCAAGTCAGCTTTCAATAAAGAGCCGTCTTTAAAACAGATTCCGTCTGCCCGCGAGGTGCCAGAAATGGATACGGTGTCTTTTTCCAAAAGAAAGGTTAAGCCTTTCCGTTCCAGCTCTGTCTGCAGCAGCCTCGACGCCGTTTGATCCAGCTGTTTTTGCATAATGCCGGCAGAGTGATGAATGACGCTGACATCCATGCCGAGATGCTGTAAACCGACTGCTGCTTCCAGTCCTAATAAGCCGGCTCCGATCACCGCTGCCTTTTGATAGTGTTTGGCCATGCTCATCAACGCTTGGCAGTCTTCTATTGTTCGAAATCCGTAGACGCCTTCTTTGTCCGCCCCGGGGATGGGGAGAATATGAGGGGAGGAGCCTGTTGCCACTATTAATTTGTCATAAGAATGGGTGCGTTTCCGGTCCGTGATAACCCGCTGCTGAACTGTATCAATGTGAACAACCGTTTCGCCTGTGTAAAGCGTAATCCCGTGCTTGTCGTACCAATCCTTGCTGTTCAGTGTAATGTCATTGAGTGACGCCTCACCCTGCAATACAGAGGATAAGAGAATGCGATTATAGTTGGGATGCGGTTCGCTTCCGAAAATGACAATTTCGAACATTTGGCGATTCAGCTTTAAAACTTCTTCAATACAGTGGATTCCGGCCATGCCGTTCCCTGCTAACACCAATCTTTGTTTCTTCATGTGCCAGACCTCCTTTGATTCTCCTATTAAAAATTATGTCACAATGCATTGTTAACGCATTAAACGTGTCACAAAAACTTACACATGTCTTTTCCAGAAAAAAATGGTCATATATTCTATATTCAGAAAATTTAAAATAATTAAGGGTCAAGAAAGGGGAATCTTATGAAGCTGTCGGAACTGAAAACTAGCGGTCATCCACTCACTTTGCTCTGTTCCTTTTTATACTTTGATGTGAGTTTTATGATATGGGTTATGCTTGGGGCGCTGGGTGTTTATATTTCTCAGGATTTTGGCCTGTCCCCATTTGAGAAAGGGCTTATCGTGGCTGTGCCGATTTTATCAGGATCTGTGTTTCGTATCATTTTAGGTGTTTTAACGGACAGAATCGGACCGAAAAAAACGGCAATGATCGGGATGCTGGTGACAATGATTCCGCTGCTGTGGGGGACATTTGGCGGCCGCTCGCTGCCTGAGCTGTATGCCATCGGGATTCTGCTTGGCGTGGCGGGGGCAAGCTTTGCCGTTGCGCTGCCTATGGCAAGCCGATGGTATCCGCCTCATTTGCAGGGGCTTGCGATGGGGATCGCCGGCGCGGGGAACAGCGGCACTTTGTTTGCAACCCTGTTTGGCCCGCGTCTTGCAGAGCAATTCGGCTGGCACATTGTTATGGGAATTGCGCTTATTCCTTTGCTGATCGTCTTTATTCTTTTTGTGTCCATGGCAAAGGATTCTCCTGCACAGCCGGCGCCGCAGCCGCTCAAAAGCTATCTGCATGTGTTCGGGCAAAAGGAAACATGGTTTTTCTGCCTGCTGTACAGTGTCACATTCGGGGGATTTGTCGGGCTATCAAGCTTTTTATCTATTTTCTTTGTCGATCAATACCAGCTGTCAAAAATTCACGCGGGCGATTTCGTTACATTATGTGTGGCGGCGGGAAGCTTTTTCCGGCCTATCGGGGGCTGGATTTCCGATCGTGTCGGCGGCACAAAAGTGCTTTCTGTATTGTTTGTCATCGTGGCCCTGTGTATGGCTGGGGTCAGCAGCCTGCCGTCTCTCTCAATGGTCATCGTTCTTTTGTTTGTCGGAATGATGGGGCTCGGAATGGGCAACGGAGCCGTATTCCAGCTCGTACCGCAGCGCTTCCGCAAAGAAATCGGCATGGTGACAGGAATTGTCGGTGCGGCCGGCGGCATAGGAGGGTTTTTCCTGCCGAACATCTTAGGATCGTTAAAACAGATGACAGGCACATATGCTATCGGTTTTATCACGTTTTCCTGTATCGCGCTGCTGGCGTTTGCACTCGTGCTTGCCGCAGGCTATTACTGGAGAAAAAGCTGGAGCGCGGATAGCAGCCCCGCTGATATTTAGGTTTTGACGGACACGCATTTGTGCGTGTCTTTTTTATTTTCTCTTGATTTTAATCAGTGAACCCATCAAAATAAATAGTAATTATTACGATTTGTTAATGAGAGGAGTTTTCTGATTGAATCAACACATGCCGCTTCCGGGAAAACCGGAACGTCTTCAATACTTTGGGTCGGTCAGTCCGATAAAAGGCGAGAAACCTGTAGAAAAAGAGAAAATGAAGGATCTGCAAAATATCAGGAAGGATTATTTTTTTGACATTCAGCATGTAGGTGTCGCTAATGTGTCCCATCCGGTCACAATCACTTCTGCCATGACGCCTGCTGAGCAAACAACGACTGCGAACTTTACAATGACTTGTGATTTGCGGAGGAATCAGAAGGGGATTAATATGAGCCGGTTAACAGAGCTGCTCCAATTCTATCATCAAAACGGCTGGATTCTCTCATTTTCCTCTCTACAGCAATTTACGAAAGAGCTTGCAGAAAACATGGACCAGTCATCAGCTTCAGTCGAAGTGCGGTTTCCATGGTTTTTCGAACGGAAAAGTCCGAAGCTTGAGAAAGCGGGTTTGATGCATGCTGACATATTGATGTCTGTCACCTATCGCGAAGATCAGCCGTTTGAACAGCGTGCCGGCATCTCAGCGAAAGTAACGACCCTGTGCCCTTGCTCCAAGGAAATCAGTGAATACAGCGCTCATAATCAGAGGGGGACGGTCAGCATTTGGGCTGATATTCATCCGGCAGTATCGCTTCCAAGCGATTTTAAAGCTGATTTGCTTGACGCCGCAGAATCAAATGCTTCTGCGAGACTGCACCCGGTTCTTAAGCGCCCGGATGAAAAAGCCGTGACGGAAACAGCATATGAAAATCCAAGATTTGTTGAGGATCTCGCCCGGCTGATTGCCGCGGATTTGTATGAGCTTGAATGGGTGTCAGCCTTTGAGATTGAATGCCGCAATGAAGAATCAATCCATCTCCACGATGCCTATGCGAAGCTGCGTTTTTCGAAACAGGAGGATAGAATATGAAACTCTTATTATTATTTGTTGCTGTTCTTGTGCCGGCCAGCCTGCTGTCAGCCTGCTCCTATCATGCGAAAGAACACGCAAGTGCCGATACAAAAAAAACGGAAGAACATGCAAGCGCTGATACAAAGAAAACGGCAGAGCACGTAACGTCCGACCAAAAGACAGAAAAAACTAGCATCGATTGGACCAAACCATCAGGCGGTGAATACCCGAATATCAAGCAGAAACATGTCTGGATTGATGTAGACGTGAAAGACCAGAAGGCTTACATCAAAGAAGGAAGCAAAACCTTATATACAATGATTGTCTCGTCAGGACTGGATCAAACAAAAGATGATGCTACGCCAAAGGGCACCTTTTATATAGAGCCTGAACGGGGAGAATGGTTTTTCTCCGAAGGATATCAGGAAGGTGCGGAATACTGGGTCTCATGGAAAAACCATGGCGAATTTCTATTTCACAGTGTGCCGATGACAAAGGATAAAAAAGTCATCGAAAAAGAAGCGAAAAAACTAGGGGTGAAGGCATCTCATGGATGTATCAGGCTGGCCATCCCAGATGCGAAATGGATATATGAAAACATCCCTGAACATACAAAAGTTGTGATCGGCTGAATGGAAAGCGGTTGACAAAAAGGAAAAAAAGCCATACGATTTAAATCGTAACAATTACGTTTTGTAGAGAGGAGATTCTCCAATGTATAAATGGCTGATCATTGGCGGCGGCATCCAAGGCACAACCTTGGCTGTGCATCTGGTGAAAAGCGGAAGGGCATCGATTGAGGATCTTGCTGTCATTGATCCCCATGAACGGCCTCTTGAATGCTGGAAACGAAACACAAGCCGCATTCAGATGAAATACTTGCGCTCTCCATCGGTTCATCATGTAGACACAGAGCCGTTCAGCTTGCAAACGTATGCGGATAAAAGCCAATGGCCGGAAGTATTCTTTGGAAGATATAAGAGGCCCTCGCTGTCGCTCTTCAATCAGCACTGCGAGACTGTGCTGGATGAGATACATATTGATCAAGCATGGAAAACAGGCATGGTGACAAATTTGAGAAGGAAAAACGGGTTGTGGGAAGCGGAGACAGATACCGCTGGAACTCTCACGGGGGAACGAGTGGTTTTAGCCATGAGTTTTTCTCATCAGCCTTCTTGGCCGGAGTGGACAAAACCATATCAGAATGACGGCATTTATCATGTGTTTGACAGAGAGGTGCACGATGTAAGCAATGAAAGTGTGCAAATGGCAGTTGTGGGCGGAGGGATAACGGCGGCTCATTACGCCATAAAGCTCGCAGATGACGGCCATGATGTGACGATGCTGGTGAGGCATCCGTTCCGGATCTATGACTTCGATAGTGATCCAGGATGGCTTGGTCCGAAATATATGAAAGCATTCAGTAAAACGTCTGACTATCAAAAGCGAAGGCAATGGATTACAAGCGCCAGACATCGTGGCTCTTTTCCAAAGGACATTTCAAGAACACTTGCTGTCTATAAGGAGGAGGGCAGAATAAAAGTCATTCAGGATGACATTGATTTTTGCCAAAAAACAGATGACGGCAAGATACAGATACACTGTAAAACCAGCGAATCGCGATACGAATACGAGCGTGTCGCATTGGCAACAGGTTTTACCTCGGACATTAGCCGGTTCGATTGGGTACAGAGAGCAGCGCAAGCGGAGCAATTGCCTTATGCAGGCTGCGGTTTTCCGATTGTTGGCAAGGATTTGCAATGGGGAAAAGGCTTATATGTGATGGGAGCCTTTGCTGAATTAGAAATCGGGCCGACAGCGAGAAATATTTCCGGAGCGCGAAAAGCTGCTTACACCATTGCCTATACGGCGAAGCATACAAATTAAATCGTAATGATTCTATTTTATAAGGGAGGACATTAGTATGAAAAAAATTCCGGTTACCGTACTGAGCGGTTATCTTGGCGCTGGAAAAACAACATTGCTGAACAGCATTCTGCAAAATCGTGAAGGCTTAAAAATAGCGGTCATCGTCAACGATATGAGTGAGGTGAACATTGACGCAGGCTTGGTTAAGCAGGAAGGAGGCCTTTCCAGAACAGATGAAAAGCTTGTGGAAATGTCAAACGGCTGCATTTGCTGCACGCTTCGCGAAGACTTATTAATTGAAGTCGAGAAGCTGGCAAAAGACGGGCGGTTTGATTATATCGTAATCGAATCGACAGGAATTAGTGAACCGATCCCGGTGGCTCAGACTTTTTCTTATATCGATGAAGAGATGGGAATCGACCTTACGAAATTCTGTCAGCTGGATACGATGGTGACAGTGGTTGATGCCAACCGTTTTTGGCATGATTATCAGTCAGGCGATAGCCTTCTGGATCGTAAAGAAGCGTTAGGGGAAGAGGATGAAAGAGACATTGCCGACCTCTTGATCGACCAAATCGAGTTTTGTGATGTTCTGATCTTGAATAAATGTGATTTGGTCAGTGAGCAAGAGCTCGAACAGCTTGAAAAAGTGCTTCGTACACTGCAGCCAAGAGCCAAATTCATTCGTTCCGTCAAAGGAAATGTAAAACCGCAGGAGATTTTGCATACAGGGTTATTTAACTTCGAGGAAGCGAGCGGGTCAGCCGGCTGGATTCAAGAGCTGACAGCAGGCCATGCGGAACACACCCCGGAAACAGAAGAATACGGCATCTCTTCATTTGTGTATAAAAGACGTTTGCCGTTTCATTCTACACGGTTTTATCGCTGGATGGATCAAATGCCAAAGAACGTGGTTCGTGCCAAAGGAATCGTCTGGTGCGCCTCGCATAACAATCTCGCTTTGCTGATGTCGCAAGCAGGGCCGTCGGTTACGCTTGAGCCAGTATCGTATTGGGTGGCGGCGTTGCCAAAGCTTGAGCAGGAGCAAGTCAAACAGCAGGAGCCCGAAATTTTGGAGGACTGGGATCCGGAATTTGGCGACCGCCTGACGCAGCTTGTGTTTATCGGAACAGATTTGGATGAAGAAGCGATCACGAAAGAGCTTGATCAATGCCTGCTGACTGAGTACGAATTTGATTCCGACTGGTCGCTGTTTGAGGACCCGTTCAAGTGGAAGCTGAATCAATAGAAAAAAGCCGTCCCCTGAGGAGCGGCTTTTTTAATGAAACGTTTGTTTAAACATAATGAGCGTATTTTTTCTCAAGGATATTCTGAAAAGCTGCCGCTGCTGAGCAGATGGCCCAATAAATGAGAGCGGTCAGAATATACATGGTCATGTAATCAAACTCTCTGCCGCCGATGATTTTCGCATGCTGGAGCAATTCCGGCACTGTAATCATTGCAGCGAGAGAGGACGCTTTGATTAAGTCGAGCAATACATTGGCAAGCGGAGGCAGCGCAATACGGATCGATTGCGGCAAAATGATACCCCTCATCGTCTGCCAATAGGAAAGGCCGAGAGAGGATGCGGCTTCCCACTGTCCTTTTTCAACGGCTGAAATGGCTGAACGGTTAATTTCCGCAATGTAGGCGGCGCTGTTAAGGCTAAAGCCAATTAAAGCGGCTGTGACAGCGGAAAATTCAATGCCGATATAAGGAAATCCGAAATAAAGGATAAACAAGATCACCAAAATCGGAACGCCCCGCATAAATGAGATATAGAGCTTCGCCGGCCACCTTAACAAGGCAAGCTGAGACATTCTGGCGAGTGATATGAACAGGCCGATCACCGTTCCCGCAAACATGCTCACAAGAGAGATGAGCAGCGTATACCCAATGCCTTTTATGACATAAGGAAACGATTCAATGGCCAACTTTGTGTTGAAAATATATTCCCACTGAATGCTATTTATCATGGCGTCCGATTACAAATCAACGTCCTGAACGTCGACATCCAGTTTCTTTGATACATCTGCTTTATTGAAGAATTGTTTCGACAGCTTTGTCAAAGTGCCATCCTTGCTCATTTCTTTCAATGTTTCGTTCATCTTTTTCTGAAGTGCTGCATTGCTTTTTTTCATGACAAGCGCCTGTTTGTTCGGCATGTACTTGATGTCAGGATGGATCGTAATGTTGAGATCCGGGAATGCTGCGAGCGCAAGTGTTTGCAGGTAATAGTCGTTTAAAATGACATCAGTGCGTCCGTTGGCGACATCTTTTAAATACTGCTCATTGGTCGCATTATCATAAATCACTTCTTGAGCGCCGTATTTTCTCGCTACATCCATGTAGACTGTCGTAGCTGCGCCAGCGGCTTTTTTCCCTTTTAAATCCTTAAGCGTTTTAATCCCTGATAAATCGTCTTTTCGGACGATTGCCGTGCCGTATGAATATTTATATGGAGTGGAAAACGCGAACTTCTTCTCGCGGTCCTTCGTCACATCGATGTCATTTGCGGCTGCGTCAACCTGGCCGCTGTTCACCGCTGTAAGCATCCCGTCAATGCCCATCTCCTTGAACTCAACCTTCAGACCCAGGCGTTTTGCCGCTTCACGAACGACTTCAACCTCATAGCCTGTCAGCTTATCGGAACCTGAATCGGTATCGTGATAAGAAGTGGGATAAAGCGTGCCTGATGTAGCGACAACAATTTTCCCTTTGTCTTTAATCTGCTCCCAGCCTGTATCCTTGGAATCTGCTTCATTTTTGCCGGAACAGGCTGCCAATATAAGAAAGAAAGCCATTGTGAAACTGAATATAACGGCTTTGGATTGCATGAATGATTTCACCTATGTTTCCTCCAATCTGTTAATCAACTAAAAAGATAGCACTGAACATAAGGGGTTGCAATATGTTGATGACGTTTTCAAAAAGTTCGAATTGTGTATATAAAAGCGTGTGAGCGTTTAAAAGCGGCTATACAGGGAACCAGTGATAATAAAGGAGTTGTCCAAGGATGAAAGCATTGACATATCAAGAAAAAGAGCATGTTGAGCTGATCCCAGATCCAGGATGCCATTACACCAGTGGGCCGGGCACTCGTTATTCATCTAATGCCAATGCTGTATGAAATGGTCAAGAAGCATGAAATCGATCTTTTGCATAAATTAAGTCTTGCTGATGGCCCTAAGGCATATGATATATTCGATAAGAAAGAAGATGGAAACATCAAAGTCATATTGAAGACATATGGGGGAGTCAAATGAATATTTACAAACCAGCCGGATTCTGGATCAGACTAGGAGCTTCATTGCTGGATTACATTATTGTCTCGGTGCCTCTTTTGCTGATCTATTGGCTGATTACAGGAAAAGACCCGAACGACAGCATGTTCATCAGTCTGATTGTTCTGCTGTACTCTATTTTGTTGCCGGTGTTTTGGAACGGCTACCTTATCGGAAAAAGAATCTGCGGTATCAGAATCGTAAAAAAAGACGGATCACAGGTCAGCCTGTTAACGATGTTTTTGCGGGTTATTGTTGCGGGTCTGGTTTACGGCATAACCTTCGGACTCGGCTTGATCGCCAGCCTGATTCTGATCGGCGTCCGAGAAGACAAACGGACACTGCATGATTTAATCGCGGGAACGTATGTCACTTACGCGCCCCCGGGTGAAGAAGAACTTTATACTGATGAACAGATCAGAAAGAGCGAATAATGGTTCGCTCTTTTTCTTTTGCATGTATAAAAAATGCAATGCAGCAAAACATATGAAAAATAGGATTGGAGGAATAAATTGGATGAAGCGAATAAAAATCAATATCATCACAATGTTCATAACCGCAGCTGTCATTTCTCTGACCGGCACAGCTGAAGCCGCAGAAAAACAGCAGCTGCCTCCCGCAAATGTCACACTGACAGATCAGCAAAAGAAAGAAATTGAACAGCTGGAAGCAGACATATTAAAAAAGCGCAAAGACGTAATCTCAAAGTATGTGCAATACGGTGTCCTGCCTAAAGAAAGAGGAGAACACATCAAAAATCACATGGACAAACACTTTGAAATGATGAAACAAAACGGCTTTGTTCCAAAGCCCCATCCTCATCAGCATAAATTTGAAAAAAGACATTAAGACGGTAAGCATCCAATGGGAATTGGGTGCTTTTGCGTTATTTACAGGTAGGCAATATTGGCTGAGCTGTTCCGCGATTAATATCGAGTTGATATGAAACGCGTTTCATAACCTATGATAGGTTTATCAAATATTTCAGGAGTGATAAACACTATGATCCACCAGCATCCAGAATCTTTTCCGAAACATTTTTTGTGGGGCTCTGCTTCAGCAGCGTACCAGATTGAAGGCGCTTGGAACGAAGATGGCAAAGGTCCTTCTGTATGGGACGTATTTACGAAAATACCGGGCAAAACGTTTAAAGGGACCAATGGCGATATTGCGGTTGACCATTATCACCGTTTTAAAGAAGATGTCGCTTTGATGGCTGAGATGGGCTTAAAAGCGTATCGATTTTCCGTCAGCTGGCCGCGGATTTTTCCAAAAGGAAAAGGGGAGATCAATGAAGCAGGCCTAGCTTTTTACGATAACCTGATTGACGAGTTGCTTTCTCATAACATCGAGCCGGTTCTGACTTTATATCATTGGGATTTGCCTCAGGCGCTTATGGACGAGTACAGCGGTTTTGAATCAAGAAATATCATAGAGGATTTTAATAACTACTGTATTACTCTTTATAAACGTTTTGGAGACAGAGTGAAATATTGGGTTACGTTAAACGAACAGAACTACAATTTTAATCACGGCTTTATTACAGCCATGCACCCGCCTGGAGTGAAAGACAGAAAACGATTTTACGAAGCAAACCATATTGCGTTTCTGGCTAATGCAAAAGCTATTGAATCTTTTAGGGAATATGTGCCTGAAGGCAAAATCGGTCCAAGCTTTGCTTATTCTCCGGCTTACCCTTTATCCAGCCATCCAGAGGATATACTGGCATTTGAAAACGCTGAAGAATTTATGAACAATTGGTGGCTGGACATGTATTGCTGGGGAACCTACCCGCAAATTCCTTTCCGCTATTTAGAAAAACAAGGCTGGGCGCCGACAATCGAAGCAGGAGATATGGAGCTGCTTGCCAAAGGAAAGCCTGATTTTGTAGGTGTCAATTATTATCAGACCATCACCTACGAACGAAATCCGCTTAATGGTGTGTCGGAAGGGAAAATGAATACGACAGGCCAAAAGGGGACCAACCAGGAAACAGGGATACCCGGAGTGTTTAAAACGAAAAAAAATCCGCACCTGACAACGAGCAACTGGGATTGGACAATTGACCCAATCGGATTGCGTATCGGTCTTCGCCGAATTACAAGCCGCTATCAGCTTCCAGTGTTTATCACAGAGAATGGTTTGGGTGAATTTGATAAAGTTGAGGATGGCACTGTACAGGATGATTATCGAATTGATTATTTGCATTCGCATCTTGAGCAATGCAGACAGGCCATCAGCGACGGTGTCGATTTGATCGGCTATTGCAGCTGGTCGTTTACTGATCTATTAAGCTGGCTGAATGGCTACCAAAAAAGATACGGATTCGTTTATGTTCATCGCGATGAAGAAAATACACATGATTTAAAACGCTTGAAGAAAAAAAGCTTTTATTGGTATCAGGATGTAATCAAGACGAACGGAGAAAGTATATAAAGAGTCCCTGAGAGTCTTCTCTCAGGGCTTTTTCATTACACAGAAACAGCATCAATAATATAAGTGTCGGCGTGCAGATCTGACATCTCAGCCGGCACAGTCCAGCATGTCAATTGATATTCTCCTTTAGGAAGATCAAAGGACAGCCTTTTAGACATAATGCTTTCAATTTCAATTCCGTTTTCTGTGACATGAAAAGGAACAGTCACTTTCTTTTCATAGGAGTTTACAGTTTCTGAACTGTTCAGGCGCAAAAGAATAAAGGCCTTTGTATTTCTCTGTGCCTCAAACGAAATCGCTCCGTCCGCCGCCGCAAATCCTTTTTCGATCGCTTCGTCAGTCCAATCCATAACAGGAGGTGCAGAATCCTTTTGAAATACAGTAAATTGATGATAAGAAATCGACAGTTCTTGAGGTTTCCATGACTTGATCAATGTGCTGTTCCTCCTCTATTGTTTACTGAATCGTGAATAAAACCTTTGTGCCGTCTGGATAATCGGTAAGCTGATGCCCAACCCAAGAGCCTGCACCGCGGTTGTCAGCAGGAGAAATGTATTCTACAGAAGCTCCCTCACCGCCTTCTTTGCACATGGCCATTGGCCATTCATCTCTGTCATACCCCGTTTTTGGCGGTACGTCTTTTAATGATTGCTCGCGGCGTTCCTCAGCTCCGTCTCTGTCGATGGTGCACACATCTGAGTGCCCCTCATTTATCGCATCCTTAATATGTTTGGCCGTTTCGGGATAACGGTCAGAAGGGAGGGCGATCGTTTCGTCATATTCTTTCGTTTGAGACGTTTTTTGATCAGCTGAGAAAAAGTCTCCCTTTATCAGGCCGACAGCTGCAGCTGCTATGACGACGATGACGAGAAGTATTGTTTTTATGATGTCCATCGTGATGTTCACCTCCCGCTTTTAGCAACTTTAAAACTGCCCCAAGAGTAATCCAGAAAGCGTTTGGTGTAAAGGTTGAAATTTTTAGTTTTACAATCAGTTTATTGCTGAAAACGTAATTTTAGCAGGTCGAAATATTTGTTTTCAGTAAAATACCGTTGCCAATATACAATAATGATAGTAAGTCATCGGCCGTTTTTGGGTTGATCAATCATTTTAAATTGGCTTATGATACCGGTAAGCTCCTCAGCTAATTGAGATAGCGTTTCAGAAGCTGCAGTTATCTCTTCCATTGCAGCAAATTGTTCTTCTGTTAATGCAGCCGCCTGCCGGGTATTTTCTGTAGAATCTTTAATACCAGCCGTATTGGCTGCAAAGGATTCGTTTATGTTATGTGCACTGGATGAAATGTTTGATACAGATGCTGATAGATCACTGATCTCAGCGCTGATTTCGCCTGTTGCAGCTGCAATTTCCTTAAATGCATCTCTCGTGCGCTGGATCATGGTGACACCTTCTGCAGCCTCTGTTTTCACATGCTCAACAGATCTTGCAGATTGGTTCATATCATTTTGGATTTCTGTGATCAGTTTTGAAATCTGCCCCGCAGACTGTTGAGACTCTTCCGCTAATTTACGTACTTCATCGGCAACAACAGCAAAACCTTTGCCATGTTCACCGGCTCTGGCAGCTTCAATCGCTGCATTCAGCGCAAGCAGGTTTGTCTGATCGGCAATTTGGGTGATGACGGATAAAATTTGCTCAATTTGTTTAGAGCGGCCGTCCAGCTGGTGTATGATTTCTCCGCTTTTCTGGATCGAATCGTGAATCGCATCCATTTGTGCCTGTACATTAGAAATTTCCTTTTGCCCAATGGCGGCTTTTGATTGCGCAAGCTGCCCTTTGTCAGCAATAGCAGCAGTATTTGAAGAAATATCCCGGATGTCTGCTGAAGCTTGTTTTAATGAACTTTCACTGTTTTCAATTCGCGTGATCTGATCCTGGGCTCCATTTGCAATCTGCTGTACAGCTTCTGTAATCTTTTCTGAAGCTTGATTTGTTTCCTCTGCTCCGGCTGAGAGCTGCTGAGAGGCAGACGCAAGCTGAAGGGCTGATTGCTGTACGGTTTGGATGGTATCGTTCAGTTTCATTCTCATCTTATTGTAATAGACGCTCAGTTCTGATAGCTCGTCACCGGATTTGTCTGACACCTCTATTGTCATATCTCCGTTTCCGGCACTTTCAAAGGCGCATTTTAAAGCGTTCAGCCGCTTATTGATTCTTCTTGTGAAAAGCAGGACAAGGATGACTGATGCAATAATGACGATAACAAGAACGATAGCGAATTGAGTGAAAAGTGATTGCGTAAGTGATGCTAAAATGCTTTGATTGGCTCCGGTATACAGCATGCCGATGATGTTTCCGTTTTGATCTTTTAAAGGCATGTATGCCGTCTGATAGGAAGAGCCCGCCACGTCTGCTTGCCCGTTGAATGGTTTTCCGTTCTTTAAAACAGCGTCAGTAACTTCAGAAGAAGCCTGAGTGCCAACAGCTCTTTCGCCATTTTTCATGACATTGGTTGCTACACGAGTATCTCCTTGGAAAATTGTAACGGTATCACCTGTTTTTTCGCCAAGCAGATCAACGATATCTTCATTTCCGTTGATTTGTGTTTGGCCTTTATAAAGCTTATTGTTTTTTACCTGCCATTCCCCTGAAATGACATCATCAATATAAGCACTGCTTAAAGCCAGATCGCCTTTCGCTTTTTCAGTCGCCATTTGTTTCATGCTGTCTGTAATTTCCTTAAGCATCAAAGTGCCAACTGACAGTGAAAACAAAAGAATAATCACGAAAACCAAGCAGAGAATTTTTGTTCCTAGCTTAAGCTTTAGTTGTTTTATCACCATAATTCCTCCTTTTTATGATTTGTAGGTCATATTACTTATCGGGTTTTTGAGTTTAAAGTTTGATTTTAGAAATAATAAAACCGGCCTGATCTCCAGGCCGGTTGTGTGACGCTATTCAAGGTTTGCGTGGTGGGTGAACATGGTATCAGAATCGAGCCCTTGTTTCTCCATGAGTTTTAAAATTACTGCATCATAGAACAGCAGCAAAGTTTGCTCAAATAATGATCCCATTGGCTGTATGGTTTTATAGCTTCCATTTGACTGGTCTTTAGGAGAACCGGGCATTTTGACGATGAGATCGGCTTGTTTTCCGATGCTTGATTCTGGATTGATGGTTAAAGCGGCAACAACCCCGTGTAAGCTTTTTGCTTTTGCTGCTGTATGGATCAGGCTCTTTGTCTCGCCTGATCCTGAGCCGATGATGACGAGATCTCCTGCGCTGAGCGGCGGAGTGAGAATCTCACCGACAATATGAGCGTTGAAGCCCATGTGCATCAATCGCATCGCGAAGGATTTTGCCATCAGGCCAGAACGCCCCGCACCCGCAGTGAAAATTTGATTGGATGAAAGAATGTGATCGGCAAGCTGATCAGCTTCTTCATCAGAAATATAAGCCGCTGAACGGTGTAACTCATTGAGAATTTCCGTTACGTATTCAGTCGTTTTCATAACGTTATCCTTGGGCAATAAGCTGTTTCATTTTTGAAGCCGTTTCTGCTTTATCGGCTGCGCTTGTAATTCCGCCCCCAACAATGACAAGGTCAGGCTTTTGTTTGATCACTTCAGGAAGTGTATCAAGTTTGATGCCCCCCGCAATTGCGGTTTTTGCGTTTTTTACGGTATTTTTGATTGTCGTTAATTCTTCGAAAGAGTTTTTGCCCTCTGCTTGAAGATCATATCCAGTGTGGACGCAGATGTAGTCAACACCGAGTGCGTCAATTTCTTTCGCACGGGATTCAATATCTTTTACGTTAATCATATCAACTAAGATTTTCTTCTTCTGTTTTTTGGCTTCTTCTACTGCGCCTTTAATCGTTGCGTCGTCTGTAGCGCCTAAAACGGTGATGATGTCAGCGCCCGCTTCCGACGCTTTCATGATTTCGTATCCGCCGGCATCCATGATTTTCAGGTCTGCTAGAACCTTCAATTGCGGAAATGTTTCTTTTATTTCTTTAACGGCTCTGAGGCCTTCATTAATGACAACCGGTGTTCCGATCTCAACCACGTCGATATATTGTTCCACTTCTTTGACGAGCTCGATGGCTTCCGGGATGTTTACGAGGTCTAATGCTAGCTGTAATTCCATTGTTGATCCACTCCCTTTTTCGAATTATTTTTCATTCTATAGGTTCCCTCTTTTGATGAGAAGTAGGCACTTTGAAGTCAACTAGTTACTTGGAGGATACTGTGAGGAGAGGCAATCAGATTTCTTTCGCTTGGTTTTATGAGTGAGTATAATAAAAAGGAGTCTGCAAAAAAAGTAAGTAAGTGATGATACGTATTTAACATACAAAAAGTATACTAAGGGGGGATTTCTTTTGAGCCGGATGGACGACAAAAGGTTTAATTGTGAGAAGGAATTAACGCTTGCAGTGATCGGCGGTAAATGGAAAATGCTCATTTTGTGGCATTTAGGAAAAGAAGGCACAAAACGGTTCAATGAATTAAAAACTTTGATTCCTGATATAACGCAGAAGATCCTCGTGAACCAGCTGAGAGAGCTTGAACAGGATATGATTGTTCACAGGGAAGTGTATCCGGTTGTCCCGCCGAAGGTTGAATATTCCTTGACCCCGCAAGGAGAAAGCCTCATGCCTATTCTTGATGCCATGTATGAGTGGGGGAAAGGCTATATGGAATTGATTGATATTGACAGAAATGTCATAAAGGAATCGTTGTAAGGCGCTCTTCGCAAGGGTGTCTTTTTTTTGCTTGTTTTTCGGTTTTTGCGCGGTAAATAGATGTCATGTAAAGATTGTAAATGGCTTCAACAATAAAGAGGATTAACTAGGTTGGACTGATTTGAAAATTTTTATTTTTCTGTAAATAATGTTTAGTGGAAATTATTGCGGCATACCGCAAAAATATCCCAGTAAATAAACTGGAATCTTTCGGTATCCCGCATGAAACTTTTCACCCATTTTTCGGTGATAAAAACATTTTTTTCATTTAAAGTGAACGGTAGCAAGGTAAAAAATATTGAAAACAATGAATAAATAGCCAAATTTGTTTCCTGTTGGGATGAGGGATCTTGCGGTCTTTATCCGCTTATGTTAAACGCCGCAATGATGATGGCAGCCCGTTTTGATAGCGGCAATCTGTTTTTTTATTTGGATGCACTGCTTTTTAAGTGTAGTACTTTGGGCTTTTTTGGCTTTTAGTTCATAAGGATTAAAAGTTTTATGGATAAGAAAGGGAAAACACGCTGCACATGTTCACTGCTTATTGAAGATTAGGGGAGGTATGACAATATGGAAATAACTTTTTATCCTTTAACGGATGCACAAAAACGAATTTGGTATACAGAAAAATTTTATCCTCACACTAGTATTTCGAATCTTGCGGGGATTGGTAAGCTGGTTTCAACTGATAAGGTTGACTGGGTGCTTGTTGAGCAGGCGATTCAAGAGTTTATCCGCAGAAATGACGCCATGCGCCTTCGTTTGCGGCTCGATGAAAACGGAGAGCCTGTTCAATATATAAGCGAGTATCGGCCTGTTGATATAAAACATACTGACACCACTGAAGATCCGAATGCGATTGAGTCTATTTCACAATGGAGCCGGGAGGAAACGAAAAAACCTTTACCGCTGTACGATTGTGACTTATTCCGTTTTTCCATATTCACCATAAAGGAAAATGAAGTGTGGTTTTACGCAAATGTTCATCACGTGATTTCTGATGGAATCTCTATGAATATTCTCGGAAATGCGATTATGCACATTTATTTAGAATTAGCCGGCGGCTCAGAAACAAAAGAAGGAATCTCGCATTCATTTATCGATCATGTTTTATCTGAACAGGACTATGCTCAATCGAAGCGGTTTGAAAAGGATAAGGCGTTTTGGAACAAGCAATTCGAATCGGTGCCTGAACTTGTTTCCCTGAAACGAAATACTTCCGCAGGAGGAAGTTTAGATGCTGAGAGGTTCTCTAAGGATGTGCCTGAAGCGCTTCATCAGCAGATCCTATCGTTTTGTGAGGCGAACAAGGTCAGTGTTCTTTCAGTGTTTCAATCGGTGCTTGCTGCCTATTTGTACAGAATCAGTGGCCAGAATGATGTCGTGACGGGAACCTTTATGGGCAACCGGACAAATGCGAAAGAGAAGCAGATGTTTGGCATGTTTGTTTCGACAGTGCCGCTTCGTACAAACGTAGACGGCGGCCAGTCGTTTTTAGATTTTGTCAAAGACCGGATGAAGGATCTCATGAAGACGCTTCGTCACCAAAAGTATCCGTATAACCTCCTGATCAACGATTTACGTGAAACAAAGAGCTCTCTGACCAAGCTGTTTACGGTTTCTCTTGAATATCAGGTGATGCAGTGGCAGAAAGAAGAGGATCTTGCCTTTTTGACTGAGCCGATTTTCAGCGGCAGCGGATTAAATGATGTCTCGATTCATGTAAAGGATCGATGGGATACTGGAAAACTCACCATTGATTTTGATTACCGAACTGATTTATTTTCACGTGAAGAAATCAAAATTGTTTGTGAACGCATGATTACGATGCTGGAGAACGCGTTATCGCATCCAGATGATGCAATTGATGAATTGACGCTGATTGCTGAAGCGGAGAAAGAGAAGCTGCTTGCGAGGGCCGGCGGTGAATCTGTCAGCTATCGTAAGGATATGACGATTCCAGAGCTGTTCCAAGAACAGGCTGAGCAACTTTCTGATTATCCAGCGGTTGTATTTGAAGATCGCACATTGTCCTATCAAACGTTACATGAACAATCTGCACGCATCGCCAATGTGCTGAAACAGAAAGGAGTTGGCCCGGACAGTCCTGTCGCGGTTCTAATCGAACGCTCTGAACGGATGATTACGTCTATCATGGGGATTTTAAAAGCCGGCGGGGCATATGTGCCGATTGATCCCGCTTTTCCGGCGGAGCGTATTCAATATATTTTAGAGGACTGCGGTGCGGACTTCATCCTGACTGAATCGAAGGTTGCGGCTCCTGCAGCCGATGCGGAACTGATTGATTTTGATCAGGCGATTGCGGAAGGTGCAGACGAAAGCCTGAATGCAGGTGTGAACGCACGGAACCTTGCCTACATTATTTACACATCGGGAACAACCGGGCGTCCGAAAGGTGTTATGATCGAGCATCGCCAGGTTCAACACTTGGTTGAATCTTTGCAGCAGACGATTTATCAAAGCAGCAGCCAAACACTGCGGATGGCATTGCTTGCGCCGTTTCACTTTGATGCGTCAGTGAAGCAGATTTTCGCGTCGCTTCTTTTGGGACAAACCCTTTATATCGTACCTAAGAAAACAGTGACAAACGGATCTGCCCTTGCTGCATATTATCGCAGGCACAGCATTGAAGCGACGGACGGAACACCTGCCCATCTGCAAATGCTGATCGCGGCGGGCGATTTTGAAGGCCTTAAGCTGAAGCATATGCTGATCGGAGGAGAGGGCCTATCATCTGTTGTTGCGGACAAGCTGCTGAAGCTGTTTAAAGAAGCAGGCACAGCACCGCGTTTGACCAATGTATACGGGCCGACTGAAACGTGTGTTGACGCGTCCGTTCATCCGGTTATCCCAGAGAGTGCCGTTCAATCAGCATATGTGCCAATCGGGAAAGCGCTGGGGAATAACCGCTTATATATTTTGGATCAAAAAGGCAGGCTGCAGCCGGAAGGCGTGGCTGGCGAGCTTTATATCGCAGGTGACGGTGTTGGCCGAGGCTATTTACATTTGCCTGAATTGACGGCTGAGAAGTTTTTACAAGATCCATTTGTGCCAAGCGATCGCATGTACCGGACCGGAGACGTGGTGCGCTGGCTGCCAGATGGAACAATCGAATATTTAGGCAGAGAGGATGACCAGGTCAAAGTCCGCGGATACCGGATTGAGCTTGGAGAAATTGAAGCCGTGATTCAGCAGGCGCCAAACGTTATGAAAGCCGTTGTTTTGGCACGTCCTGATGAACAGGGAAATCTTGAGGTTTGCGCATATGTTGTGCAGAAGACTGGCAGTGAATTTACTCCGGCCAGCCTGCGGGAGCATACGGCCAGACAGCTTCCAGACTATATGGTGCCGGCTTACTTTACAGAAGTGACAGAAATTCCGCTCACGCCAAGCGGTAAAGTGGACCGCCGCAAGCTGTTTGCATTAGAGGTGAAGGCGGTCAGTGGAACGGCCTATACCGCGCCGCGCAATGATACGGAAAAAGCAATCGCAGCCATTTGGCAAGACGTGCTGAATGTTGAGAAGGCGGGGATCTTTGACAATTTCTTTGAAACGGGCGGACACTCATTGAAGGCCATGACGCTTTTAACAAAGATTCATAAGGAAACAGGCGCTGACATTCCGCTTCAATACTTGTTTGAGCATCCGACGATTGCGGCTCTTGCGGAGGAAGCCAAACACAGAGAAATCCGGGAATTTGCAGCGATTGAACCTGCTGAAAAACAGGAGCATTACCCGCTTTCCTTAGCACAGCAGCGAACATATATCGTCAGCCAGTTCGAGGATGCGGGTGTTGGGTACAACATGCCAGCGGCAGCGATTTTGGAAGGGCCTTTAGAGATTCAAAAGCTGGAGCACGCATTTCAAGGGTTAATCCGCCGCCACGAGTCTTTGAGAACGTCATTTATTCTTGAAAACAGTACGCCGAGACAGAAAATTCATGACAGCGTCGATTTCAACATCGAGATGATTGAAAGAGGCGGCCGCTCAGATGAGGCAATTATGACTTCATTCGTCCGGAGATTTGATTTGGCGAAAGCACCGCTGTTCAGAATCGGCTTGATGGAGCTTGAAGAGAACCGTCATATGCTTCTGTTTGACATGCATCATTTGATTTCTGACGGTGTGTCCATCGGCATTATTTTGGAGGAGTTAGCACGGATATACAAAGGCGAACAGCTTCCTGAGCTTCGTCTTCAATATAAGGATTACGCTGTGTGGCAAAGCGGCCAGGCTGCTGAAGGGTACCAGAAGGACCGGGCGTATTGGAAGGAAGCCTTTGCGGGTGAGCTTCCGGTGCTTCAGCTTCTGTCCGATTACCCGAGACCGCCTGTTCAAAGTTTTGATGGAGATCGGGTATCAATCAAGCTGGATGCGGGATTAAAGGATCGTTTAAATCGTTTGGCTGAACAAAATGGCGCCACGCTGTATATGGTGATGCTGTCCGCTTACTATACGCTTTTGTCAAAGTATACGGGACAGGATGACATCATTGTCGGCACACCGTCTGCGGGCAGAAACCACTCCGATACAGAGGGTATTGTCGGGATGTTCGTCAATACGCTCGCGATTCGCAGTGAAGTGAAGCAGGACGAGACGTTTACCCATTTGATCACCCGTGTCCGCAAACAGGTGCTGGATGCCTTTTCTCATCAGGACTATCCGTTTGAGTGGCTTGTTGAAGATTTGAACATTCCGCGTGATGTAAGCAGACATCCGCTGTTTGACACGATGTTTAGTCTTCAAAATGCGACAGAGGGTATTCCGGCTGTCGGCGATCTGTCCGTGTCTGTTCATGAGACCAACTTCAAGATTGCCAAATTTGATTTAACGATACAGGCGAGAGAGACCGATGTAGGCATTGAACTTGATTTGGACTACAGCACGAAGCTGTTTAAACAAAGCACGGCTGACAGGCTGCTCAACCATTTTGCGCGTTTGCTTGAAGATGCTGCGGCTGAGCCTGAAAAACAGATTTCTGAGTACAAGCTTCTTTCTGAAGAGGAGGCTGCATCGCAAATTCAGCAGTTTAACCCGGGCAGAACACCTTATCCGAAAGATAAAACGATTGTTCAGCTGTTTGAAGAGCAAGCGGCGAAAACGCCAGACCATCCGGCACTTCAATATGAAGGCAAATCACTTACCTATCATGAGCTGAATGAACGGGCCAATCGTTTAGCGCGCGGCATTCTTTCTCTCGGGGCAGGCGAAGGCAGAACAGCGGCTGTCTTGTGCGAGCGGTCAATGGACATGATTGTGTCGATCCTCGCAGTTTTAAAAGCTGGCTCGGCTTATGTTCCGATTGATCCGGAACATCCGATTCAGCGGATGCAGCATTTCTTCCGTGACAGCGGAGCAAAGGTGCTTCTCACGCAGAAAAAATTAAAGGCCTTAGCAGAAAAAGCGGAATTCGACGGCGTTATCGTGCTTGCAGATGAGGAAGAAAGCTATCATGCCGATGCGCAAAATCTCGCACTGCCTCTTCATTCAGCGGCGATGGCCAACCTGACGTATACTTCCGGAACGACAGGAACACCAAAGGGAAATATCGTGACACATGCCAATATTCTGCGCACGGTGAAGGAAACGAATTATCTCAACATTACAGAACAGGATACGATTCTCGGACTTTCCAATTACGTGTTTGACGCGTTTATGTTTGATATGTTCGGTTCTTTGTTAAACGGTGCCAAGCTTGTACTGATACCGAAAGAAACAGTTTTGGATATGGCTCGCCTGTCTCGCGTTATTGAGCGGGAGAACATCAGCATTCTTATGATTACAACTGCTTTGTTCCACCTGCTTGTGGACTTGAATCCGGCGTGCTTGTCAACGCTGCGCAAGATTATGTTCGGTGGGGAGCGGGCTTCGGTCGAGCATGTAAGAAAAGCTTTGCAAATTGTCGGAAAAGGCAAGCTCCTTCACATGTACGGGCCGTCTGAAAGCACGGTTTTCGCGACGTATCATCCGGTTGATGAATTGGAGGAGCATACGCTGTCTGTTCCGATTGGAAAACCGGTCAGCAATACGGAAGTATACATCCTTGACCGGGCGGGACACGTGCAGCCTGCCGGGATCGCCGGGGAGCTATGCGTCAGCGGCGAAGGGCTCGTGAAAGGATATTACAACCGTCCTGAACTGACTGAGGAGAAATTCGTTCCGCATCCGTTCACATCCGGCGAACGCATGTATAAAACGGGTGACCTCGCCAGATGGCTGCCGAGTGGCGACATCGAATTTATCGGGCGGATCGACCATCAGGTGAAAATCCGCGGACAGCGCATCGAGCTGGGAGAAATCGAACATCAGCTGCAAACCCATGACCGCGTTCAGGAGACTGTTGTGCTTGCTGTTGATCAAGGAGCGGGAGACAAGCTGCTCTGCGCGTACTTTGTCGGAGAGGGAGAAATCTCATCTCAAGAGCTGAGAGAACATGCGGCAAAGGACCTGCCCGCTTATATGGTTCCTGCGGTGTTTATCCAAATGGACGAGCTGCCGCTGACCGGGAACGGAAAAATCGACCGGAGAGCGCTGCCGCTTCCTGATGCCAGCGTCTCAAGAGGTGTTTCATATGTTGCGCCTCGCAATGAAACGGAACAAAAACTCGCAGACATTTGGGCGCAGGTGCTTCAGGTTCAACAGGTCGGCGTTTATGACCACTTCTTTGACATCGGCGGACATTCATTAGCAGGCATGAAGATGCTTGCCTTAGTTCATCAGGAACTGGGTGTTGAGCTGTCACTCAAAGATCTCTTCCAGTCACCTACGGTTGAGGGCCTAGCACAGGTAATTGCCTCTGCTGAAAAAGGGACAGCCATCAGCATCAGCCCGGCTAAGAAACAAGATTCGTATCCTGTTTCCTCACCGCAAAAACGGATGTACGTGCTCCAGCAGCTTGAAGGAGCGCAAACGAGCTATAACATGCCGGCGGTTCTGCGCCTTACAGGTGAGCTTGATGTTGAAAGGCTTAACAGCGTCATGCAGCAGTTAATGCAGCGCCATGAAGCCTTTAGAACCACGTTTGAAATAAAAGATGGAGAAACGGTGCAGCGGATCTGGGAAGAAGCTGATTGTGAGATGGCATATTTCGAAGCCGCAGAAGAAGAGACAGAGCGGATCGTTTCTGAGTTTATCAGGCCTTTCAAAATGGATCGGCTCCCGCTGTTCAGAATGGGTCTGATCAAGCATTCAGACACTGAGCATGTGCTGCTGTTCGATATGCATCATATTATTTCTGATGGTGCGTCTGTCGGTGTGCTGATTGATGAACTTTCGAAGCTGTACGACGGAGAAACCCTTGAGCCGCTCCGCATTCAATATAAGGATTATGCCGTGTGGCAGCAGCAGTTCATTCAGTCTGAGCTTTACAAGAAACAAGAGGAGCATTGGCTGAAGGAGCTGGGCGGAGAGTTGCCGGTGCTGACGCTACCGACTGACTATAGCCGGCCTGCGGTTCAAACATTTGAGGGAGACCGCATTGCATTTTCATTAGAAGCAGGAAAAGCTGATGCTCTGCGCAGACTAGCAAAAGAAACGGATTCAACACTGTACATGGTGCTTCTGGCTTCATACAGTGCGTTTTTATCAAAACTGAGCGGACAACACGATATCATCGTCGGTTCACCGGTAGCCGGACGATCCCAAGCTGACGTCAGCCGCGTCATCGGAATGTTCGTCAATACGTTGGCGCTGCGAACGTATCCGAAAGGTGAAAAGACGTTTGCTGACTATCTTAGCGAAGTGAAAGAAACCGCGCTCAATGCTTTTGAAGCGCAGGATTATCCGCTTGAGGACCTGATCGGAAACGTACAGGTTCAGCGTGACACGAGCAGAAATCCGTTATTCGACGCAGTATTTTCGATGCAAAATGCGAATATCAAGGATCTAACGATGAAAGGGATTCAGCTGGAGCCGCATCCGTTTGAACGGAAAACGGCCAAGTTTGACATCACACTGACGGCTGACGAAACGGACGGAGGGCTTACGTTCGTACTTGAATACAATACAGCGCTGTTTAAACCTGAAACAATCGAACGATGGAAGCAATACTGGATGCAGCTTCTAGATGCAGTCACCGGCAATCCGAACCAGCCGCTTTCCAGCCTATCACTTGTCACTGAAACAGAAAAACAAACGCTTCTAGACGCATGGAAGGGCAAAACGCTGCCTGTGCCGACAGACAAAACCGTTCATCAGCTAATCGAAGAGACTGCCCAGCACCACAAAGACCGCCCGGCTGTTACATATAACGGCCAGTCGTGGACGTACGGGGAGCTGAATGCGAAGGCGAATCGTCTTGCCCGGATTCTGATCGACTGCGGTATCAGCCCGGATGAGCGCGTCGGCGTTCTCACGAAGCCGTCGCTGGAAATGTCCGCCGCGGTGCTCGGCGTCTTAAAGGCGGGAGCGGCGTTTGTGCCGATTGATCCTGACTATCCGGATCAGCGGATTGACTATATTTTACAAGACAGCGGTGCGAAGCTTCTCTTGAAACAGGAAGGCATCGCAGTGCCGGACAGCTATACGGGAGAGGTCATTCTTCTTGATGGCAACCGTACGATTCTGAGCCTGCCGCTTGATGAAAACGATGAGGAAAATCCAGAGACGGATACAAACGCGGAGAACCTGGCGTACATGATTTACACGTCTGGAACGACCGGACAGCCGAAGGGTGTCATGGTTGAGCACCATGCGCTTGTGAACCTGTGCTTCTGGCACCACGACGCGTTCAGCATGACAGCGGAGGACCGCAGTGCGAAGTACGCGGGCTTCGGATTCGACGCCTCCATTTGGGAGATGTTCCCGACCTGGACGATCGGCGCCGAGCTTCACGTCATAGATGAAGCCATCCGGCTTGATATCGTTCGCCTGAACGACTATTTCGAAACGAACGGCGTAACGATCACCTTCCTGCCGACACAGCTTGCGGAACAGTTCATGGAGCTTGAGAACACATCACTCCGCGTATTGCTGACAGGCGGAGACAAACTGAAGCGTGCCGTGAAACAGCCGTACACGCTCGTTAACAACTACGGGCCGACTGAAAATACGGTCGTTGCCACAAGTACAGAGATCAATCCGGAGGAAGGCTCGCTTTCCATCGGGCAGGCGATCGCCAATACGAGAGTGTACATTCTTGGCGAGGGCAATCAGGTACAGCCGGAAGGCGTAGCCGGAGAGCTTTGCGTGGCGGGACGCGGACTGGCGCGAGGCTATCTGAATAAAGAAGACGAAACCGCGAAGCGGTTTGTCGCTGATCCGTTTGTGCCGGGTGAACGCATGTACCGCACCGGCGATTTGGTGAAATGGGTGAACGGCGGCATCGAATACATCGGCCGGATCGACCAGCAGGTCAAGGTCCGCGGCTACCGGATCGAGCTCTCGGAAATCGAAGTCCAGCTCGCCCAGCTTTCTGAGGTGCAGGATGCGGCGGTAACAGCCGTGAAGGATAAAGGCGGCAATACAGCGATCGCGGCGTACGTCACACCGGAAACAGCTGACATAGAAGCATTAAAGTCTTCGTTGAAAGAAACCCTGCCGGACTACATGATTCCGGCGTTCTGGGTGACGCTGAACGAGCTTCCAGTTACGGCAAACGGAAAGGTTGACCGCAAAGCGTTGCCTGAGCCGGACATCGAAGCGGGAAGCGGAGAATACAAAGCGCCGACAACGGATATGGAAGAGCTGCTTGCCGGCATCTGGCAGGACGTGCTCGGCATTTCGGAGATCGGTGTCAGCGACAATTTCTTCTCACTCGGCGGAGATTCCATCAAAGGAATCCAAATGGCGAGCCGCTTGAACCAGCACGGCTGGAAGCTGGAGATGAAAGATCTCTTCCAGCACCCGACGATCGAGGAGCTGACCCAATACGTGGAGCGTGCCGAAGGCAAACAGGCAGACCAAGGGCCTGTGGAGGGCGAAGTCATTCTGACGCCGATTCAGCGCTGGTTCTTTGAAAAGAACTTCACGAACAAGCACCACTGGAACCAATCAGTGATGCTTCACGCCGCGAAGGGCTTTGATCCTGAACGGGTGGAGAAAACATTGCAGGCACTGATCGAGCACCATGACGCGCTCCGCATGGTTTATCGTGAGGGAACGAAAGAGGTCGTTCAATACAACAGAGGACTTGAAGTTGACTCAGCTCAATTGGAGATCATCCAAATCGAGGGCCAAGCAAAAGATCATGAAGACCGCATAGAGAGAGAAGCGGAACGGCTGCAGAGCAGCATCGACTTGCAGGAAGGCGGCTTGTTAAAAGCAGGCTTGTTCCAAGCGGAAGACGGAGACCATTTGCTTCTTGCCATTCACCACTTAGTGGTTGACGGCGTGTCGTGGCGGATTTTACTGGAGGATTTCGCCGCGGTATATACACAGCTTGAGCAAAGCAATGAACCGGTTCTCCCGCAGAAAACACATTCATTTGCGGAGTATGCAGAGAGATTACAAGACTTCGCGAATTCCAAAGCCTTTTTGAAAGAAAAAGAGTATTGGAGACAGCTTGAAGAACAAACTGTCGCGGCAAAGCTTCCGAAGGATCGCGAATCTGGTGATCAGCGAATGAAACATACAAAGACAATCGAATTTTCGCTGACTGCTGAAGAAACAGAACAGCTCACCACAAAGGTGCATGAGGCATATCACACAGAAATGAATGATATTTTACTGACAGCATTCGGATTGGCGATGAAGGAGTGGACAGGTCAGGATCAAGTAAGTGTTCATTTAGAGGGGCATGGACGTGAAGAAATCATAGAAGACCTGACCATTTCCCGGACAGTCGGCTGGTTTACGAGTATGTACCCGATGGTGCTCGATATGAAGCATACGGATGATCTGGGCTACCAGCTGAAGCAAATGAAAGAAGATATCAGACATGTACCGAATAAGGGAGTCGGGTACGGCATTCTCCGCTATTTGACGGCGCCGGAACATAAAGAAGATGTGGCGTTCTCGATTCAGCCGGATGTCAGCTTTAACTACTTAGGACAGTTCGATGACATGTCGGATGCAGGCTTGTTCAAGAGATCAGAGCTGCCGTCAGGACAGTCGTTAAGCCCGGAAACAGAAAAACCGAATGCGCTCGATGTTGTCGGATACATTGAAAACGGAAAACTGACGATGTCAATGGCCTATCATTCTCTTGAATTTCATGAAAAAACGATAAAGACATTCAGCGACAGCTTTAAAGCCCATCTTCTCAGAATCATTGAACATTGCCTATCTCAAGATGGAACGGAACTGACGCCGAGTGACCTTGGCGACGACGATTTGACGCTGGATGAACTGGATAAATTAATGGAAATTTTCTAATAGAGGTGGCATATGAGCAAAAAATCGATTCAAAAGGTGTACGCACTGACACCGATGCAGGAGGGAATGCTGTATCATGCGATGCTTGATCCGCATTCATCCTCGTATTTTACACAATTAGAGCTTGGAATTCACGGTGCTTTTGATCTTGAAATCTTTGAGAAAAGCGTCAATGAACTGATTCGGTCATACGATATTCTCCGTACGGTATTTGTGCATCAGCAGCTGCAAAAACCGCGTCAGGTCGTGTTAGCGGAACGCAAAACAAAGGTGCACTATGAAGATATTAGTCATGCGGACCAAAACCGCCAGAAAGAGCATATTGAGCGTTATAAACAAGACGTGCAGCGCCAAGGTTTTAACCTGGCAAAAGACATGCTGTTCAAGGTGGCGGTTTTCCGTCTTGATGCAGATCAGCTGTATCTTGTCTGGAGTAATCATCATATTATGATGGACGGCTGGAGCATGGGCGTACTCATGAAAAGCCTGTTCCAAAATTACGAAGTGCTCAGAGCAGGCCGAACACCGGCAAACGGTCAGGGAAAGCCTTATTCCGACTACATCAAGTGGCTTGGAAAACAGGACAATGAAGAAGCGGAGAGCTACTGGAGCGAACGCTTGGCTGGTTTTGAACAGCCGAGCGTGCTCCCGGGCCGCCTGCTTGAGAAAAAAGACGAATACGTTAACAAAGAATATTCATTTACATGGGACGAAAAACTGGTTGCCCGCATTCAGCAAACCGCAAACCGCCATCAAGTGACAGGACCTAACCTGTTTCAGGCCGTTTGGGGCATTGTTCTCAGCAAATACAACTTTACGAATGACGTTGTCTTCGGCACGGTCGTATCAGGCCGGCCATCTGAAATCAACGGGATTGAAACGATGGCAGGACTGTTTATCAATACCATTCCGGTGCGGGTAAAAGTTGATCGTGATGCTGCTTTCGCTGATATTTTCTCAGCTGTTCAGCAGCATGCAGTTGAGGCGGAGCGCTTCGATTACGTGCCGCTCTATGAGATTCAAAAACGCTCAGCTCTTGATGGCAATCTCTTGAACCATCTGGTCGCGTTTGAAAATTATCCGCTTGACCAAGAGCTTGAAAACGGCAGCATGGAAGACCGCCTCGGATTTTCTATCAAGGTAGAAAGCGCATTTGAGCAAACGAGCTTCGATTTCAATCTGATTGTGTATCCAGGCAAAACGTGGACTGTCAAAATCAAATATAACGGTGCCGCCTTTGATTCTGCTTTTATCGAACGGGCAGCGGAGCACCTTACCCGCATGATGGAAGCGGCTGTCGATCAGCCGGACGCTTTTGTCCGTGAGTACGGGCTTGTGGGAGACGAAGAGCAGCGGCAAATTGTCGAGGTGTTTAATCAGACGAAAGCCGAATTTCCAGAAGGAATGGCCGTTCATCAAGTGTTTGAAGAGCAAGCGCAGCGAACACCGGCAAGCACTGCCGTCGTATATGAAGGAGCCGAGCTGACATACCGTCAGCTGAATACAGCGGCAAACCGTCTGGCGAGAAAGCTTGTCGAACAAGGTCTTCAAAAAGGGGAAACAGCTGCGATTATGAACGATCGCTCAGCAGAAACCGTTGTCGGCATGCTGGCTGTGTTAAAAGCAGGCGCCGCCTATGTGCCGCTTGATCCAGCGCTTCCTGAAGATCGTCTTCGTTTCATGGCGGAGGACAGCTCGATTCGGAT
Source organism: Bacillus sp. VA15 (assembly GCF_055721145.1). Taxonomy (NCBI): domain Bacteria; kingdom Bacillati; phylum Bacillota; class Bacilli; order Caryophanales; family Bacillaceae; genus Bacillus; species Bacillus sp. VA15. The sequence continues at coordinate 268,965 of NZ_JBVQPQ010000003.1, read as the reverse complement.
GGTATTGGCCGGAAAGTCTTATACAGACCAGGCGCATCAGCTGCAAGTGCCGGTTCTTACACTGGATATCGGCTTTGAAGAGTGCGAAGCTGCTGACAATCTCAATCTGTCTTCCGCACCGTCTGATTTGGGATACATCATGTATACATCTGGTTCGACGGGCAAACCGAAAGGCGTCATGATTGAACATAAAAGTATTCTTCGTCTCGTCAAAAATGCCGGTTACGTTCCTGTTCATGAGGAGGACCGCATGGCGCAAACGGGAGCTGTCAGCTTTGATGCCGGCACGTTTGAGGTATTCGGCGCACTGCTGAATGGCGCCGCGCTTTATCCGGTCAAAAAAGAGACGTTGCTTGATGCGAAACAATTTGCGGCATTCCTGCGTGAGCAGAGAATCACGACCATGTGGCTGACATCACCTTTATTCAACCAGCTTGCTTCAAAGGATGCCGGCATGTTCGGCACACTGCGCCATTTAATCATCGGCGGAGATGCGCTCGTGCCGCATATTGTCAGCAAAGTGAAGCAGGCATCGCCGTCGCTTTCGTTGTGGAACGGATACGGCCCGACAGAAAACACGACATTTTCAACAAGTTTTCTGATCGACCGTGAGTTTAGCGGCTCTATTCCAATCGGGAAGCCTATCGGAAATTCGACTGCCTACATCATGGATGAGCAGCAGCGTTTGCAGCCAATTGGCGCGCCCGGCGAGCTGTGTGTCGGAGGAAACGGGGTAGCGCGAGGTTATGTCAATCTTCCTGAGCTGACGGAGAAGCAATTTCTTGAAGATCCGTTCAGACCGGGTGAAAGGATTTATCGCACTGGCGACTTGGCGAGATGGCTGCCGGACGGCAATATCGAATTTTTAGGAAGAATCGACAATCAAGTGAAGGTGCGCGGCTTCCGAATTGAGCTTGGCGAAATTGAAACAGAACTGAACATGGCAGAGCATGTGACAGAGGCTGCAGTGATCATCCGCAAGAACGAAGCAGATGAAAATGAAATTTGCGCGTACTTTACGGCGGACCGTGAAGTGTCTGTGAGCTGGCTGAGAAAAACGCTGTCCCAGTCTTTGCCTGACTATATGGTTCCTGCCCATTTGATTCAGATGGACAGCCTGCCGCTCACGCCAAACGGAAAAATCAACAAAAAAGAACTGCCTGCGCCTCAATCAGAAGCCGTGCAGCCGGAGTACGCAGCACCAGAAACAGAGAATGAAAAGAAATTAGCGGAGATCTGGGAAGGGATACTCGGCGTCAAAGCAGGCGTTACCGATAACTTCTTTATGATCGGCGGTCATTCTTTGAAAGCGATGATGATGACGGCGAAAATCCAAGAGCATTTTCATAAGGAAGTACCGATTAAAGTGCTCTTTGAAAAGCCGACCATTCAAGAACTGGCGCTGTATTTGGACGAGAATGAAAGCAAGGAGGAGCAGACGTTTGAACCGATCAGGCAAGCACCTTATCAGCAGCATTATCCTGTATCCCCGGCCCAGCGGAGAATGTATATCCTCAATCAGCTTGGACAAGCAAACACAAGCTACAACGTCCCCGCTGTACTTTTGCTGGAGGGAGAAGTAGATAAAGACCGGCTTGAAAAAGCGATTCAGCAATTAATCAACCGGCACGAAATCCTTCGTACATCGTTTGACATGATCGACGGAGAAGTTATACAAACCGTTCATAAAAACATATCGTTCCAGCTGGAGGCTGCCAAGGGACGGGAAGAAGACGCGGAGGAAATGATCAAAGCGTTCATTCAGCCGTTTGAATTAAACCGCGCGCCGCTCGTCCGTTCGAAGCTTGTCCAGCTTGAAGAAGAACGCCACCTGCTGCTGATTGATATGCACCATATCATTACTGACGGCAGTTCAACAGGCATTCTGATCGGTGATCTCGCCAAAATGTATCAAGGCGCTGATCTTGAGCAGCCGCAAATTCACTATAAAGATTACGCTGTTTGGCATAAAGAACATGCTGATCATCAAAAGGATGAGGCATACTGGCTCGATACCTTTAAAGGGGAGCTGCCGATTCTTGATCTTCCGACGGATTTCGAGCGGCCTGCTGAACGGAGCTTTGCTGGAGAGCGCGTGATGTTTGGGCTTGATAAACAGATGTCGGCTCAAATCAAGTCACTCTTGGCAGAAACGGATACGACAATGTATATGTTTTTGCTGGCGGCGTTCAATGTACTCCTTTCTAAGTACGCGTCACAGGACGATATCATTGTCGGCTCGCCGACTGCGGGAAGAACACATCCTGATCTGCAAGGTGTGCCGGGGATGTTTGTCAACACGGTCGCACTAAGAACGGCGCCTGCGGGAGATAAAACCTTTGCGCAATTCCTTGAAGAAGTCAAAACAGCAAGCCTTCAAGCATTCGAGCACCAGAGCTATCCCCTTGAGGAGCTGATTGAAAAGCTTCCGCTTACAAGGGATACAAGCCGAAGTCCGCTGTTCAGCGTGATGTTCAATATGCAGAACATGGAGATTCCATCGTTGCGATTAGGAGATTTGAAGATTTCTTCATACTCCATGCTTCATCACGTGGCGAAATTTGATCTCTCCTTGGAAGCGGTCGAGCGAGAAGAGGATATCGGCCTGAGCTTTGACTATGCGACTGCCCTGTTTAAGGACGAGACGATTAGGCGCTGGAGCAGCCACTTTGTCAATATCATCAAAGCGGCCGCAGCTAATCCGAACGTTCGGCTGTCTGATGTAGACCTGCTTTCCCCAGCAGAAACGGCTGCTTTGCTTGAAGAAAGACATATGACTCAAATTACTGAAGCAACCTTTGCAGCTCTTTTCGAAGAACAGGCCCAGCAAACACCTGATCATTCTGCGGTGAGGTCTGGGGGAAATCTGCTGACCTATCGCGAGCTTGATGAACAGGCGAACCAGCTGGCGCACCATCTTCGTGCGCAAGGGGCAGGAAGTGAAGACATCGTCGCAATTGTCATGGATCGGTCAGCTGAGGTTATGGTATCGATTCTTGGTGTCATGAAAGCGGGGGCAGCTTTCCTGCCGATTGATCCTGATACGCCTGAGGAACGAATCCGCTATTCATTAGAGGACAGCGGTGCGAGAATTGCGGTCGTGAACGAAAGAAACATGACGGCCATTGGGCAATATGAAGGGACAATCATCAACCTTGATGATGCAAAATGGAGAAATGAGAGTAAGGAGCGCCCCTCTCCGATCTCCGGATCTCGCAATCTTGCATACGTCATTTATACGTCCGGTACGACCGGGAAGCCGAAGGGCGTGCAGATCGAGCATCGCAATCTGACAAACTATGTTTCTTGGTTTAGTGAAGAGGCGGGCCTGACGGAAACCGATAAAACTGTATTGCTTTCGTCTTACGGATTCGACCTAGGCTATACGAGCATGTTCCCTGTGCTTCTGGCAGGGGGCGAGCTCCACATCGTGCCGAAGGAAACCTATACGGCGCCGGATGAAATGGGGCGTTATATCAAGGAACACGGGATCACATATATCAAACTGACACCGTCTCTGTTCCATACGGTGGTGAACACGGCCAGCTTTACAAAAGAGCCAAACTTTGAATCCTTGCGCTTGATCGTCTTGGGAGGAGAAAAAATCATCCCGAATGATGTTCTGGCCTTCCGCAAGATGTATGGACATACCGAATTTATCAATCATTACGGCCCGACTGAAGCAACAATCGGCGCCATCGCCGGACGGGTTAATCTGTCTGAACCGGATGCATTCGCGCAATGCCCGACAATCGGGCAGCCGATTGCGAATGCCGGTGCGCTTGTCTTAAATGAGGCGTTAAAGCTTGTGCCTCCGGGAGCGAGCGGCCAGCTCTATATCACGGGACAGGGGCTTGCTAGAGGATATCTCAACAGGCCTCAGCTGACAGCCGAGAGATTTGTTGAAAATCCATATTCGCCGGGCAGTCTCATGTACAAAACCGGAGATGTCGTACGGAGACTTTCTAACGGTACGCTTGAATTTATCGGCCGGGCTGATGATCAGGTGAAAATCCGCGGCTATCGCATTGAGCCGAAAGAAATTGAAACGGTCATGCTCAGCCTCAGCGGAATTCAAGAAGCGGTTGTACTAGCAGTTTCCGAGGGCGGGCTTCAAGAGCTTTGTGCGTATTATACGGCGGATCAAGCCATTGAAAAAGCAGTGCTCCGCAACCAGCTTTCACAAACACTGCCGTCTCATATGATTCCTGCTTTCTTTGTGCAGGTGGACGCCATTCCGCTGACGGCAAACGGGAAAACCGACAGAAACGCATTGCCGAAGCCGAACACGGAACAATCCGGACGCAGGACCTCAGCCGCACCGGAAACAGAGCTTGAAGAGAGCCTATGCCGCATTTGGAAGAAAACGCTTGGCATAGAAGCGATCGGCATCGACGACAATTTCTTTGATTTAGGCGGCCATTCATTAAAAGGGATGATGCTCATTGCCAACATTCAGGCTGAATTGGAGAAAACCGTACCGCTTAAAGCGCTGTTCGAGCAGCCGACTGTTCGCCAGCTTGCGGCTTGCATGGAGGCATCGTCAGTTTCAGGCGGCCATCACGTGCTCAAACCGGCTGACAAACAGGATATGTACCCACTGTCATCCGCGCAGAAACGGATGTATGTACTGAATCAGCTTGACCGGCAGACGATCAGCTACAATATGCCATCTGTTCTTCTGATGGAAGGCGAGCTTGATATTTCACGTCTGCGCGACTCACTCAATCAGCTTGTAAACCGCCACGAGTCATTGCGGACATCATTTATGGAAGCAAACGGTGAGCCTGTTCAGCGCATTATTGAGAAGGCGGCGATTGATCTTCATGTGTTTGAAGCGAAAGAAGATGAAGCGGAACAAAAGATCAAGGACTTTATCCGGCCATTCGACTTAAACGGCGCACCGCTCATTCGCGCAGCATTGCTTCGCATAGAAGCGAAAAAACATTTGCTGCTTTTAGATATGCATCACATCATCGCAGACGGGGTATCAAGAGGCATTTTTGTAAAAGAATTGGCGCTGCTTTACAAAGGAGAGCAGCTTCCAGAGCCGGCGCTTCATTATAAGGATTTCGCCGTTTGGCAAAATGAAGCTGAGCAAAAGGAACGGATGAAGGAGCATGAGGCGTACTGGCTCTCGGTTCTTTCAGGCGAGCTGCCGGAGCTTGATCTTCCGCTCGATTTCGCCCGTCCGCCTGTGCAAAGCTTTAAAGGGGACACGGTCCGTTTCCGTACGGGAAGCGAGACGGCAAAGGCGGTAGAAAAACTGCTCGCAGAAACCGGAACGACCTTGCACATGGTGCTTCACGCTGTTTTCCACGTCTTTTTAAGCAAAATTTCCGGACAGCGGGATATCGTCATCGGCTCCGTTACTGCCGGCCGGATGAATGCTGATGTCCAAGACATGCCGGGAATGTTCGTCAATACGCTTGCCTTAAGAATGGAAGCGGAAGAACAGCAAACATTTGCAGAGCTCTTGGAGCAAGCGAAGCAGACGAACCTGTCAGCGCTGGAGCATCAGGAATATCCGTTTGAGGACTTAGTCAATCAGCTTGATCTCCCTCGGGATATGAGCCGAAATCCATTGTTTAACGTGATGGTGACGACAGAAAATCCTGATAAAGAACAGCTTACATTGCAGAATCTAAGCATTTCACCTTACGAGTCCCATCAGGGAACGTCTAAGTTTGATCTGACATTAGGCGGATTCACTGATGAAAACGGCATCGGTCTGCAGCTCGAATATGCGACTGATCTGTTCTCAAAAGAAACGGCTGAGAAATGGAGCGAATACGTTCTGCGTTTACTAAAAGCTGTCGCGGAAAATCCGAACCAGCCGCTTTCCAGCCTGTCACTCGTCACTGAACCAGAAAAACAAACGCTTCTCGAGGCATGGACGGGCAAAACGCTGCCTGTGCCGACAGACAAAACCGTTCATCAGCTATTCGAAGAGACTGCCCAGCGCCACAAAGACCGCCCGGCTGTTACATATAACGGCCAGTCGTGGACGTACGGCGAGCTGAATGCGAAGGCGAACCGTCTTGCCCGGATTCTGATCGACTGCGGTATCAGCCCGGATGAGCGCGTCGGCGTTCTCACGAAGCCGTCGCTGGAAATGTCCGCCGCGGTGCTCGGCGTCTTAAAGGCGGGAGCGGCGTTTGTGCCGATTGATCCTGACTATCCGGATCAGCGGATTGACTATATTTTACAAGACAGCGGTGCGAAGCTTCTCTTGAAACAGGAAGGCATCGCAGTGCCGGACAGCTATACGGGAGAGATCATTCTTCTTGATGGCAACCGTACGATTCTGAGCCTGCCGCTTGATGAAAACGATGAGGAAAATCCAGAGACGGATACAAACGCCGAGAACCTGGCGTACATGATTTACACGTCTGGAACGACCGGACAGCCGAAGGGTGTCATGGTCGAGCACCATGCGCTTGTGAACCTGTGCTTCTGGCACCACGACGCGTTCAGCATGACAGCGGAGGACCGCAGTGCGAAGTACGCGGGCTTCGGATTCGACGCCTCCATTTGGGAGATGTTCCCGACCTGGACGATCGGCGCCGAGCTTCACGTCATAGATGAAGCCATCCGACTTGATATCGTTCGCCTGAACGACTATTTCGAAACGAACGGCGTAACGATCACCTTCTTGCCGACACAGCTGGCGGAACAGTTCATGGAGCTTGAGAACACATCACTCCGCGTATTGCTGACAGGCGGAGACAAACTGAAGCGTGCCGTGAAACAGCCGTACACGCTCGTTAACAACTACGGGCCGACTGAAAATACGGTCGTTGCCACAAGTACAGAGATCAATCCGGAGGAAGGCTCGCTTTCCATCGGGCAGGCGATCGCCAATACGAGAGTGTACATTCTTGGCGAGGGCAATCAGGTACAGCCGGAAGGCGTAGCCGGAGAGCTTTGCGTGGCGGGACGCGGATTGGCGCGAGGCTATCTGAATAAAGAAGACGAAACCGCGAAGCGGTTTGTCGCTGATCCGTTTGTGCCGGGTGAACGCATGTACCGCACCGGCGATTTGGTGAAATGGGTGAACGGCGGCATCGAATACATCGGCCGGATCGACCAGCAGGTCAAGGTCCGCGGCTACCGGATCGAGCTCTCGGAAATCGAAGTCCAGCTCGCCCAGCTTTCTGAGGTGCAGGATGCGGCGGTAACAGCCGTGAAGGATAAAGGCGGCAATACAGCGATCGCGGCGTACGTCACACCGGAAACAGCTGACATAGAAGCATTAAAGTCTTCGTTGAAAGAAACCCTGCCGGACTACATGATTCCGGCGTTCTGGGTGACGCTGAACGAGCTTCCAGTTACGGCAAACGGAAAGGTTGACCGCAAAGCCTTGCCTGAGCCAGATATCGAAGCGGGAAGCGGAGAATACAAAGCGCCGACAACGGATATGGAAGAGCTGCTTGCCGGCATCTGGCAGGACGTGCTCGGCATTTCGGAGATCGGTGTCAGCGACAATTTCTTCTCGCTTGGCGGAGATTCCATCAAAGGAATCCAAATGGCGAGCCGCTTGAACCAGCACGGCTGGAAGCTGGAGATGAAAGATCTCTTCCAGCACCCGACGATCGAGGAGCTGACCCAATACGTGGAGCGTGCAGAAGGCAAACAAGCAGACCAAGGCCCGGTGGAGGGCGAAGTCATTCTGACGCCGATTCAGCGCTGGTTCTTTGAAAAGAACTTCACGAACAAGCACCACTGGAACCAATCAGTGATGCTTCACGCCGCGAAGGGCTTTGATCCTGAACGGGTGGAGAAAACATTGCAGGCGCTGATCGAACATCATGACGCGCTCCGCATGGTCTACCGTGAGGAAGACGGAGAGATCATTCAAGCATATAAACCAATCGGCGAAAGCAAGGTCAGCTTCGAAATCGTGGATCTGTACGGCACTGATGAAGAGATGCTGAAAAGCCAGATCAAGATTCTTGCGGAAAGGCTGCAAAGCAGTCTCGATCTGCAAAACGGACCGCTTCTGAAGGCGGAGCAATACCGTACGGAAGCTGGCGATCACCTGCTCATCGCTGTACACCATCTCGTGGTCGACGGCGTATCATGGCGGATTTTGCTTGAAGATTTTGCTTCAGGCTACGTGCAGGCTGAAAAGGAAGGGAGCATTGTCTTCCCGCAAAAAACAAATTCCTTCAAGGATTGGGCGGAAGAACTGGCGGCATTCAGCCAATCAGCAGATCTTTTACAGCAGGCTGAATACTGGTCGCAAATTGACGCTGAACAGGTTTCTCCTGTGCCGAAGGACTACGAAACAGAGCAGCGGATCGTCAAGCATACAAAATCCGTCATTTGTGAATTAACGGAAGAGGACACCAAACATCTCTTAACGGATGTTCATCAGCCATATGGAACCGAGATCAATGATATTCTTCTCAGCGCGCTCGGTTTAACGATGAAAGAATGGACAGACGGTGCCAAAATCGGCATTAACCTGGAGGGACACGGACGGGAGGACATCATCCCGAATGTGAATATCTCCAGAACGGTCGGCTGGTTTACGGCACAATATCCTGTTGTGCTCGACATGTCTGAAGCAGATGCCTCAGCCGTGATCAAAACAGTCAAAGAAAACCTGCGCCGCATTCCGGACAAAGGTGTTGGCTACGGCATTCTCCGTTATGTCACAGAAACAGCGGAAACAAAGGGCTTCACGCCAGAAATCAGCTTCAACTATTTAGGCCAATTCGACAGTGAGGTGAAAACCGACTTCTTTGAGCCGTCCGCTTTCGATATGGGGCGCCAAGTAAGCGAGGAATCAGAAGCACTGTACGCTTTAAGCTTCAGCGGCATGGTCAGAAACAGCCGGTTTGTGCTTTCTTGCTCCTACAATGAGAAGGAGTTTGAAAGAGCTACAGTCGAGGAGCAAATGGAACGGTTTAAAGAAAATCTCCTGATGCTGATCCGCCATTGTACGGAAAAAGAAGAGAAGGAATTCACGCCAAGCGACTTCAGTGCTGAAGACCTTGGAATGGACGAGATGGGCGATATCTTTGACATGCTTGAGGAGAATTTAAAATAAAACGCAAGGGAATTACAGAAGGCGGGAGCGAAGCATATGAGTCAATTTAGCAAGGATCAGGTTCAAGATATGTATTACCTATCGCCGATGCAGGAAGGGATGCTGTTTCATACCATCCTGAATCCCGGCCAGAGCTTTTACCTTGAACAAATCACGATGAAAGTAAAAGGCAGCTTGAATATCAAATGTCTTGAAGAAAGCATGAATGTGATCATGGACCGGTACGATGTATTTCGTACCGTGTTCATTCACGAAAAAGTAAAAAGGCCTGTCCAAGTCGTATTGAAAAAACGCCAGTTTCATATAGAAGAAATCGATTTGACACACTTAACGGACAGCGAGCAAACAGCCAAAATCAATAAATACAAAGAACAGGATAAGATCAGGGGTTTTGATTTGACGCGGGATATTCCCATGCGGGCAGCCATTTTCAAAAAAGCTGAAGAAAGCTTTGAATGGGTGTGGAGCTACCACCACATTATTTTGGACGGCTGGTGCTTCGGCATCGTCGTGCAGGATCTGTTCAAGGTATACAATGCCCTGCGTGAACAAAAGCCGTACAGTTTGCCGCCTGTCAAACCGTATAAAGACTATATCAAGTGGCTTGAAAAGCAGGATAAACAAGCATCACTGCGTTACTGGCGAGAGTACTTAGAGGATTTTGAAGGACAGACGACGTTCGCGGAGCAAAGAAAGAAACAAACAGACGGCTACGAGCCGAAAGAACTGCTCTTCTCACTGCCGGAGGCGGAAACAAAGGCCTTTACCGAGCTTGCTAAATCGCAGCATACCACTATGAGTACAGCACTTCAGGCAGTCTGGAGCGTATTGATCAGCCGCTATCAGCAGTCTAATGATTTGACCTTCGGCACAGTCGTTTCCGGGCGTCCCGCGGAAATCAAAGGCGTTGAACATATGGTCGGGCTGTTTATCAACGTTGTCCCAAGACGTGTGAAACTGTCTGAGGATATCACATTTAACGGTTTGCTCAAGCAGCTGCAGGAGCAATCGCTTCAGTCTGAGCCGCATCAATATGTGCCGCTCTATGACATCCAAACACAGGCCGATCAGCCAAAACTGATTGACCACATCATTGTCTTTGAAAATTATCCGCTACAGGATGCAAAAAATGAAGAAAACAGTGAAAACGGCTTTGATATGGAGGATGTACATGTTTTTGAGAAGTCGAATTATGATCTTAACCTGATGGCTTCCCCGGGGGATGAGATGCTGATTAAGCTAGCCTATAACGAGAATGTGTTTGATGAGGCGTTTATCCTGCGCCTGAAATCTCAGCTTCTCACATCGATTCAGCAGCTTATCGAAAAGCCGGATCAGCCTGTCAGCACGATCAATCTCGTTGACGACAAGGAGAGAGCGTTTCTGCTTACTGGCTTAAACCCGCCGGCTCAAACTCATGAGGCAAAGCCTCTGACGAAGTGGTTCAAGGAAGCGGTGAACGTCAATCCGGACGCACCGGCGCTTGCGTATTCCGGCCAGACGCTTTCCTATCGCGAATTAGATGAGGAAGCAAACCGCCTTGCACGCCGATTGCAAAAGCAAGGCGTGGGCAAAGGCTCCGTTGTAGCGTTGTACACGAAGCGTTCGCTTGAACTGGTGATCGGCATTCTCGGCGTATTAAAGGCAGGAGCGGCTTATCTGCCGGTTGATCCAAAGCTGCCTGAGGACCGAATTTCATATATGCTGACTGACAGTGCGGCAGCCTGTCTGCTGACACATCAGGAGATGAAAGAAAAAGCGGCTCAGCTGCCGTATACAGGAACAACGCTCTTCATCGATGATCAAACACGGTTTGCAGAACAGGAAAGCGACCCAGCAATCGCGATTGAACCCGATGATCCGGCATATATCATGTACACGTCCGGCACAACCGGAAAGCCGAAGGGCAATATCACCACTCATGCCAATATTCAAGGATTGGTCAAGCACGTAGACTACATGGCATTTTCTGAAAAAGATACGTTCTTATCTGTTTCGAATTATGCCTTTGACGCGTTTACCTTTGATTTCTACGCTTCAATATTAAATGCGGCAAGGCTCATTATCGCAGATGAACATACGCTGCTTGATACAGAACGGCTCACAGATTTGATCCAGCAGGAGAATGTCAATGTCATGTTTGCGACAACTGCTCTATTCAATCTTCTCATAGATGCGGGAGAGGATTGGATGAGAGGCCTTCGCTGCGTGTTATTTGGCGGAGAGCGTGCGTCTGTGCCTCACGTCAGAAAAGCGCTGCGAATCATGGGGCCGGGCAAGCTGATTAACTGCTACGGGCCGACTGAGGGAACGGTGTTTGCGACCGCTCACGTCGTGCATGATATACCGGATTCCATCTCCTCATTGCCGATCGGAAAGCCGATCAGCAATGCCAGTGTTTATATTCTCAACGAGCAAAACCAGCTCCAGCCATTCGGGGCGGTCGGTGAACTGTGCATCAGCGGAATGGGCGTATCTAAAGGGTATGTAAACCGTCATGACCTGACGAAGCAAAAATTTATCACGAACCCGTTCAAACCGGGAGAAACGCTTTACCGCACAGGGGACTTAGCACGCTGGCTGCCGGACGGAACGATTGAATATGCTGGCCGGATTGACGACCAGGTCAAAATACGCGGACACCGGATTGAGCTTGAAGAAATCGAAAAGCAGCTGCAGGAATATCCAGGTGTGAAAGATGCGGTCGTTGTGGCAGATCGCCATGAGTCTGGCGATGCATCAATCAACGCCTACCTCGTGAGCCGGACGCAGCTTTCAGCTGAAGGCGTAAAGGCGCACCTGAAAAAACAGCTTCCTGCTTACATGGTGCCGCAAACCTTTACTTTCTTGGACGAGCTTCCTTTAACGACAAACGGGAAGGTCAATAAACGTCTGCTGCCAAAACCGGATCAGGATCAGCTGGCGGAAGAATGGATCGGGCCACGAGATGAGACGGAAGAAACGATCGCACAAATCTGGTCTGAGGTTCTTGGCAGACAGCAAGTCGGCATTCATGATGATTTCTTTGTGCTCGGTGGGCACTCCTTGAAGGCAATGACCGCCGCTTCCCGCATCAAGAAAGAGCTCGGGATTGATCTCCCGGTAAAGGTTTTGTTTGAAGCGCCGACGATCGCCAGTATTTCAGCGTATTTGAAAAACGGGGGCCCAGATGGATTGCAGGATGTAACGATAATGAATCAGGATCAGGAGCAGATCATTTTCGCATTTCCGCCGGTTTTGGGCTATGGCCTCATGTACCAAAATCTGTCCAGCCGTCTGCCGTCATACAAGCTGTACGCCTTTGATTTTATTGAGGAGGAAGACCGGCTTGACCGCTATGCGGATTTGATTCAGAAGCTTCAGCCGGAAGGGCCTTTGACACTGTTCGGGTATTCAGCGGGGTGCAGCCTGGCGTTTGAAGCTGCCAAAAGGCTTGAGGAACAAGGACGCATTGTTCAGCGGATCATCATGGTGGATTCCTATAAAAAACAAGGTGTCAGTGATCTGGACGGACGTACGGTTGAGAGTGATGTTGAAGCGTTGATGAATGTCAACCGGGACAATGAAGCGCTCAACAGCGAAGCCGTCAAACAGGGCCTCAAGCAAAAAACACACGCTTTCTACTCTTACTACGTCAACCTGATCAGCACAGGTCAGGTGAAAGCGGATATTGATCTGCTGACTTCTGGCGCTGATTTTGACATGCCGGAATGGCTTACATCGTGGGAAGAGGCAACAACAGGTGCTTATCGTGTGAAAAGAGGCTTCGGAACACACGCTGAAATGCTGCAGGGCGAAACGCTAGATAGGAATGCAGGGATTTTGCTCGAATTTCTTAATACACAAACCATAACGGTTTCCTAAATGAAGTGTGAAAGGAGGAGACGGCCAATGAGCCAACTCTTCAAATCATTTGATGCGTCGGAACAAACGCAGCTCATCTGTTTTCCATTTGCCGGCGGCTACTCGGCATCGTTTCGCCCTCTCCATGCTTTTTTGCAAGGGGAATGTGAGATGCTCGCTGCCGAGCCGCCGGGACACGGAACGAATCAAACGTCAGCCATTGAGGATCTCGAAGAGCTGACCGATTTGTACAAACAAGAATTGAACCTTCGTCCTGATCGGCCGTTTGTGCTGTTCGGACACAGTATGGGCGGAATGATCACCTTCAGGCTGGCGCAAAAGCTGGAGCGGGAAGGCATATTTCCGCAGGCGGTTATCATTTCTGCGATACAGCCGCCGCATATTCAGCGGAAGAAAGTGTCCCATCTGCCAGATGATCAGTTTCTCGATCATATTATCAAATTAGGAGGGATGCCTGCGGAGCTTGTGGAAAATAAGGAGGTCATGTCCTTTTTCTTACCTTCCTTCAGATCAGATTACCGGGCTCTTGAACAATTTGAGCTTCACGATGTGGCCTCGATCCAATCGCCTGTTCATGTCTTTAACGGGCATGATGATGAAAAATGCATACGGGATGCGGAAGGCTGGAAGAAGTGGGCGAAAGACATCACATTCCATGAATTTGCCGGCGGGCACATGTTTCTGCTGTCACATACGGAAGAAGTGGCAGAACGGATTTTTGCGATATTGAATCAGCATCCGATCATTCAATCGTGATCAAAAGCGGACAGCGCTGGCTGTTCCGCTTTTTTTGCATGGAATGTCAATTTTTACATGATATAATAGTCGCAATACTCAAATAAAGGCAGGTCGAAACATGCACGTGTCTCCCAAGATGAAATGGTTTGTATTGCTGTTTACGTTTGTTTTCGCCATCGGAATGAACTCATTCAGAAATTCCTTTCAATTTTTTATGCTGCCGATGGCGGATACCTTTCATGCCGACAGGTCGCTGATCTCGGTTTCAGTCAGCATTTTTATGATTACAACGGGCATCGTTCAGTTTTTTGTCGGTTTTTTTATTGACCGGTTCAGCGTCAGAAAAATTATGGCGCTCGGAGCTGTTTGTATCAGCGCAAGCTTTTTGGTGCTTCCGTATTCACCGAATGTTCATGTGTTTTCTGCCATTTACGGAGTGCTCGGTGGAATCGGCTATTCGTGTGCAGTCGGCGTGACGACCCAGTATTTCATCAGCCGCTGGTTTGACACACACAAAGGTCTGGCGCTCGCTATTTTGACCAATGCCAACTCAGCGGGCCTGCTGTTGCTCTCGCCCATTTGGGCCGCGGCTCCGTATCATGCCGGCTGGCAAAACACCTATACCCTATTGGGCATCGTCATGGCGGCAGTTCTGCTGCCGCTCCTTGCCTTCGGGATGAAACACCCGCCACATGTGCAAGCGCCGTCAGTGAAAAAATCTTATGACTGGCGGGGATTTTGGAACGTGGTAAAGCAGTCTCGTCTTATTCATATCCTTTACTTCGGCGTGTTTACATGCGGATTTACAATGGGAATCATTGATGCTCATCTCGTTCCGATGCTGAAGGATGCACATGTCTCTCATGTCAACGGAATGATGGCCGCGTTCGGGGCGTTTATTATCATTGGCGGATTACTGGCAGGCTGGCTGTCAGATCTCCTCGGCAGCAGAAGCATGATGTTATCCATTTTATTTTTCATTCGGCTGCTCAGCCTGATTTGCCTACTCATTCCCATTCTCGGAATCCATCACAGCGAACTTTGGTACTTCAGTTTTATCCTGTTATTCGGGCTCAGTTACACAGGTGTGATCCCGCTGACGGCGGCGTCTATTTCAGAAAGCTATCAAACAGGATTGATCGGCTCGCTGTTAGGCATCAATTTCTTTATTCATCAGATCGCCGGAGCTCTCAGCGTGTATGCAGGCGGGTTGTTTTTTGACATGGCCCATGATTATCTGCTGATTGTTGTTGTGTGCATCGTGTTTGTAGGTGTATCGGCTGGAATAGAGCTGGTGCCGTTTTTAGATAAACAGAAGGCAAAAGAAACGCATCAATCAATATAAAAGGATCAGCACTGTTAGCGCTGATCCTTTTTGAATTTTACTTTTTTTGTTTCGGTATGATTAAGGATAATTCCTCGGAATCTGTTCATCTCCTCTTTGGAATGAAAAAAATGTTTTGGTATCGCAATATATTGGCTGCTGGATGTATTGATCCGGAAGATATTTTTATATTCGAAAACAGCCGTGATTTCATTCCAATTAAAAATAAGGTCATACTTTTTAGAACATATACGGATTCCTTCTTGATTGAGGGTATACGTTCTTTTGGATTTGATCCGTTCGTTCTTCTTGTATGCTCTGAAAAACTTTACATATAGAAGAAGGAGGAGCAGCAGTGTAAACAGAACAGACATCACGATAATGAAAATACTATTCATAAACAAGTTAAGCGCTTCGCTGCCATAAACAATACGGGGCCATCCGTTAATGAAATGAACTGCAGCAAAAATGGCGCAAAACAATATAAAGTAAAAGAATGAGATTTTTCCGAGTTGATAAAAAAAGATTTCTCTTACGTCTTTAAAAGTAATCTCTCCTGGAAGATTAATACTTTCACTAGCATATTGAGTCATACGGTAACCTTACACCTCAAACCATGTTTTTCCTACCAGTCTAGCATAATTTCTCATTTTTTTGCAGGGGCCCTATGGCGATTTGTCTTTTTCTGCAGATTGGTATTGCTCCCCAGCACGCCAATAATAATACAAACCGCTCCGGCAAGATGATACCAGGCCAGGCTTTCGTTTAGAATCACCACTCCTGCAATCATCGTCACGATGGTAGACACATGATTAAAAGCGCTCATTTTAAACGCCTCAATCCGCGATAGCGTATAGTTGGACAAAAACGAAGTGACGAGTGAAGACAGCACGCCCAAATATACAATCGCGAGAACAAAATCGGGCACCCGGAATGGCTGAACATAAGTGCCGACAGTTCCAGCCGCTCCGTGGCGCACAAGGGCGATGGCGTTGAAGGCGACAAAGCCGATCGCTGACATGATGTAGGTGAGCTCGGTCAGCTTGAACCGCTGCGTCATTTTTCTGGCAGCGGTATTGTACATCGCGGAGGACAAAGCGGACAGCAGGATCAGCAGAGATCCTTTTAAGCTGGCTGATTCCACGTCAACGCCTTTCATCACAAAAATAAACATGACGCCGGCAACGGATAAAACCGTAAAGCCCTTCTGCGTCCATGTCGAGCGTTCCTTTAAAACATAGGCGGCAAGGACCATCGTGAAAATCGGAATCGCTGCCTGAATAATCCCCGCTTCAGAGGAGGAGGAGTACACAAGGCCGAATGCCTGAAAGCTGAAAAACAATGCCGGATACAGCAGGGCGAGCGGCAAAATGGCAATGACGTCCTTTACACGGATTGATAGCTTTACCCAGCCAAATAAGACCGGTACAGTGGCCGCGGCAAACGCAATGGTGAACCGGTGTGCCAGAATATCAAACGGTTCAGCTGTTTGCAGTGCGATTTTTACGAATAGAAAGGATAAACCGATAATGAACGAATATAAGATAGCCGCCATATAAGCGGAGGCTTGCTGATTTTTAACCATAATGGGAGGTGCTCCTTTATCTGAATTGCAGCGCCGGTCGCTTTATTTTATTGTATGGCTGTGACCAGAACGATACAATGAGAAAAACAATGAACTGTACCGGTACAAAACAGGGGGAGAAGCATGGAGAAATATATGAGTCTTTTAACGAGGATAGAGGAGATGATGCAAAGCAGCGCCTATCAAGAAGGAGACAGGCTCCCGTCCATCCGTCAGCTGTCCGCCCGCTGCCAAGTCAGCAAAAGCACAGTGATCCGCGCGCTGCAGGAGCTGGAAAAGCGCCACCTCATCTACTCGGTTCCGAAAAGCGGCTATTATATTGTGAAAAAGACGGGAAAATCAAAAAGCGGGCAGCCGGGCCCCATCGACTTTGCCACATCTGCACCGGACCCCGAGGTGTTTCCATATCTTGATTTTCAGCACTGCATCAACAAAGCGATTGATACATACAAAAATGATTTGTTTATTTATGGAACGCCAAAGGGGCTTCCATCACTCATTCGCGTACTCCGAAAGCTGCTGGCCAATCAGCAGGTATTTGCGGATGAACGGCATATTTTCATCACATCAGGTGTTCAGCAGGCGTTGTCCCTGCTTTGTGCAATGCCGTTTCCAAATGGGAAAGAGAAGATCGCCATTGAACAGCCGGGCTATCATTTGATGATTGAACAGCTTGAGACGCTTGGGATTCCTGCTATCGGAGTGAGAAGAACAGAAGAGGGGCTAGATATAGCCGAGGTCGAGCGGCTGTTTCAGACAGAATCGATCAAATTTTTTTATACGATGCCGCGCTTCCATAACCCGCTTGGCTGCTCTTTGTCAGAGCGAGATAAACAAGAGCTTGTGAGACTGGCAGAAATGTATGATGTCTATCTCGTTGAGGATGATTATCTCGGTGATTTGGAGGAAAATAAAAAGGCAGATCCGCTGTACGCATATGATCTGTCCTCGCATGTCATTTATTTGAAAAGCTTCTCGAAAATGATGTTCCCCGGCCTTCGCGTGGGGGCCGCTGTTTTGCCGGATGCGCTGGCTGACACGTTTCACACGTACAAAAAGCTGAACGACATCGACTGCTCGATGATTTCTCAAGCAGCGTTGGAGATTTATCTGAAAAGCGGCATGTACGGCAGGCATAAGAAGAAGATCCGCGCTTCCTATAAGGAACGGTCACTGAGGCTTCATCAAGCCATCCAAACACATAGGCAGCTGGGAAGCGGCCGCTTTACGTTCTCCAGCGGACAGGCACCCTGCATGCACACCCATCTGGTGCTTCCTCGGGATCTGCCAGCCTCAAGGGTGATTCAAAGGCTGAAAAAACAAGGGGTTCTCCTTGAGGCGATAGACCGTCATTATTTATCAGATTATCCGAAAGAAAATCTATTAAAAATCAGTATTTCCAATGTGAAAACGGAAGATATTGAGCATGGCGTCAAGCTGCTGATGAGCCACTTATAAAAGCGCTCCGTACGAGACCATTGTGATATCCTCGGGGAAATCGTGGTGCGCGGCACACACAGCCATTTTGTAGGCGGGATCCACCTCATAGGTTTTGATATAGCACGGTGTATGGCTGTCCGGAAGCTCAATGGATACTTTCCCGTCCTGGTGCAGGCGCACTGAAAAGGAATCAAGCGGAAGCGATAAGCCTTTGCCTTCCTGTTTGATAAAGCTTTCTTTCATTGACCATAGATGATAAAAATAGTCTGTCTGCTCGTCCTTATTTTTTGCCAAAAGGTCGCTGTACTCTGTTTTTGAAAAGAAACGTTTGGCGATCTCAAGGCTGATCGGTTTCATTTTTTCAATATCGATGCCAATCGGCTGTGAATCAAACGCACAAACGACCCAGCGGCCAGAGTGAGAAATGTTGAAATGGGCGTTAGGAAGATCAGGGATGCAGGGCTTCCCGTATTCCTGCGCGCCGAATCGGATGTCGGCTTTGTCCAGCTGATACTGTCCGCTGATGACTGAGCGAACGAGCACATCTCCCAGCAGGGTGCGGTGAGCATCTTCTTTATGATAAAATCTCCGGCATTTCTCCTGTTTTTCAGGCGATATGAAAGACATTAACCGTTCAGTCTCTTCCTGTGAAAGCGGGCGGTCCATATACATTCCGTAAATCTTCATTCTAGATCCTCCGTCTGCAAAAGATTGTCAAAACCATCCTATCATACTTCAACAAGACTCATATAGAGGAGAAAATAAAAAAACAAAGCCGAGGCGGCTTTGTTTTAGTGTATAGGCGGAGATGCTTTCACAGCGGCTGTCCGCCTTGCCACAGCATAATTCAGCAGCTGGATTGACTGGGGCAATGAAAAGCGCAAAATGAGTCCGGTGAGGATGGCGGTCAAAATAGTGCCAAAACCGATCGGGCCGCCCATGCCCCATGCCGCAAATAAAATTGTTATTTCCATGCCGTTCCGCACCCATTGCACATTCCAGCCGGTTTTTTCTGTAATCAGCATCATCAGTGAATCACGCGGCCCCGCGCCAAGGCCTGCTGATACATAAACACCGACGCCGTAGCCGATCAGGAGCACACCGAGAGAGAAGACGATGACGGAGCCCGTGTAGGTCGAGGGGGCAGGCAGAATGAAATTGAAAAAATCTATAAATATACCAATGAGCACCATATTCAGGATCGCCCCAATTTTTGGCCAAGCCCTCGTAAACAATGACGTTAATCCGACGATGAGCGCTCCAATAATGATGGACCACTGGCCGACGGTAAGCCCGAAGTGCTGAAACAGGCTGTAATGAAATGCATCCCACGGGCTAATGCCGAGTGCTTTTCCTTCTATCGTCAGGGATACACCAAAAGCCAAAATGATCAAACCGGCAAAATAAAATGTCCAGCGCAGAACAAGTTCTTGCTTCACGTGAGGTCCCTTCTTTCGTAAAAATCAGTCGATTGTCATTGTAGCACATCTGACAGAAGGGCGGAATAGGCGAAAGGGGCTCAACGAAAAAACAGGGCCGCCGCAGGCGCCCTGTTTCAGCGTATTGGCAAACCCTTGCATTCGTTGTCAGGCCTGCGCTTCGGTGCTCACGAATTTAACATTCGCTGTGCTCCAATGCTCGCCCTTCCTAGACTTTCAATCACGCTGAAAATGACAAAATCCTAAAACGAAATCGTTTTAGGATTTTGTCAACAATCTGAAACAGGACGCTGACGCCCTGTTTTTCTTTTTACAGCGGGTTCAAAATCCGGTTCAAGAACCGCTGCGTCCGTTCTTCCTTTGGTGCGGAGAAAATTTGCTCCGGCGGTCCCTGTTCCACGATTACGCCGCCGTCGATGAAGATGACTTCATCCGCCACATCCTGGGCGAATTTGATTTCGTGAGTTACGACGACCATGGTCCAGCCTTCGTTGGCCAAATCCTTGATAACCTTCAGCACCTCTCCGACAAGCTCGGGGTCAAGCGCTGAGGTCGGTTCGTCAAACAGCATGAGCTCAGGCTGAATCGCCAATGCACGGGCGATGCCGACGCGCTGCTGCTGGCCGCCGGAGAGCTGGAACGGATATAAATCCATTTTGTCCTTCAATCCGACTTTTTCAAGAAGCTGAATCGCTTCTTTTCTGACTTCCTCTTTGTTCCGTTTTTGCACCTGAACAGGGCCCTCCATCACGTTTTCAAGGGCTGTGCGGTGCGGGAACAGGTGATACGCCTGGAATACCATTCCGGATTTCCGGCGCAGCTTTAGGATATCTGCCTGTTTCACTTTTTTGGAGAAATCGATGGAGAAATCATCAAATGCAAGCTCCCCGCGATTCGGAATCTCCAGCGCGTTCAGGCAGCGGAGCAGCGTCGTTTTCCCTGAACCTGAAGGCCCAAGTATGGCGATGACTTTCCCTTTTTCAATCTTCATATCTATCTTTTTTAAAATTTCATTTTCACCGAATGATTTGTTTAATCCTTTAACGGTAAGCATACTCGGAACCTCCTTATTTGGCCACGTAGCGGTCAAGACGCCGTTCGATGACATGCTGGACGAGTGAAAGCAGGAAGCAGATAATCCAATAAATAAAGGCTGCTTCAATATAGATCACTAAAATCTGATCAAGATTCCGCGCGCCGATTTCCTGAGCTTTTCTGAACAGCTCAGCGACCAAAATCTGAGAGGCAAGGGATGTATCTTTGATCAGACTGATAAAGGTATTGGATAATGGCGGGATCGACACACGAAACGCCTGCGGCAAAATGACGCGGAACAGTGTTTTCTGATGTGTCATGCCAATTGTGTAGCCGGCTTCCCATTGCCCTTTCGGCACGGATAAAATAGATGCCCGAATGATTTCAGATGCATAGGCGCCGACGTTTAATGAAAAGGCGATAACTGCGCTTGGAAATGGATCTAATGTGATGTTAAAGGCCGGGAACAGATAGAAAATGATGAACAATTGAACGAGAAGAGGAGTGCCCCGTATCGCGGATACGTATATGCTGAACACCCATCTCAAAGGTCTCACTTTCGACATTCTGGCAAGCGCCGTAATCAGCGCCAGTATCATTCCGAATATAAAGGAAAGAATGGTAAGGGGAATCGTATAGTAGATTCCCCCTGAAAGTATCGGCCAGAATGACTGCTGCACCAGATCCCACGGGATCGCCGTGCCAAGCGTCAATGCCGGCAGATTATTTAGAAACATCTTCGCCGAACCATTTTTTAGAAATTTTAGAAAGAGTCCCGTCCTCTTTCATTTCTTTTAAAGCTTTGTTGACTTGATCAACAACCTCGCCGCTTCCTTTGCGGAACGTGAAGTACGTTTCCTGAGGATCGCCTGTTTCAAACGCGATTTTCACGTTTTTGTTGCCTGATGTTTTTAAGTAGTTCAATACGGCAAGCTTATCGTTGTATGTCATATCGACGCGGCCTTGCTGGATCAATTGAAGGGATTGTGCCAAGCCTTCAACACCTTCTACTTTCGCGCCCGCATCTGTAGCTAATTTGTTGTAGTTGCTTGTCAGTGATTGAGCTGATGTTTTTCCTTTTACATCTGCTTCGGACTTAATATCGTTGTTGTCTTTTTTCGTCACGACAACGGCTCTTGATGTTGTGTATTTATCTGAGAAATCATATTTGTCTTCACGATCTGTTTTTCCGACTTGGTTGGCAATGACGTCAAACCGTTTGGAATTCAGGCCGGCAAACATGCTGTCCCATTGCGTTTCCTTAAAGTCGACTTTCAGTCCCAGGCGTTTTGCGACTTCTGTGATGACTTCCACATCATAGCCAGTCAGCTTGTCAGTGTCTTTGTCGTGGTAAGTGAACGGTTCATATGTTCCTTCCGTACCGACTGTCAGCACACCTTTTTTCTTAATAGAAGCCCAAAGATCGCCATCTTTGGCGTTATCTTTTGACTGATTGTCATTTCCTGCTCCGCAAGCTGCGAGAACGGCAATGCTTACGACCATGAATAAAGCCAATAATGCTTTTTTCATCTTATTCCCCACTTTTCTGGTTGATTTTATTGAAATAAAAAATTAGCTTACAAATCTAAAGGATAACTTTTTTTTAGTATGAGTCAAGTATTTGGTTTTCATAAGGCAAAATCTTTTAAAACAAATCCAAAAATTGCTGTACCGGTTTTGGCAAATAACTGTCTGTTCTCCACATGACTGCCGGTGTCATAATGAAGGGATTGTTTTCGATATGGACGGTGTGAACGTGGTTTCTCATATGGACGGGAATCATCGTGACGGGCAGAATGGACGCGCCGAATCCGGATGAGACGAGACTGAGCAAAGTTGCGGAATCGTGGCATTCGCAAACAATGCGCGGCTCCAGATTCAAACGATGAAATTCATTCATGACCTGATTATAGACGCCTTTTCCGTTGACAGGCCGCAGCAGAATCAGCGGAAAAGAAGGAATGTCCTCCATTTTAATGGTGTCACCACACGGATACCCGGCTTCTTCTGAAAGCACGAGCACACATGGAATATCATCAAGCTGTTTGAATTGAACTGTATCGCTTTTGATCAGTGTCGTCGTGACCGCAGCATCGATTTGACGGCTTTCCAGCAGCTCTAACAGTGTCGCAGGCTCATTCTCCCAAATATTAAAGGTGAGGTGCGGGTATCTCTCTTTGATCTGTGTTACTTTTTCAAGCATCAGAGCCGCGCAATAAATCGTTGAACCCACTGCCAGCGTGCCGGCTACCTCCTCCTTCAGCTCTTGTACCTCGATGACGGCATCCTCAAACCTATGCAGAATCTCCTTGGCTCTTTTCAGAAAAACAGTTCCTTCATATGTAAGCGTCATTTGTTTTTTCTTATTCCGGTCAAACAGAACAACACCTAGCTCATCCTCCAGCTGTTTCAGCTGCCTGCTTAAAGGCGGCTGCGCCATGTGGAGTTTTTTGGCGGCGGACGTGATTTTCTGTTCTTGGGCAATGGTAATGAAATATCGAAGCTGGCGAATGTCCAAAAGAAAGTGCCTCCTAACTATACCTTTTAGGTATTAAATATAGATTTAACAGATATTTTTCATATGGATATATCAGGAGTATGATGGAAATGAAAGCAGAATTCAAGCGTAAAGGAGGGGGCAAAGTGAAACTCGTTGTCGGAATGACAGGGGCAACAGGGGCTATTTTTGGGGTCAGGCTGCTGGAGTGGCTGAAGGCGGCCGAAGTAGAAACCCATCTCGTCGTGTCTCCTTGGGCTAACGTCACGATCAAACACGAAACAGGCTATACCTTAAAAGAAGTAGAACAACTGGCCACATACACTTATTCGCATAAGGACCAGGCGGCAGCCATTTCAAGCGGGTCGTTTGATACCGATGGAATGATTGTTGCGCCATGCAGCATGAAATCTCTCGCAAGCATTCGCACCGGGATGGCGGATAATCTGCTGACGCGTGCGGCGGATGTCATGCTCAAGGAGAGAAAAAAACTCGTCCTCTTAACGAGAGAGACGCCTTTGAACCAGATTCATCTCGAAAATATGCTAGCGCTTACGAAAATGGGTACCATCATTCTTCCTCCGATGCCGGCATTTTATAATCAGCCGAGCAGCTTAGAGGAAATGGTTGACCATATTGTATTCAGAACGTTGGACCAATTCGGCATTCGCCTTCCTGAAGCGAAACGCTGGAATGGGATTGAAAAACAAAAAGGAGGAGCTTGATCATGGCTTATCAAGATTTCAGAGAATTTCTCGCTGCCCTTGAAAAAGAAGGACAGCTGCTAACAGTGAATGAAGAGGTAAAGCCGGAGCCGGATATAGGGGCTGCAGCACGCGCAGCCAGCAATCTTGGCGATAAAAGCCCCGCGCTCTTATTTAATAACATTTATGGCTATCACAACGCGCAAATTGCGATGAATGTGATCGGCTCCTGGCCGAACCATGCAATGATGCTGGGCATGCCGAAAGACACGCCGGTGAAAGAACAGTTTTTTGAATTTGCGAAACGTTATGACCAGTTTCCGATGCCAGTCAAACGTGAGGAATCAGCGCCGTTTCATGAAAATGAAATCACAGAAGATATCAATTTGTTCAATATACTGCCTCTTTTCAGAATTAACCAAGGAGACGGCGGTTACTATTTAGACAAAGCATGTGTCATTTCCCGCGACCTTGAAGATCCTGAGAATTTCGGCAAACAAAACGTCGGGATTTACAGAATGCAGGTTAAAGGAAAAGACCGCCTTGGCATTCAGCCTGTGCCGCAGCACGATATTGCGATCCATCTGCGTCAAGCTGAAGAACGCGGCATCAATCTTCCGGTCACCATTGCGCTCGGCTGTGAGCCGGTCATAACAACGGCGGCATCGACTCCGCTTCTTTATGATCAATCAGAATACGAAATGGCAGGCGCAATTCAAGGTGAACCATATCGCATCGTGAAATCTAAGCTGTCTGATCTTGATGTTCCATGGGGCGCTGAAGTAGTGCTTGAAGGTGAAATCATTGCCGGAGAGCGTGAATATGAAGGCCCGTTCGGTGAGTTCACAGGCCATTATTCCGGCGGACGCAGCATGCCGATTATTAAAATTAAACGAGTGTATCATAGAAACAATCCGATTTTTGAACATTTATACTTAGGCATGCCTTGGACAGAATGCGATTACATGATTGGCATTAACACTTGTGTGCCGCTTTATCAGCAGTTAAAAGAAGCGTATCCGAATGAAATTGTGGCTGTGAACGCCATGTACACACACGGTTTGATCGCGATTGTTTCCACAAAAACACGCTATGGCGGATTTGCGAAAGCAGTCGGCATGCGCGCGCTCACAACACCGCACGGACTCGGCTACTGCAAAATGGTCATTGTCGTTGACGAGGATGTCGATCCATTCAACCTGCCGCAGGTCATGTGGGCGCTTTCGACCAAAATGCATCCGAAGCACGATGCGGTCATCATTCCAGACTTATCTGTCCTGCCGCTTGACCCGGGATCTAATCCATCAGGAATCACTCACAAAATGATTCTTGACGCCACTACACCGGTTGCGCCGGAAACAAGAGGCCATTATTCACAGCCGCTTGATTCACCATTAACAACGAAAGAATGGGAACAAAAATTAATGGACTTAATGAATAAATAAGGAAAGGATGATCGAAATGCATACATGTCCTCGTTGCGATTCGAAAAAGGGAGAAGTCATGAGCAAATCGCCTGTAGAAGGCGCATGGGAAGTTTATCAGTGTCAAACATGTTTTTTCACATGGAGATCCTGTGAGCCGGAAAGCATTACAAATCCGGCGAAATACAATCCAGCGTTTAAAATTGATCCGAAGGAAACAGAAACAGCAATTGAAGTTCCGGCTGTGCCGGAACGAAAGGCTTGATCAGCGTGAACTGTATGTCAGACCGCCTCTTTGAGCTGCTTGACGGGAATCGCTTGAATGAGAAGCAGCATGAGGCTTTCGTTCTGCAAACGGTAGCGGAGGACGGCTGGCCGCACGCCGCTATGATCAGCGCGGGAGAAATCATCGCTCTGAGCCGAACAGATATCCGAATCGCTCTGTGGAAAAACACAGCGACTGCAGCCAACATCCTTTGCACAGGAAAAGCGCAGTTCACGGCATGGTGGAAGGGAGCCGCTCATTATGTGAAGCTGCAATGCGAGCCTTTGCCGCCTCTGAAAGAAGCCGAATATGACAGAGACCGTTTTGCCTGCCGCATCGTTTCAATGAAGGAGGATGTGGCGAAATATGCTGGTTTGACTTCTGGTGTCCGTATCCAGCTTCACAGCCCTGAAGAGGTGCTGAACAGATGGGAAAAGACGCTTGAGGAATTAAAACGGTAATATCGAAAGCCTGACGCCATGCGTCAGGCTT
The DNA here is from genome assembly GCF_055721145.1 of Bacillus sp. VA15. Classification (NCBI taxonomy): domain Bacteria; kingdom Bacillati; phylum Bacillota; class Bacilli; order Caryophanales; family Bacillaceae; genus Bacillus; species Bacillus sp. VA15. The sequence goes on along the minus strand of NZ_JBVQPQ010000003.1, from coordinate 243,100 downwards.
TTATTTTATATAATGAAAACAAAGGGGGCGTGAGAAATGGAACGTACGGGAATCTGTCACTCAGACGGTTTTGATTTATCTTATCGAATCGAGGGAGAGGGCGCACCCATCCTTGTGATCGGAAGTGCGGTTTACTACCCGCGTCTTTTTTCCTCAGATATCAAACAGAAATATCAATGGATATTTGCTGATCACAGAGGATTTGCCAAGCCAAAGCGGGAATTGCGGACAGAAGATCTGAGGCTTGAAGCCGTTTTGGCCGATATTGAAAGGCTGAGAACGTCTCTTCAGATTGAGGATGTGGTCATCTTGGGTCATTCTGGACACGCATTTATGGCTTTAGAATATGCCAGGACATATCCTGAACATGTCCGGAAGGTTGCGCTTTTCAACACTGCACCTGATAACAGTGAAGCAAGACAGCGAAAAAGTGAATCGTTTTTCATGGAGACAGCCAGTCTTGAGAGAAAAAAACGCTTTGAAAAAGATATCGTGAATTTGCCGCTGGACATCAAAAAAGATCCCGAGAGACGCTTTGTGCACATGTGTATTCGCGCTGAAGCGAAAAGCTTTTATCAAGAGCGGCCGCATGCTGCTTCTTTATGGGACGGTGTTTTCACGAATATGCCGATTATTGATGAATTATGGGGGCATACATTTGCCCAGCTTGATCTTATTCAGAGGTTAGCTGATGTTCAAGTGCCGGTTTACATCGGCTTAGGAAGATATGATTATCTAGTTGCGCCTGTTACACTCTGGGATGCTGTTGCCGGTTTATATCCCCATGTGGAGAAGGTTATTTTTGAGAAGAGCGGCCATCAGCCGATGCTGGAAGAACCGCAAGCCTTTGATCAAAGCTTCAGCAAATGGATGGACAAATAAAAAAAACAGCCCGCAGATCAAAATCCGCGGGCTGTTTCTTATTATAAGACCCCTTTCATCGCACGTTTGATAATCGGCGAAAGCAGCAGGAGGATGCCGCCAAGTACGATAGATATCAAACCGATGGTGCCGAAGTAAGTTGTTTCAGGAATTTTATCAAATAATCCGGCTACTTGGGCATTGATCGCTTGGGCTGCTGCGTTAGTCAGAAACCACATACTCATTGTCTGTGCAGAGAATGCAGCTGGCGCCAGTTTCGTTGTTACGGATAAACCGACTGGAGACAGACACAGCTCTCCAAGCACGACAAGCAGGAAGCTGAGAACGAGCCAAAGCGGGCTTACGAGTGCTTCTTTTCCTTGCATTGCAGGGAAAACCATAATGATAAATGACAAGCCAGCTAGAATAATTCCGATTGAGAATTTAACTGGCGTGGACGGCTGGCGTTTGCCAAGCTTCATCCATAGCCACGCAAAAATTGGCGCAAAAATGACAACAAACAATGGATTTAATGATTGGAACCAAGATGACTGAAGTTCTAATCCACCCAATGAAAGCCTTATGCGTTCATCAGCGTAAACCGCAAGAATGGTCGCTCCCTGTTCCTGAATGGCCCAGAACATGACAGCACCGATAAACAAAGGGATGTAAGCGGCAAGACGAGATTTTTCTGTTTTGTCCGCTTTTTTGCTTGTAAACATGATGATGAAATAAACAATAGGAATCAAAATACCGAGAATACTTACAAGGTTGATGAAACCATTGATCGTCAGCATGCCTGTTTGTACAGAGATAATCACTGCGATTGCCACAATGATAACACCGATTCCAGTACCAATCGCAGATTTTTTAGACAGCGGATTCGGCACATTTGAGCCTGCAAGCCCGAGGTTATTCTTTCTTGTCAGAGCAAATACGATAAGTCCGAGAAGCATTCCAACAGCGGCAGTTCCGAAGCCGAGATGATAGTTGTACTTCTGTCCGAGTGTTCCGACAATTAACGGCGCGAGTAAACCGCCAAGGTTAATCCCCATGTAGAAAATACTAAAACCTGAGTCGCGGCGCGGGTCTTCTTTCGTGTAAAGATCTCCAACCACGCTTGAAACGTTTGGTTTTAATAAGCCTGTTCCGATAATGATAAGCACCATGCTGATATAGAATGCTGTCGCGCTGCCCGGATAGGCGAGTGCAATGTGGCCGAACATAATGAATATGCCGCCGTAAAACACGGTGTTTGCGGTTCCGAATACCCGGTCAGCAAGCCATCCGCCAATAATAGTGGACATGTATACGAGAGAACCGTAAATCGACATAATGGCAACTGCTGTGCCTTTGTCAAAGCCAAGCCCTCCGTTTACCGTCTCTGTATACAGATAGTAAAGCAAGATTGCTCTCATACCATAGTAAGAGAAACGCTCCCAAAATTCGGTGAAAAATAGTGTAAATAGTCCTCGCGGGTGACCAAAGAACCCTTTTTGCGGGACGCTTTTAATGATACTTTCGTTATCAATCGAAGCCATGTCAGCCAAACCCTTTCTTAAAAAAGTGTATTATAAAAATCATATTCTTATATAATACTTGTGTCAATATAATTTATACTCATTTCAAACAGTTCCATAATGGAAAAATTATAAATGTATAAAAATAGTGATTTCATCCTAATTATTAAGTCCTTTTTTGTAAGGTTTGCTTACAAAACTATTCCTTTATATTTTTTTAATAAAATTTTAGAGAAATGTACAAGCGGATCGGGCCTTTGTGAGTATCATGATAGTAATCATAGAGAAGGAGGCTCGCAATTGGCTGAATTCATATTAAATGCGGCGGATTTCGGTATCTCAGGAGATGGTAAAACGGATTCAACAGAACTGATTAATCAATGCCTCAGTACGGCTGTTTCGAAAGGATATCATACTGTCTGGTTTCCAAAGGGAACATATTTAATAGACGGAACGCTTGGAGGAGATCCCAATCAGAAGTTTCGAAACGCCGGGATCATTGTTCCCGGCAACCTTGAGATTGTGATGGACCCCGAGTGTATCATCAAAGTGATCCCGAACAGTTCGTGGGGTTATTCCGCATTTTATGTAGGCAAGCAAGAGAATATAACCATTTCCGGGGGACAACTTATCGGTGAACGCGATGAGCATACGTATGCGTCCGCAGGAATAAGATCAACCCATGAATGGGGCTTTGGCATTTGCATTGAAGGATGCTCGAATGTTGTCATTGATGATGTCAAAATTTCTGATTTTACCGGGGACGGGATCATTGTCAGTCCGAGGGGATTAAAGACAAATCATGATTATCGAACGTCAGAGCAAATTATCATCCGCCGCTGTGAGGTTCGGCGGTCGAGAAGAAATAATATTTCCATTACCGGATGTGATATGGTCACGGTGGAGGACTGCGTGATTGCAGATGCCGGAACGGGGAATGGAACAGCACCGAGATTCGGAATAGACATAGAAGGATATGGAGAAGGTGATATTGATTATGAAGAACCGATCAATGTATCCATTCGCAATAACCATTTTATCGGAAACGTTTCAAGTTCTGTGACCAATTTTAACGGGTACGGCATTTCAATAGAAGGAAACCACTCAGACAATACGATCAGTTATGGGTATGGAACGCAAACGGTAATTAAAGGAAATATTCTCAGACGGGCGGAAGGCGCTGCTGCTGCGCCTAGAGTTGGGATTACCGGACTCGGTGTGTCACAAGGAAAAGAGAGCAGTGATGCGGTCATCGCAGGCAATCTCATTACCGGGTTTTCAACCGGGATTGATGTCAGGGGAAAGAGCGTTCTTGTCACGAACAATAAAATCAGCAACTTTGAAAACACAGGGATATTGGTTTATCAGTCTTCCGACGTAAAGGTAGATGGCAACCAGATTCAAAACGGACTGTCTGAAACAAGGCGCAGTACCGGCCTTCGCGCAGTGCTGTCAGATGATAGCGCATTTCTGAATAACTGCCTCATTCAAGTCATTGACGGCGTGAACATTTCCGGAGGCGATATGATCATTAAAGATAATGTGCTGAGAAAATTCAGCCGGGGGATCTGGATCGCTCAAGGAAACGCGGTGATTGAAGGAAATACACTGAATCCTGACGCGTTTGAAGCAGCCCCAGAATCATATGCTGTTTCTGTTACAAACAATGCCAGCGCTATCATCAAAAACAACACATGTAAAGAGTTTAAAAATTACCCGATTTACTGTTCCACAAGTGCGAAAACCTCAATTATCGGCAACCATTTCGAGAGATCTCCGCTTTTGGTTACCATCTATATTAACGCCGGTGTGCATGAAATTTTTGATAACACCATTTCTGTCAACAGAACAGCCGGAAACCCGATTGTCATTTATATCAACGGTTCTGCAGGCTCTATCATCTCTGGAAACACCATCAATAACCTCTCCGCAGGCACGGCGACAGCTATTCAAACAAACACCTCAACCAATTCCAAAATCATCGGCAATCGAATCTTCAAAGGAACCATCAACAGACATAGCAGCGATACAGCAGACGGCAATATTATCGCTTGAAAAAAAGCGCCCCGCTTTAGGGGTTCTTTTTTTTCGATTTATAGATCACGTACATTTCTCTCACTAATATGAAAACAAAAAATAAAAGCACGACCCATTCTGCAAACGTCGTCATCTTAAAGCTGGACACATTGTTATAAATGGCTTTTGTCAAACTGAAACCTTGAAGCATGTCCATAAAAACAGAAATGGTTAATAAACAAATCAGTATGACCCCTGTCACGCCTAATATCTTCATGCTTCATCACCCTCCACTTTTAGTGTCTATCTTTATCGGAGAAGTTATACCGCAGCCATCAGCATGCATAATCTGAACTCCAAAAGGAAGAATATGAGAAAATAACTAGGAAAGGTATTTTGTGTATGCCTTTATTTTCTAAGCAAAAGGAAAAGACCGATTCGAAAGATAAACAGAAAACAGAAGAAAAGAATCAGGATCAGCAGCAAGAAAATGAAAGACCGGTTCTCGTTTCCGCAAGTTTGGCAAAAAATATAGCGGAAACGAAGAAGGAGGTCGGAAGCAGCTCGGACGTCATCATTCGCGAGATTAAAATTGGGGAGCAGGATCGTATCCATCTAGCTGTTATTTATATTGCAGGGCTGGTCGATAATAACACGATCCATGAATCGTTAATCGAGCCTTTGGTACAGGATGAGTCTATCCAAAACCCTCATCCGATCCAGCAGATTCTTGAAAAAACGCTCCCGTTAGGCGGAGTGAAAGCGGAAAAGAGCTGGGACAAGCTTTTTTCTGAATTAATGCTCGGCAATGCGCTCGTTTTTGCTGATGGTTATGATGAAGCGCTTATCTGCAGCACTCAAGGGGGCGAGCAGCGTTCCATTCAAGAGCCGAGCACCCAGGTGTCTTTCCGCGGCCCGCGCCAAGGATTTACAGAGTCTCTTCAAACCAATATTTCCATGATCCGCCGATACATCAAAAATCCGAATGTATGGGTAGAGAAAATGAAAATCGGGTCTGTAACCCACACGGATGTCGCGCTCATGTACATTCATGGCATTTGTGATGAAAAGGTGCTGAAGGAAGTGAAGCAGCGCCTGAAAAAAATAGACATAGACAGTATTTTAGAATCCGGATATATCGAGCAGCTGATTGAAGATGAAACCTTTACGACGTTTCCGACCATGTATCATACAGAACGCCCTGATGTTGTAGCGGGAAATCTGTTAGAAGGAAGATTTGCGATCGTTGTGGACGGAACACCGTTTGTGCTTATTGCCCCGGCCTTATTTGTTCAATTCTTTCAGTCTGTTGAAGATTACTATTCGCGTTTTGACATTGCGACAAGCATACGGGTTCTGCGGGTTTTAGTCTTTTTTATTTCACTCGTGGCTCCGGCTGTTTACGTGGCAGCCACGACGTTTCACCAGGAAATGATCCCGACGCAGCTGTTAGTCGTCATTGCAGCCCAGCGGGAAATTGTCCCGTTTCCAGCTGTCGTCGAAGCACTTACGATGGAGGTTGCTTTTGAGATTCTCAGAGAAGCCGGTGTCAGGCTGCCGCGTGTCGTCGGCTCGGCAGTATCGATCGTAGGTGCGCTTGTTATCGGACAGGCTGCTGTACAGGCTGGTATCGTCTCTCCGGCCATGGTCATTATCGTTGCGATCACCGCGATTGCCAGCTTCGCGACACCGGCTTTCGCCATGGCGATTTCAGCCCGTCTCATTCGATTTATCTTTATTATTGCGTCCTCTATTATGGGGTTTTACGGGCTGATTTTAGGCATTATTATGATGTTTGTCCATTTATGCAGCCTGCGCTCATTCGGTGTTCCTTATATGTCGCCGCTCGCTCCTTTTTCATCTCAAGGGGTAAAGGACACATTGTTCAGGGTGCCATGGTGGGCTGATGAAAAAAGGCCGGAATCAATCAGCAAGCAAGATAAGGTGCGGCAGGGGGATGATCAACGCCCAGAGCCTGACGGTTCACGCGGAATGGTGAACAAAGATTTGGAAGAAGGGGATCAGAATGGTACGTAAACGTGTATTAACCGTCCTCATGCTTTTGAGCGTGATTGTGCTGCCTGGCTGCTGGGATAAGCGGGAACTGACGGACCTTGCGATTATCTCGGCGATTGGCATCGATCGGACAAACGAAGGCAACTACGTGCTACATTTTCAAATTATCAATCCCGGAAATGTTGCCGGCGGGCTTCAGGGAGGCGGTGCTGGAGACAGGCCGCCTGTATCCGTTTATTCAATTGAAGGCGACAACATGACGGAAGCTCTCAGAAAAGCCTCCATGAAAGTATCCCGGCGGCTTTACTTTGCCCATACCAATCTCGTTGCGATCAGTGAAAAGCTGGCGAGAGAGGAAGGCTTGGATTTTGTGTTAGATAATCTTGATCGCGACACAGAATTCAGGACAACGGCCACAGTTGTCATCGCTCATAAAACGAAAGCGGAAAACATCGTGAAAATCCTGACGCCGATTGATAAAATCCCGTCAAATAAAGTCAATAAAACACTCGACTTCACGGAGGCGCAATACGGACGGGTGGTCAAAACCAATATTCAGGACGTCCTGAAACAACTTGCCACCAACACAAGAGCACCGGTTATCCCGGGATATATGATGATTGGCGACGAAAAAAAAGGAATCAGCATGGAAAACACGCAGGCAACAGATCCGAAAGCCATTCTTCAGGCAGACGGTTTGGCGGTTTTTAATAAGTCAGGCCATTTAAAGTATTGGATCGAGGATAAAGAAAGCGTTGGAGCTGTCTGGCTTATGAACAAGGTTCAGCATACGTTTATTAATGCTGATTGGGACAAGACAAAGGACGCGGTCAGCTTACAGGTCACTCATCAAACCACAAAGCTCGTACCTGAGATGCGGAACGGACGTCCGCACATCCACGTGCGTGTGGCGGTTGAAGGAATTATAGATGCTGTCAAATACCCTTTCCAATTGTCTGATCCAAAGGTGCTGTCTGCCATTGAAAAAGCTCTCAACAAAGAGTTGGAAAAGGAAATCACCAACACTGTGAAAATGGTCAAGAAGAATAAAATTGACTTTATCGGATTTGGTGACACGATATACAGAAAGTATCCGAAGCAGTGGGAAAAAATGAAAGACACTTGGGATAAAGAGTATTTGCCCGAACTGCCAGTCGATGTGAAGGCAGAGACGTATATCAGAAGAACGGGATTGCGCAACAATCCAATCCAACACCAGCTTGAAGATGAATAGGTCTGGAGAAAGGGGACATGCCAGGTGGAAAAAGCCAAAATCAGCATAAGACAGCTGTTTGTCATGGTTATTATTTTTGAGCTGGGCAGCTCCTTATTGATTACACCGGGTTCAATGGCGGGCAGGGATGCTTGGATAGCGGTTCTATTGGGCTGTGCGGCCGGTTTGTTTCTTTACTATTTGTATCAAGGCATTTATCAATGTTACCCCGAATCTTCACCGAAAGAATATATGGATGATATGCTCGGAACCAAGCTGAGCTGGCTGTTTTCATTTCTGTATATCCTGTACTTTGCCTATATTGCAGCACGGGTGCTGCGGGATTTTGGGGAAATGCTGTTGACGTTTGCTTATCATGATACACCGATTCTGATTGTGAACGCTTTATTAATGATTGTTAGCATATATGCCGTCAGAAAAGGAATTGAAGTGCTCGCACGTGCGGCTGAGCTTCTTTTCGGAGCCATGTATTTACTGGGCGCTCTCGGCCTTGTGCTGATTATTGTCTCGGGTTCCATAGATACGCAGAATTTAAAACCGGTTTTAGAAGACGGCATTGTTCCTGTCATTCACTCTGTTTTCACACAGACCATGTACGTTCCGTTTGGTGAAGTTGTTTTATTTGTGATGATATTCCCTAATCTTAATGACCGAAAAGATGTAAAGAAAGTGGGAATGGCTGCCATAGCCATCAGCGGATTGGTTGTGGCGCTTACCGTGGCGATTAATATTAGCGTGCTTGATGTTGATCTTACACTCAGATCCCAGTTTCCGCTTTTAAGTACGATTCAGACGATTAAGGTTGAAGAATTTCTAGACCGTCTCGATGTCTTTTTTATGCTGGCGCTGATCATCGGCGGTTTCTTCAAGGTCAGCCTCTACTTATACGCAGTGGTGGTGGGCGCGTCCACGCTCTTTAAGGAAAAGAACCCTTCTCAATTGGCATATCCGATGGGACTGGGTATCTTAATCCTTTCCATTACCATCGCGACTAATTTTTCGGAGCATCTGAACGAAGGCCTGAAGGTGGTGCCGCTGTATATTCATTTGCCCTTTCAGCTTTTATTTCCGCTTTTCTTGTTTATAATAGCCGTTTGGAAAAAGAAGCGAAGAGAGAAATCAAAGGGATCAGAAAAAAAGAAACAATAAAAAGAGCGGGGGGATGCAGCCACCGCTCTTTTTATGTTCACTTCTATATAAAAGGGGGATATAGGTTGCGCCCCTGTCTGCACTGGCAGAGGCGCGCTTTTGTTATACGACTGCGACGTTTTCCTTCACAGTAAAGCTTCCTCTTGAAAGCCTGATGTTGATGTCTGATACTTTTGCAATTTGCTCATCGTGCGTTACCATGATGACGCATTTATTTTCCTTGTGCGCCAGACCTTGAAAGAGCCGCACGATTTCTTTTGATGTATCCTCATCAAGGTTTCCAGTCGGTTCATCAGCTACGATGAGATCCGTATCACAGCAGAAAGCTCTTGTAATCGATACCCGCTGCTGCTGTCCGCCGCTTAATGTCAGCACTTTTTGACGGGCTTGTTTTTCACTGATGCCAACCTTCTGCAGCATTTCCAGCGCATACGCTTCTTTGTTCTTTTCTTTAGAACCTGTGATTTCCATGGCGGTTGTGACGTTCTGCAGAGCCGTCATATATGGAAGCAGGTTGTACGCCTGAAAGACAATTGATACATATTGATTTCTGAAATTTGTTAAGCCGATTTTGGAAACCGCTTTTCCATCGTAAAGGATCGTTCCTTCTTTTGGTGCGTCAAGTCCGCCTGCCAGAGACAGGAAAGTGGTTTTCCCTGTCCCTGATGTGCCGACGATTGTATAGAATTTTCCTTTTTGAAAGCTGATGTTGATATCCTGAAACAATGGCTGGCTTTTGTCTTTATACCAGTAGCCGACTTGTTGAAATTCTAATAAGCTCATAGGTTTCGCCTCTTTCTATTCTTGTTTTGTCAATATCGTTTTCGGATGGAGCCGCAGTACTGAAATAGACGGCAGCAATGTTGCAATGATGGCGATTAAGATGCCGATTCCGCCAAGAACAAGCATGTCGTTCATAGAAACCGCGACGTTCAGTGAATCGATAACGTTCACGTTTGCTGAGCTGTGGCCGAACATTCCGCCGCCCATGCCGCCACCGCCGCCAGGCATTTGTCCGTTTGCGGTTTGCGTTGAATCAGTTGATGAACTGATCTGCTGGGATAAAAGCTGATTGCCGAGCTGGTTCGCGACTAGATTTCCCGTTACCGATGCAAGGCCGATTGCGATAACGGCCACGATCAGAATCTCAGTTAAGAACTGTCCGATCAATTTCCAGCGTTTTTCACCGATGGCCATTAACACGCCCATCTCATATTTGCGCTCTCTGATTGACATCATGACAATCAGGCCGAGAATGACAGCGCCTGCCACTGATACAAGATACACGACGTTTTTAGAGAAAGAAGCTACATTTTCAATCGGGCCGACCATTTGCTGGTAAAGCTGATCGTTTGTATTCAGTGTGTACGTATCGAAGTCAATTGATGTTTTCTTCGCTGCTTTTACGAAACTGTCCATATTTTTCGCATCGTCCATATAGTAAACAGCTGAGTCAATCGTATTTTTATAGCCGTCGCCTTTCAGCGCTGCTGTTGCTGTGTAAGGCGTGTAAAGCTTGTTGTAAGGATTTAAGAAAGAGAAATTTTGGGCTTGGTCGTCGCCTGAAGACGTTGTTTTATAGATACCGACAATCTTCAGCTTCACTGTTGTATCTTCGTCTGTTGCTGATTCAATTGTGATCGAATCTCCAATGCTTACATCATTTTCTTCCGCTAATGTTTCGTTAATCACTGTTACCTTTTTGCCGACATCAGATTTTGTAATTGCGCGTCCGTTAGTGATCTTTGAATCTCCGTCAGAGAAATCATCGACTAACGCTGTGCTGATGACACCTTCAATCGAAAGATCGGCTTGAACCATTTGCGGTCCGCCTTGTCCGCCGCCTTGGCTGTTTTTAGCATTTGAGCTTGAACTGCTTGAGCTGGAATCACTTGAACTAGAGCTTGAGCTTTCAATCGCATCAAAGTTTCCCGCGTTGGCTGAAGCTGATGTAATGTAGTTGTAGCTCTTCACATGATCAAGTGCAGCAAGCTTGTTTGCATCAGACACTGTGATCGGTGTTGATTCGAAGCTGCGTTTTTCTCCGCTGTCCTGCTGTTTTTCCATTTGCTTTTGGCGGTCAACTTGAAGCGTTACGCTTCCGCCGAGCTCCTGTCTGGCCAGTTCACTTGATTTTTGTGCTGCGGACTGGATGGTGAGGCCTGACAGAACAAAGACACAGATGACTGTAAACACAAATAATTGCAATAACGTTTTTCCCTTTTTAGCCTTCATATTCCAAAAGGCCCGTTTGATAAAGTTCATTTATGTTCCTCCGTATAGGTATTTTTATTGATAAGACCGCCTGTGGGGCGGACCCGCTTGTTGATAAATTAATAGTAGTCCAAAGGTATGAAAAAACTATGAACAATCTATTTCTAGTTGATGAAATAAAAACTAACAATTGTGAAACACAAAACCTTCTGTATAAAATGGTGCTAATATATAAAAAAGCGTCAAAACAACCGGAGGATATAATGAAAATATTAATGATAGAAGATAATGTTAGTGTATGTACGATGACGGAGATGTTCTTTTTTAAGGAAGGTTTTGAAGCGGAATTCGTTCATGACGGATTAGAGGGATACCAGCGTTTTACGGAGGAAAATTGGGATCTGATCATTTTGGATATCATGCTTCCATCCATGGACGGCGTGACCATCTGCAGAAAAATAAGAGAGACAAGCACGGTGCCGATTATCATGCTGACTGCCAAAGACACTGAATCAGATCAGGTCATCGGTTTTGAGATGGGAGCGGACGATTATGTCACAAAGCCGTTCAGTCCGCTGACATTGGTTGCCCGCATCAAAGCCGTCATCAGAAGATACCAGGCGACAGGCAAGGCGGTCATTGATGAAGATATGATCGAATCGGAATGCTTTACAATTAATAAGAAGACGAGAGAAGTATTTTTAAACGGAGAGCCTGTAGAAAACCTCACGCCGAAGGAATTCGATCTGCTTTATTACCTTGTCCAAAACCCGCGGCAGGTGTTCTCCAGAGAACAGCTGCTTGAGCAGGTATGGGGCTATCAGTTCTACGGAGATGAACGAACGGTTGACGTTCATATTAAACGGCTGCGAAAAAAGCTTGCCAGCGAAGACAAGTCTTTCCTATACACTGTGTGGGGAGTAGGGTATAAATTTGATGAAGATTAAATATTTATATCAGCTGCTGCTGAGCCATATCAGCATTTTGATTTTAGCGTTTGTCATTATCATTTCTCTGTTTTCCCACTTTGTAAAAGAGTTTGCCTATCAAAACAAAGTAGAGGAATTAACGTCATATGCGGTGCAGATCGCAAACGAATTCCAAGCCGGCCAGGTTGACATGCGCAGACTGTATCCGTATCAGGATATTTTAAGCACAAGAAAGACACAGTTTATCATCTTTAATGAAGAGCAGCAGCCTTATTTTCTTCCTGAAGGCTTTCACCATCAACCAAGGGAAAAGCTGAAGAAATCAGAATGGAATAAGCTGAAAAAAGGGCAGACTGTCATGATCAGGGCAGATGGCCGTTTTGATGATGAAGTGTCCCTTGTGGCGCAGCCTATATTTGTTCAGAACGAATTTAAAGGCGCCGTTCTACTGATTTCTCCGATCAGCGGCGTTGAACAGATGGTCAATCAAGTCAACCTCTATATGTTTTACGCTGTGATCAGCACGCTCGTCATTACCATTCTCGTCAGCTGGCTTCTGTCCAAATTCCATGTCAAACGGATCCAAAAGCTGAGAGAAGCGACGGATAAAGTGGCTTCCGGCGATTATGACATCCACTTGGAAAACAGCTACGGGGACGAAATTGGCGTGCTGGCGTCTGACTTTAATATCATGGCGAAAAAATTAAAGCAATCAAGGGATGAAATCGATCGCCTTGAGAAGCGGAGAAGGCAGTTTATCGCAGACGTATCACATGAATTAAAAACACCGCTGACGACGATCAACGGTTTGGTTGAAGGGCTGAACAGCCATACGATTCCTGAGGATAAGAAGGATAAATGCTTCTCGCTTATCAGTGAGGAAACGAAGCGCATGCTGCGGCTCGTAAAAGAAAATCTGGATTATGAAAAAATCAGATCCCAGCAAATTACCTTGAATAAGCTTGATGTTCCGCTGATCGAGGTTTTTGAAATCGTGAAAGAGCACTTGGAGCAGCAGGCGGAAGAAAAACAAAACAAGCTGATGATCCAGGTAGAGGATCACGTCATCGTTCATGCCGATTACGACCGATTCATTCAAATCCTCGTCAACATTACGAAAAACAGCATCCAATTTACGCAAAACGGTGACATTTGGCTGCGCGGAATAGAAGGATATAAAGAGACGATTATCGAAATCGAAGATACGGGAATCGGCATTTCAAAAGAGGATATTGAGCATATTTGGGAGCGGTTCTACAAAGCTGATATTTCAAGAACGAACACGGCATACGGGGAATACGGACTCGGTCTCTCCATCGTTAAGCAGCTCGTTGAGATGCATCAGGGCACAGTAGAAATCAAGAGTGAAAAAGGAAAAGGTACAAAATTCATCATCCGCCTTCCTTTAACGGCAAAACAGAAATAATATACAGGGCGGCGGCATCTCAAATGCAGCCGCCTTTTTTGCATACCGCTTCGGTTTATTGCGTGCTCCCGAAACAAAGATTGCGTGTTTTTCGGGTTGGGACGGCCTGTAAACATGATAAAATATGACATAAACAGTTTTTGATGGGAGAGGGTGAAGGAATGAAGAGCGGGGTAATTCCTTCTTCAGCGGTCGGTCAAAAAATTAACGAGTGGTACAAATATATCCGCACATTCAGCGTACCGGATGCCGAAGTGTTAAAAGCTGAAATCCAGCAGGAACTGAAACACATGCAGCACGATTCCAACTTGCTGCTTTATTATTCACTAATGGAATTCCGCCACCAGCTTATGCTTGATTATCTAGAGCCGTTAGAGAAATTAAATATCGAAGACCAGCCGAGCCTGTCTGAATTATCAAGAAACATTGACAGCAACCAGGCAGATCTCAAAGGGCTGCTTGACTATTATGTGAATTTTTTCCGCGGAATGTATGAGTTTGATAAGCGGGAATTTATTTCTGCCATTACATATTATAAACAGGCGGAGAAAAAGCTTTCCTTTGTCGCAGACCATATTGAACGGGCTGAATTCTATTTTAAAATCGCGGAAGCCTATTATTATATGAAGCAAACGTACTTTTCACTGATCAATATAAAAAACGCCTATGAAATTTACGTGGAGCAGGAAACCTATAATGTGAGAATCATTCAGTGCCATTTCGTGTTCGGGGTCAACCTGATGGATGAAAGGAATTTCGAACAAGCCGCACGCCATTTCAAATTGGCGCTCGATATGGCCGAAGCAGAACAAAAAGCCCAGCTGGTCGGAAGAGCATATTACAACCTTGGATTATGCTATTACAATCAAGACCTTCTTGACCCTGCTATTGACTACTTTGAAAAAGCGGTCTCCACGTTTGAAAGCAGCAGGATCATCAATTCGCTGCCGCAAGCATATTTTTTAATCACCCTGATTTATTATAAGCGGGGAAAACATGATAAAGCTTCGGCATATCACAAGCGGGGCTATGAATATGCTAAAGAAACAGACGATGCAGACTACGCGATAAAATTCGAGTTTTTACAATCCCTATATCAGGATCAGCCCAATGAAGAAGGAATCGAACGATGTTTCCAATACTTAAAAAATAAAAATATGTACGCTGATATAGAGGATTTAGCCCTAGAAGTAGCAAAATATTACTATGAACAGAAATGGTTTAAACTGTCTGCTTCCTACTTTCTACAAGTTGAAGAGGCAAGAAAACAAATACAAAGGAGTGAAGGTTTGTATGAAATTGAAATCTAAGTTGTTTGTTATTTGTTTGGCCGCAGCCGCGATTTTTACAGCGGCTGGCGTTTCTGCTAATGCGGAAGCACTCGACTTTCATGTGACGGAAAGAGGAATGACGTAAGAAACAACACCCCTTCTCATCGTGAGAAGGGGTGTTTCTTTTTTAAAACATCGCCGCAAGATGTAGACCTTACGGCGCTCGCAGAGACGGTCAGCAGCTTAGAAGCCGCCAAAAAACGCAGTCCCTACGATAATTAAAAGAATAAACAATACAACGATCAAAGCGAAAGAATTGCCGTAACCGCCGCAGTTAGAATATCCTGACATAAGGCTTCACCTCCCTATGAAGGATACTATAAGGTATGCAGAAACGATCAGCTTGGCAGGGATAAGAGTGGACAAGAGAAAAAATGAACAATTCGGCTATGATTCAGATCGTATCAAAAATAGCGGACGCTTGCGCCCGCTATTTTTGTATATTAAGAGATCAGCACGCCAGCGAAAAATTCCTGGTATAACGCTTGAACGGCTTTTCTTTCTTCGGCTTCTTTCACGCCGAACATCATGCTTACCTCAGAAGAGCCCTGGTTGATCATTTCAATATTCACCTTTGCCTCTGATAATGCTTTGGCCGCTCTTGCCGTTGTGCCGACATTGTGGCGCATCGCTTCTCCTACAACCATAATCAGTGCGAGGTGATGCTCGACAATCACTTCGTCGGCGTGCAGATCCTCTTGAATCCGTTTAATGACGCTGCGTTCAGTGGCGGTATCCATTTGACCCTCCCGTAAGATGATGGTCATGTCATCAATTCCCGATGGAACATGCTCATACGTTAAACCGTGTTCCTCCAGGATTTGAAGGGCCCTGCGGCCAAAACCGATTTCTCTGTTCATGAGATACTTGCTGATATAAATGCTGCAAAAACCGGTATCGCTGGCAATGCCGACGACAGGCCCGTTTGTGTTATCCCGCTTGCTGACGACGCGGGTGCCTTCGGCTGAGGGGTTGTTCGTATTTTTGATCTGAACAGGAATCCCCGCTCTGAATGCCGGAATGAGCGCTTCATCATGAAACACTGAAAAGCCCGCGTAGGAAAGCTCTCGCATCTCTCTGTATGTCAGCTCGCTGATTTCTTTTGGATTCTCAACGTAGGAAGGATTGACAGAGTACACTGCGTCCACGTCCGTAAAGTTTTCGTATAAATCCGCTTGAAGCCCGTTGGCAAGAATCGAGCCGGTAATATCAGAACCGCTCCGTGAGAATGTGATCACATCGCCAGCCTCGCTGAATCCGAAAAAACCGGGAAAAATGATGAGACCGTCACGTTCCCGAAGACGATAGAGGTTTTGATAGGATTCAGGAAGTACTTGCGCGTTGCCGGGTTCATTTGTCACAAAAAGGCCGGCATCCTTCGGGTTGACATATTCCGCTTTGACGCCTTTATGGCGGAAATAGGCGGCGATCAGCTTGGCGTTATTATCCTCCCCGCTGGCTTTAACTGCGTCAAGATACTGCTCGGGATTGCTTTTATCTCCTTCTAAAAGCGTAAACAGATCATCGCGGATTTTTTCGATAATGCTTTGCTCTAGCTGAAGCTCATTTGCGATGAGGGCATACCGTTCCACAACAGCTTCCGCCAGTTCAGGGGCGCTGCCTGATGCCAAATATTGTTCTGCACATGCGATTAAGAGATCAGTCACTTTCGTATCCTCAGCATAGCGTTTTCCCGGAGCTGAAACGACTACAGCTTTCCGTGCCGGGTCTGAGGTTACGATGTGAAACACCTTTTCAAGCTGGGCGCCTGAAGCGAGTGAGCTGCCTCCGAATTTAACGACCTTCATGTTTACATCTCCTAATGTTTAAAATTTTCACACAAATTTAGTATTTATTATCTCTCTTTCAGTCCTGTAAATCAAGGGGGAATTTCTTTCTGTCGTGAACATTTGTATTTTCCACAAGGAATAATGTCAGGTGTGTTGACCGTATACATGCGTTCTGAAGATAAATATGGTAAACAACCTAACGATTTGGGATGGAAAATGATTAGAATGATTAGTAAAATTAAATACATGACTAGGTTAATATTTTGAAAGAATATTGACTAACACTAGAAAAATGGTAATATGTAAATGATAATGATAATCAATTACTATATGGCCATATTGTTTTGAGTCCTTGCGGAGTAGGAGATACGTTCTTTTTGCTGTAAGGATGTAAGGAGGCAGCATGAAGTTACGTTACTTATTTATTCTACTTATCATATTAGCAGTCACATCTGTATTTATCGGCGTAGAAGATCTGTCGCCGCTTGATCTCTTCGATTTAAGCAAACAAGAGGCGTCAACGCTGTTTGCAAGCCGTTTGCCGCGATTGATCAGCATTGTCATCGCGGGATTAAGCATGAGCATCTGCGGTTTGATTATGCAGCAGATCAGCAGAAACAAATTCGTGTCACCGACGACGGCGGGCACGATGGATTGGGCTCGGCTCGGCATTTTAATTTCATTGCTGCTGTTCACATCCGCCAGTCCTTTAATGAAAATGCTGGTCGCGTTCGTCTTTGCCCTTGCAGGAAATTTTCTGTTTATGAAAATCCTTGAAAAAATCAAGTTTAACGACACCATCTTTATTCCGCTTGTCGGTTTAATGCTCGGGAATATCGTCAGTTCAATCGCGACATTTATCGCATATAAATATGACTTGATCCAGAATGTGTCATCATGGCTCCAAGGAGACTTCTCTTTAGTGGTAAAAGGAAGATACGAGCTTCTTTATCTGAGTATTCCGCTCGTTATCATTGCCTATGTGTATGCGGATAAATTCACATTGGCCGGTATGGGAGAAAGTTTTTCTGTCAACCTCGGCCTGAAGTACAAACGGGTTGTGAACATCGGGCTCATTATCGTGTCCCTGATCACGTCTCTTGTCATTTTGACTGTCGGTATGTTGCCGTTTCTCGGTTTAATCATCCCGAATATTGTCTCGATTTACAGAGGAGACAATCTGAAGAACAGCCTGCCGCACACGGCGCTATTGGGAGCGGTTTTTGTGCTCTTTTGCGATATACTGGGCAGAATCATTATCTTCCCTTACGAAATCTCGATTGGCCTGATGGTCGGAATCATCGGCAGCGGCATTTTCCTGTTTATGCTGTTAAGGAGAAAAGCGTATGCGTAACCAGATGAAAATTGCGTTGCTCGTTGTTTTAGCCATCATATGTATTGGCTTGTTTCTGTTTTATGACTTAGGCAATTGGGATTACACCTTGCCGAGAAGAATCAAAAAGGTCGCTGCCATTGCGCTGACTGGGGGAGCGATTGCGTTTTCGACTATGATCTTTCAAACGATTACGAACAACCGCATCCTGACGCCGGGCATCTTGGGCCTTGATTCTCTCTACATGCTGATTCAGACCGGCATTATCTTTCTGTTCGGTTCTGCGAATATTGTCATCATGAATAAAAACATCAATTTTATCATCTCTGTTCTGCTGATGATACTGTTTTCCCTTGTTTTGTATCAGATCATGTTCAAGGGAGAGGGGAGAAATATCTTTTTCCTTCTGCTCATCGGAATCGTGTTTGGCACGTTGTTCAGCAGCCTGTCTTCCTTTATGCAGATGCTGATTGATCCGAATGAGTTCCAAGTTGTACAGGACAAGATGTTTGCCAGCTTTAACAACATCAATACGGATTTGTTATGGCTCGCGTTCATCATCTTCCTGCTGACAGGCGCTTATGTCTGGCGTTTTACAAAGTTTTTCGACGTGCTTTCTCTCGGGCGCGAGCACGCCGTGAATTTGGGCATCGACTACGACAAAGTGGTGAAGCAGATGCTGATCGTGGTTGCGATCCTTGTTTCTGTTTCGACTGCGCTAGTCGGGCCGATTATGTTCTTAGGCCTTCTTGTCGTCAACCTGGCGAGAGAATTCCTGAAAACGTATAAGCATTCATACTTAATCGCAGGATCCGTTTTCATCAGCATCATTGCGCTGGTCGGAGGGCAGTTTGTGGTTGAGAAAGTGTTTACCTTCTCAACGACGCTGAGCGTCATTATTAATTTTGCCGGCGGGATTTATTTTATCTACTTGCTGTTAAAGGAGAATAAATCATGGTAGAGGTCAAAAATGTAAGCAAACAATATGGCGGGAAAGTGGTCCTTGAAGAGACGTCAGTCACGATTCCAAAAGGCAAAATTACCTCGTTTATCGGTCCTAACGGCGCCGGCAAAAGTACGCTGCTGTCTATTATGAGCCGCCTGATCAAAAAGGATTCCGGCGAGATTTTCATAGACGGACAAGAGATAGGAGCCTGCGACAGCAAAGAGCTTGCCAAAAAAATGAGCATTTTAAAGCAGGCGAACCAAATCAATATCAGGCTCACCATCAAAGACCTCGTCAGCTTCGGCAGATTTCCGTACTCACAGGGCCGGCTGACAGAGGAAGACTGGGTTCATATCAACCAGGCGCTCGGCTATATGAAACTGGAAGATATTCAGGACAAATACTTGGATCAGCTGAGCGGCGGACAGTGCCAAAGGGCGTTTATCGCAATGGTCATTGCCCAAGATACAGATTATATCTTTCTGGATGAGCCGCTGAACAATCTGGATATGAAACATTCAGTTGAAATTATGAAATTGCTGAAACGATTGGTAGAGGAGCTTGGAAAAACGATCGTGATCGTCATTCACGATATCAATTTTGCTTCTGTCTATTCGGACCATATCGTAGCTTTGAAAAACGGCCGAATCGTAAAAGAGGGGCCGCCTGAAGACATGATAGAAACCTCTGTGCTTGAGGAAATCTATGATATGACTATCCCGATTCAGACGATTGATAATCAAAGAATAGGTGTTTATTTTTCTTAATATATAGAAGAGGTGAAGAGCATGAAAAAGTTCGCATTACTATTCATCGCTTTGGTGACGGCAGTTGTCATTTCTGCATGTGGAAACCAAAGCACAAGCAGCAGCAAAGGTTCTGATTCAAAGAATGAACAAATCACAGTGAAACACCAGCTGGACAAAAACGGCACAAAAGTACCAAAGAACCCTAAAAAAGTTGTTGTATTTGATTTTGGAAGCTTAGACACGTTAGATAAACTCGGTCTTGATGATAAAGTCGCAGGCTTGCCGAAACAAGCCCTTCCAAAGTATCTGTCTAAATTCGAGGATGACAAATATGCTGATGTCGGAAGCTTAAAAGAACCAGACTTCGAAAAAGTGGCGGATTTAGACCCTGATCTGATCATTATTTCAGGAAGACAATCTGAGTCTTACAAAGAATTCTCTAAAATTGCGCCGACGATTTACCTTGGCGTAGACACAGCGAAATACATGGAATCATTTAAATCAGACGCAGAAACCATCGGTAAGATCTTTGATAAAGAAGACGAAGTGAAAGATGAACTCGCAACAATTGATCATTCAATTGCGGATCTTAAGAAAAAAGCTGAAAAGCTTAACAAAAACGGTCTTGTCATTATGGCGAACGACGGAAAAATCAGCGCGTTCGGTTCTAAATCAAGATACGGCCTGATCCATGACGTATTCGGCGTAACACCGGCTGATAAAAACATCAAAGCGTCTACTCACGGACAAAGTGTTTCTTACGAGTACATTTCAAAAACAAACCCGGATTACCTGTTTGTCATTGACCGCGGTACAGCGATCGGTGAAACATCATCTACTAAACAAGTCGTTGAAAATGATTATGTGAAAAACGTAAACGCAGTGAAAAATGATCATGTCGTCTACCTTGATTCTGCTACTTGGTACTTATCAGGAGGCGGACTTGAGTCTATGACGCAAATGATTAAAGAAGTGAAAGACGGTTTAGAGAAGTAAACAAAAAAGAGCCTCCGCTTAAAAGCGGGGCTCTTTTTTTATGGATCAGCGTGCAGGCTGCTGTTCGGCAGGGCGCTGAGGTTTCTTTAATGTAAAGGATAGAAGGAAGCCGGCAAGCGCAATGCAGGCTGCCACGATAAATGCGGCGTTCATGCCGTGCAGGGCGGCATGCTTCACATTTGTCGTGCCTGCGTGAGCCGCCTGGTTGCTCATGACGGATACCAATAGTGCAGTTCCGATTGAGCCGCCGACTTGGCGAATCGTATTGTTCATCGCTGTTCCGTGCGGGATCAGGTGGCGCGGCAGCGCGTTGATTCCGGCTGTCGTCACCGGCATCATGATCATAGCGGTACCTAAGAGACGAACGGTGTATAAAACGACAATCCAAGCGAGTGACGTATGGTCAGTCAGCTGCATAAACGGCAGTGATGTCAGGAAGATGATACAGAAACCTGCAATCGCGAGGCCTCTTCCGCCGACACGGTCAAAAATTCTTCCGATAATCGGTGACATGAAGCCCATCACAATGGCTCCTGGAAGAAGCATAAGACCTGTATCAAAGGCTGTAACGTCTCTGACGGTTTGTGTATAAAGCGGCAGGATGGTTTCCGTACCGATCAATAAGGCAAAGACAAGTGTTCCCAGCAGGGTTGTTAAGCTGAAGACACCAAATGTAAATACGCGGAATTCCAGCATCGGTTTTTCAAGCTTCATTTGTCTTGTGATGAACAGGAGCAATGCGATGACACCCACCAGCAATGAAATCAAGACGGTTGAACTGGTCCAGCCGTAAGAGCCGACGCTTGAGAAGCCGTACAGAAGGCCGCCGAATCCAAATGTCGAAAGGATCACTGATAAAATATCAATCTTAGTTTTTCTTAAAGTCGTCACGTTCTTCATCAGGATGCTGGCAAGAATTAAATCAATCACAGCAAACGGAAGAATGATATAAAACAATGATCTCCAAGAGAAAGCTTCGACTGCCCATCCGGAAAGAGTCGGTCCGATCGCAGGCGCGAACGAGATGACCAATCCGACCATACCCATAGCCTGGCCGCGCTTTTCAATCGGAAAGATCGTCAGGAATACGGTCTGCATGAGCGGCATCATAATGCCGGCTCCGGCCGCTTGAATGATACGTGCTGTAAGCAGAACCGGGAAGTTCGGCGCGAATGCCCCGACAATTGTTCCGGCAGTGAAAATGCTCATTGCTGTGATAAGCAGCGTCCTGCTCGTGAATTTCTCAATTAAAAACGCGGTAATCGGAATTAAAATCCCGTTGGTTAACATAAATGAAGTTGTCAGCCATTGCGCTTGGTTGGCATCTACATTGAAATCCCTCATAATATGGGGAAGTGCAGTAATTAACAGCGTTTGATTCAAAATCGCGACAAACGCCCCGGCTAATAAAATGCCGACAATGACAGAACGGTTAAAAGGTTTTGGTTCGATACTTTTGTCCAATACATATCCCTTCTTTTCTTTAAGTAATTAACAGTGTTTTTAACATCGAAACGGGCTGTGTTAAAACACCGGTTTGTTCCAGATAGCCAATCAGTGATTTGAGCAAAAAAGCGCGGGGTTCTTCCTTCTTCGCTTCTTCCTCCAGCATGGCGGCTGCGGATGTCAGTTCATCTACGTCAAAGTCTGCGGCGGGCAGG
Organism: Bacillus sp. VA15; assembly: GCF_055721145.1. Classification (NCBI taxonomy): domain Bacteria; kingdom Bacillati; phylum Bacillota; class Bacilli; order Caryophanales; family Bacillaceae; genus Bacillus; species Bacillus sp. VA15. The sequence continues at coordinate 220,929 of NZ_JBVQPQ010000003.1, read as the reverse complement.
GAAGAGATGCCATTATGTAATTCCTTCAGGCTTTCCGACAATAGGGCTGATTTATCCTTTGGCTTGTAGGAGGATGCTGAATGAATGTAAAGCTCGATGGCTTCGGGCGGAAGGAGAGACTGCCGGGTTTCCTTGTTTTTGACAATCTGATTGAGGGTGCTGATGATAAACTCTGCAATCGGGTCAAGCTCAAGCGGTTTTTCCTCTATTTTGATCAGCATTAAAAACTCACGCATCATGCCGTGAAGAATGATGACCAGATCCCACACAAACGGAAGAATGCTTTCTCCATACGCCTGGATCAGCGAATCACGGTGCCAGCAAATAATCGTTGACCTGGTCTGATGGATATGCTGTTTAACCCGGTTATTATGAAGCTTAGGATTTCCGTAGGTCAGCATATTGAAAAACTGCTGATTCCGCCTGAAGCCTTCCAGCTCCATTTTGACCTTTTGCGTCAAACGCTCCTCCGGTGTCAGGGCGGTATTCTCCTGAAGTCTTGAGGCCGCGGCCACCATTTGTTTCTGGTTAAATGACAGCAGCTCCAAAAGCAGATCTTCCTTAGATTGAAACAGCTTATATATCGAAGCTTTTGACATCTTACATTCTTCTGCGATCGCCTGCATGGAAACCGACATAAAATCCTTTTCCGAAAAAAGCTTTCGCGCAGCTAACAAGATATCTGTTTTTTTATCAAGCATCTCATGGCTTCCTTCTTTCTTGAACATTAGAAAACCCATTGGTTCACAGAAAACCAATGAGTAACAATGAAAAAATTTTACCAAATAAACTAAATAGAAGTCAATGGATTTTAACCGGACAATCGAAAGGCCTGCCGGAAAATCCGACAGGCCGGGTGAGGCTTATTTTTCAACTTTAAATCCTTGTTTCTCAAGCATTTCACGGATGTGCGGATAGTACAGGCGCTCATAATAGGAAGCGATGCCCTGTGACCAATTTCTTGTTTCTTTACCGTTTGTCCGCTTATTCATATATTCAGACATTTGCTCATCATATGCCTGAATGTGAGAAGTCAGCTCATCTTGATTCAAATATGTTTCCTGATGATTGACTGCTTCCTGCGGAAGGCGCGGTTTTTTCGCTGAACGGTCAGCTGGATGGCCGATGACAAGGCCGGATACAGGGAACACGTATTTCGGAAGCTCAAGCAGTTCGATCAGCTCTTGAGGGTTTCCGCGAACCGCACCGATCGGAACCGTGCCAAGTCCAAGTGATTCAGCCGCTGCTGTCGCTGTGCCGAGGGCGATACCAGCGTCTACAGCACCGACAAGAACAGACTCTAAGCCATTTGTGATCTCCATTTTGAAATCATTCAGATCTTCAAGCGCGATTTTGGCCCGGTTGAAGTCTGCGCAGAACAGCAAGAAAACAGGAGCCTGGTCAATCCAAGGCTGTCCGCCTGCCAGCTCGGAGATTTTCTTTTTGCGCTCTTTATCCTGTACTGTGATCACAGTCACTTGCTGCCCGTTGATAGAAGTTGGGGCAGATTGCACCGCTTGAATGATTTGGTCTAATTGTTCCTGAGCTACAGGTTCATCTGTATAGCTGCGAATCGAGCGGTGGTCTGTTAATGATTTGATGACTTCATTCATATGGGACACCCTTTCCTTACTCGCTAAGCTCTGTGCGGACAACATCAAGAGGAGCGCTCAGTAGTTCTTTTCCTTTTGCTACAAATCCTTGGAAATGCGCGGTTTCATTGTGGAATTTCATCGCCGCTTCATCTTTCCATTGTTCGAGCATTACAAATGTATTTTCTTCGCCTACTTTTTCAAATAGGTCGTATTGCGCGTTGCCTTCCTCAGCTCTTGAATGCTGAACAAGCGATTGCGCCTCGCTCAAAAATTCCTCGCGTTTTTCTGGTTTTACTTTGATGTAAGCTTGTAATACGATCATGTCAATCTCCTCCATCGTTATGCTGAATTTATTGTTCGAATTTCATCGAACTAACTGTAACATGTAATCAAAATGAGGTAAAGGAAAAACCCTTAAATAGTAAAATTGTCATTCTAATTGTTGTGTGATACATTTGTGTCATGAACATTCCAAACCATCCAGAAACAGAAACGTTGCAGCTGACAAAGGTCCTTCACGCACTGAGTGATCCGCTTCGTTTAGAGCTCGTAAAGCAATTAGCTGGAGCGAAAGAAAAAACGTGCGGCACCTGTGCGGATGTACAGGTTGCCAAATCGACCTTGTCACATCATTTTAAAGTATTGAGAGAATCAGGCATCGCTCAAGTTCGTATAGAAGGAAAGCGCCGGTATTATTCGCTTCGCGCTGAAGACCTCGAAAAGGCATTTCCGGGCCTGCTTGAAGCCGTGCTGAATGTGGACCAGGACCGCTGGTGAATCAATCCCCTGTACCGGGGATTTTTTTATGTCCGTAAACAGCACGGGAAAGCCTCTCGACACCCTCCTGAATGTCTTCTTCCTTAAGCCGGGCGAATCCGATAATGAGAGCGGGCCTGCCTGTTTGCCTTCTTTTTTCCTTCAAATCAAACCGGCTCATTCCGAAGATTTCAAGCTGCTGGCCGGCGGCATGTGCCAGGATGTCTTGTTCGGTGCGGCTGGTTTCAAATTCAGTAACAAAATGCAGTCCCGCATTTGCCCCCTTTACGGTAACCTCTCCGCTGAACTCTGTTTCTAAAGCGGCGATCAGGCGCTCTCTCTTTTCTTTATAATGCTGCTTCATTTTTTTTATATGCTTCTGATATTCTCCGGACTCGATAAATTCCTGCAGGGTGAGCTGCGCAAGAGACGAGCATGTCTGCAAATCATAGCCTCGCTGTTTGTATGTCCTCAATAGCTCAGGCGGCAAAACCATATAGCTGATCCGCAAGCCAGGGAGAAGGGATTTTGAAAAGGTGCCCATATAGATGACATTTTGAAAACGGTCGAGGCTTTGCAACGCTGGAATACTGTCTACATCATATGTAAATTCACTATCATAATCGTCTTCAATAATATAGCGGTGCGGCTTTTCGGCTGCCCAGTTCAGCAGCTGAATTCTTCTGGATACAGGCATAATCGTTCCGGCCGGAAATTGATGCGACGGAGTCGTCACCAGTACATCAGGCTGCTGTCTGCTGATTTCAGCAATCGACATGCCTTTTTCATCCAGCATGATGGTCTTCACCTGTTTTCCGGCATTTTTTAAAAGCTGGTACATGCGCCTGTAACCGGGTTCCTCCATCGCATACACCGCCTCCTTAGGCAAAAGCTCAGTCAATAGCTGCATAAGCACCTGTGTGCCTGCCCCTATGACGATTTGTTCCGGCCGGCATTTTACGCCCCGCGTCAGGGAAATGAGCCTGGTAATGGCCGCGCGCACCCCATAGATCCCTTGTGGATGCGACATATCGCCAAGTGTTCGATATGAGCGTGAGGCCGCTTTTTGCTCGCAGCGAAACCAGCTTTTGATCGGAAAATGGTCTGTATCGGCACTCATGTGTGAAAACGAAATCCAATTGCTTTGATCGATGTGAACCTCTTTCAGGTCATCCGCCAATGAAAATGGGGGGTGCTCCTCGGCAGAAAACATGTCGAGCTTCTCCACGAAAAACCCTTTTCGCTCAATGGCGTACAAATATCCCTCAGCCAGAAGCTGCTGATAGGCTGAATTCACTGAGTTTACGCTGACCTTCAGCTTCTCAGCCAGCTCTCTCTTGGAGGGAACCTTCGAGTGTGGCAGCAGATTGCGGCTGAGAATTTCTTTTTTCAACTTTTGATAAATTTGCTGATAGATATAATCGGCTTGTTCTGAGCGATCGAGTGTGATTGTGATGTCCATTTGCAGTTTCTCCTTCTGGTACCATCAAAAAGTTATAATTGATACTTTTCATCATACCAAAGAGAAGTCAGAATGGTAAGAAAATAGCGACAGGGGGACATACACATGAGTCAAACAACAGCAAGCATCACGACTGCCCAGTGGCAGCAAAAACGGGATCAATTCGTGTCCAAAGGTGTGAGCAACGGCAATCGCAGTCTGGCGGTAAAAGGAGTAGGGGCTGAGCTGTACGATTTGGACGGCCGGAGATTTATTGATTTTGCAGGCGCCATCGGAACGTTAAATGTCGGACACTCGCATCCGAAGGTCGTTGAGGCTGTGAAGCGGCAGGCGGAGGAGCTGATTCACCCGGGTTTCAATGTCATGATGTACCCGTCTTATATCGAATTAGCGGAAAAACTGTGCGGCATTGCACCGGGCGGCCATGAGAAAAAAGCGATCTTTCTGAACTCAGGAGCGGAAGCGGTCGAAAACGCTGTAAAAATTGCCAGAAAGTATACAAAGCGCCAAGGGGTTGTCTCGTTTACACGCGGGTTTCATGGGCGCACGAATATGACGATGAGCATGACGAGCAAGGTAAAACCTTATAAATTCGGCTTCGGACCTTTTGCGTCAGAGGTTTATCAAGCACCATTCCCCTATTATTATCAGAAGCCGGCCGGCATGAGTGATGAAAGCTATGATGACATGATCATCCAAGCGTTCAATGATTTCTTCATCGCATCAGTCGCGCCGGAAACGGTCGCATGTGTCGTGATGGAGCCTGTACAGGGAGAAGGCGGCTTTATTATTCCTTCGAAACGATTTGTGCAGCATGTCGCATCTTTTTGCAAAGAACACGGCATTGTTTTTGTGGCTGATGAAATTCAAACGGGTTTTGCCAGAACAGGCACCTATTTCGCAATTGAACATTTTGATGTTGTTCCTGATCTGATCACGGTTTCTAAATCACTTGCAGCGGGATTGCCGTTAAGCGGTGTGATCGGCCGTGCGGAAATGCTTGATGCAGCAGCGCCAGGGGAGCTGGGCGGCACGTATGCCGGCAGCCCGCTCGGGTGCGCGGCGGCTTTGGCTGTCTTGGATATTATTGAAGAAGAAGGGCTGAATGAGCGTTCTGAAAAAATTGGCAAAACGATTGAAAACAAGGCGTATGAGTGGAAACAAGAATTCCCGTTTATCGGTGACATCCGCAGACTCGGAGCAATGGCCGCAATCGAAATCGTCAAGGATCCTGACACGTGTGAGCCTGATAAAGCGAAAGCGGCAGCAATCGCGGCGTATGCGAATCAAAACGGATTGCTTTTGCTGACTGCGGGAATTAATGGCAATATCATCCGCTTTCTGACGCCGCTCGTCATCTCAGACAGCCTTCTGAATGAAGGACTCAGCATTTTGGAGGCGGGCCTGCGAGCTTAATTATTGGAAAGAAAACGGCTGGGTCTGCTATCATTTTAAGTAATCATGAAAAGAAGGGAATGTTCAATATGCCAGATCAATTAACGGTCTACAACCCGGCTACGGGCGAGGAGATCAAAACGATTCCTCAGCAATCAGCCAAAGAAGTAGAAGAAGCCATTGAACGTTCACATCAAGCGTTTAAAACGTGGTCTAAAACATCAGCGAACGAAAGAGCGTCTCTTTTGAAAAAATGGTATGAGCTGATTGTTGAACATAAAGAAGAACTTGCAGATTTAATTACAAAGGAAAACGGAAAACCGTATCAGGAAGCGGTCGGCGAGGTCCTGTACGGCGCAGGCTATATCGAATGGTTCGCAGAGGAAGCGAAGCGTGTGTACGGAAGAACTGTGCCTGCTCCGACAACCGGTAAACGAATTGTCGTCACACGCCAGCCAGTCGGCCCTGTTGCTGCCATCACGCCTTGGAATTTCCCGAATGCGATGATTACACGCAAAGCGGCACCTGCTCTTGCTGCCGGCTGTACGTTTATCATCAAGCCGGCGCCGGACACACCGCTGTCTGCCTATGAGCTTGCGCGCCTCGCATATGAAGCGGGCATTCCGAAGGACGTTCTTCAGGTAGTCATCGGCGATGGAGAAGAAATTGGAAATGTGTTCACAGGCAGTCCGAAAATCCGCAAAATCACGTTCACAGGATCAACGCCGGTAGGGAAAATCCTCATGAAAAATAGTGCGGACACCGTGAAACATGTTTCCATGGAGCTCGGCGGACATGCCCCGCTGATCGTGGATGAAGATGCAAACATAGACCTTGCCGTTGAACAGGCGATGGTGTCTAAATACCGAAACGCGGGCCAAACATGCGTATGTGCGAACCGCCTGATCGTCCATGAATCCATCAAAGATGAATTTGCGGCGAAACTGAGCGAGCAAGTGTCTAAGCTAAAAGTCGGAAATGGACTTGAAGAAGGCGTCAATGTCGGCCCGATTATCAACAAAAGAGGTTTCGAAAAAATTGTCAGCCAAATTGATGATGCGGTTGAAAAAGGTGCGAAAGTTCTCGCTGGGGGCACGTATGACCGAAACGATGACAAAGGCTGCTACTTCGTCAACCCGACAGTTCTCGCAGATGTCGATACGTCCATGAATATCATGCATGAGGAAACATTCGGCCCGGTTGCACCGATCGTCACGTTTTCTGATATTGATGAAGCGATTCAGCTTGCCAACGATACACCGTACGGCCTGGCTGCTTACTTCTTCACAGAAAACTACCGCCGCGGCATCTATATTTCCGAAAACCTTGAGTACGGGATTATCGGCTGGAATGACGGCGGACCATCAGCGGTTCAAGCGCCATTCGGCGGAATGAAAGAAAGCGGCATCGGCCGCGAAGGCGGTTCGGAAGGCATCGAGCCTTATCTTGAAACAAAATATATGTCCATCGGTTTGTAAAAGAATGCAAGCTCCTGAGAGCTGCCGGATCTTCCGGCAGCTCTTTTTGCTGTTCCGGCGAATAAACCCAGCCATTCCAGACAAAATAACAGCAAATACATTTTGAAAGAAGGTTCCCCAACAATGGATTTATTATTGGCTCTTCTCCCGGCTTTGTTTTGGGGGAGCATTGTTCTCTTCAATGTGAAATTAGGCGGCGGGCCGTACAGCCAGACACTGGGAACGACGATCGGGGCGCTCATTGTTTCTATCGTTATTTACTTTTTTGTTCAGCCCGTTCTGTCACTGCGGATTTTTATTGTTGGAATCGTATCCGGCTTATTTTGGTCACTTGGGCAGGCCAACCAGCTGAAAAGCATTGAATTGATGGGTGTATCTAAAACAATGCCGATTTCCACAGGAATGCAGCTCGTTTCCACATCGTTGTTCGGTGTGATCGTGTTCCGCGAATGGTCAACACCGATTGCGATTACGCTTGGCATTCTCGCTCTGATCTTTATCATTGTGGGAATCATTCTCACATCTTTGGAAGATAAGAAGGATAAAACAGAGGGCGAGCCAAGCAACTTGAAAAAGGGCATTTTGATTCTCCTTGTCTCGACTCTTGGTTATTTGGTTTATGTCGTCGTGGCGAGATTGTTCAATGTGTCCGGCTGGTCCGCGCTGCTGCCACAGGCGATTGGCATGGTGGTTGGAGGGTTAGTTTTAACCTATAGACACAAACCCTTTAACAAATATGCGATCAGAAATATTCTCCCAGGATTAATCTGGGCAGGCGGAAATATGTTTTTGTTTATTTCTCAGCCGAGAGTCGGTGTCGCAACAAGCTTTTCTCTCTCTCAAATGGGAATTGTCATTTCAACGCTCGGCGGCATTTTCATCCTGCGTGAAAAGAAAACAAAACGCCAGCTTATTGCGATTGCCATAGGGATTGCACTGATTATTGCGGCCGCTGTATTTTTAGGAATCGCCAAAACGAATTCATAACAATTGAGGAGGATGTATATGTATCCAGATTTAAAAGGAAAAGTCGTCGCCATTACAGGCGCTGCATCAGGTCTTGGGAAAGCCATGGCCCTTCGCTTCGGCAAGGAGCAGGCAAAAGTGGTTATCAACTATTATAGTGATAAACAGGATCCAAACGAGGTAAAAGAAGAGGTCATCAAGGCGGGCGGTGAAGCAGTTATCGTCCAAGGAGATGTCACGAAAGAGGAAGATGTAAAAAATATTGTGCAAACTGCCATTAAAGAGTTCGGCACACTCGATATTATGATTAATAATGCGGGACTTGAAAATCCTGTGCCATCTCACGAAATGCCGTTGAAGGATTGGGATAAAGTCATCAGCACGAACTTAACGGGCGCCTTTTTAGGAAGCCGTGAAGCGATTAAATATTTCGTAGAAAATGATATCAAGGGAAATGTCATCAACATGTCCAGTGTGCACGAAGTGATTCCTTGGCCGTTATTTGTCCACTATGCGGCAAGTAAAGGCGGGATAAAGTTGATGACAGAAACATTGGCGTTGGAATACGCGCCGAAGGGCATTCGCGTCAATAATATTGGGCCAGGCGCGATCAACACGCCAATCAATGCTGAAAAATTCGCTGACCCTAAACAGAAAGCTGATGTAGAAAGCATGATTCCAATGGGATATATCGGCGAACCGGAGGAGGTCGCCGCAGTAGCAGCCTGGCTTGCTTCGAAGGAAGCCAGCTACGTCACAGGCATCACGTTATTCGCGGACGGCGGTATGACACAATATCCCTCATTCCAAGCAGGACGCGGTTAAACAAAAAAAGCGACCCAGACATGACATCTGGATCGCTTTTTTATTACGCACGCTTTTTCTTTACAAGCGCTGCTATAGATAAAATAATGGCTGCCGCAGACAGCACAATCGCTGTGATGTCCAGAGCAGAAGAGCCCGATTCTTTGGAATCGTCCTCTGTTTTCGTAGCACCGTGCTCATCTGTCACTTGCTTTGCAGCGGTGATGTTTGTAATGGAATGAGGCGTATCCGCATCCTCGTCACCTGTCCACTCGACAATGCTGCCGTCTTTGTAATATTGGTATGCGTCCCAAGCTGCTTCCTCCGCTTTGTCAGGGTTTTTGGCAACAAAGGTAAACCGCTGGAACTGTCCTTCCTGAATGCCGCCGTCAGTCGCTTCCCACGTCACGGACACTGATTTGTCGTCGTGTTTCTGGGTGGATACCTTCCAGCCCGGAATTGGCTCGTATTGCTGGAATTCAACATCCTTCGGCATTTTGAGGACAACCTTTGTTGTCGACTGATTTTTCTCAGAAGGAACCTTCATCGTATAAGTTTCCCAAGAGCCTGCAGCGGATTCAGCAGGCTTTACCGTAACGTGCGCACTGGCAGGGGCCGTAAAGAATAAGAGAGAGCCGACGATAGCCGGACATAGCGTGAATGCAATTTTCTTCAACAATTCAAACACTCCTTTAATGGGTCTTTGTAAACATGATATTGATTTCGTTAAAGTCTCCGGTCAGCCCGTGGACTTTGATCTTCCAGTTTCCCTTTTCATTAATGGATAGGTTTTCATCCTGAAAGACGCCTTTTGTTTTCTCTTTTAATTGAAACGTGCTTTTGTTTTCGCTGCCTGACAGGCCTGTTTTATAAATGGTTAACGTGATTTGCTGGATGTTTTTCACCGGTTCGCCGTTATGGTCAGTGATCCGCAGCTCAAATTCGTTTTTCCCTGGTTGGTTCGGGCTGATGCTGAGAGACACGCTTTGTCCGTTCTCAATCGCTTTCGTTTGGAAGAACGGTTCCGGCGCCGGCTCAGGTGGGCTTGGCAGGCTTGTAAACACGGCCGCTGTGATCAATACAGCGATGCCGATTGCCCATTCCATTTTGAGCGTTCGGCTGATTCCTGTGCGGCGCTGCTTTCTGGTGAGCAGAAAATGAAGCGCGCCTAAGACCAGCATCAACACAAACAGTCCGCTTTTTACTATAAGAGCTTGGCCGTACGCTGTATGGAACAGCGAATCCATTGATCGAATGATGAAAAATCCATTGAGCAAGCCTGAAAACAAAATGACGCCGACTGCAGTAAGCGCCCATGGGGAGAACCGGCTTACCGTTTCCCATGCGAGCGTTTTGTCAGGCTGCCTCCATTCTTTTGCGAGCAGCAAAACGAGTGCTGCTATTCCGCCAACCCAGATGGAAGCGGAAGATAAATGAAGGAAATCCATCAAAATGCCGACCGCTTTTTCTTCAACGACAGCAGCATGTCCGGTAAACGCTTTGGCAAGCAGGAGACCGAAAAAGAAAATGAGCGGCGCTGTCCAATAGCCAAAGGACGAAAAGCGTTTTTTGCGTATCACAGGGATCGCAGACAGTGCAAGCAGCACGTACAACAGGGCCTGTATGATCCAAATGGTGCCGCCTGCTGTCTCAAACAGAGTTTCTCTGATGTAGCCCGGCTGGAAGGCGCTGCCCCAGCCGCCGCCCGCGTTAGCTTTTGTCTGAATGGGAAGCTGAAGCAAAAGCGCCAGCCCCAATGCAGTGATCGAGACGATCAGGATACGTCTCGTCCGTTTGGCGAGTTGTTCTGGATCTCCTTTATACCAGAAGAGATGGAAGAAAACCGTCCCGATAAACAGAGATAAGGCTGTATACAGAATCGCGCGGTCTGCGGCTGTTGCCGGATTCAGCGCTGAACCGGCGGCTTTTTGGCTGCTGAATCCGCCGTCCGCTTTCCCGATGCTAAACGGAATGACGCCGGAAACCGGATGCCCGTCCGCGGACACGGCATTCCATTCCGCTCTGTACACATCATGCGGCAGATTCTTTTTCAGCTTCACTGTCATGATGTGATGATTATCTTTTTTGATTTCAGTCTTATCTGTATCCACCCGATCGCCGTTTGAATTATAGACTTTAATGTAATGAAACCCTTCTTCAACCGGTTCATTAAATTCGATTTCCACCTGTGAAGGGGCGCTTTTTAATTCGCTGTTTTCACCAGGTGAAGATTTGACAATATAGGCGTGAGCAAAGCTTGTTTTCGGCAGGAAAACAAGAAAAAGCAGAAGGATGATCCACCATCTGTTTCGCTTCATCACTCAGACACCACCTTCCGCTGTATATATTGTGTTATTTCTTGGTGCAGGTGCAGCGTTTTTTTCTGTCTTGAAGCATGTCTTCCAGCGCCTGGTCGAAGGTGCGGACGGCTCCGCCGAATCCTTTTCGAAACCGTTCGGCATGGTCGAGTGTCGCAAACGGAATCGCCTGAGGCTGGCAGCAGTGCAGGTTTAGTTCAGCATTTACGACGAAATAAGCCGAACCGGCACTGACTGTTGTGTGTAACAGAAAATCTCTGCAAATCAAGTGTGAAACCTCTTCCGTTTTATCTGCGTACCGCAAAAACGCACAATGTGCGCAGCATAGCTGTTCAATGTCTTGGTTTACCGTAATCAGCTGAACCGAATGGGCTTGATTGACCGGCTTCAGACAATAGCTGCACATATGATCCGCTTGAGGTGTTCGGGCTGGGAGCGTGATGCCGCCGGCTGTTTTAATGACCTGATTTGACTGAACAAGCTGATTGACATCTCTGTATACTGTCATTTCTGAAACACCGAACCTTGCGCTGATATCAGAAATTCTGAGCGCGCCTTCTTCTTTCAGCCACTTCAGGATGTGTTGCTGTCTATTAATCGGAAGCATTCATACATCCCCTCCAAATAAGATCTATTTAAGCGTAGAGGATTTTAGAGACAGAGACAAGTAAGCTGATGATAAAAAATGTGAAAATGTGTTGAACAGCAACAAAACGAAACAGAAGGGACTCTGGTATAATAGACATATGGAATGGAAAGTGAGGAATACCCTATGAAAGAAACACGATGCCCGAACTGCGGCAAACCTTTGACAGGCGACATGGTCAGATCATCAAATGTGCCTTGTCAATTTCGCTGCGGACACTGCCGGGAACGGCTTCATGAATATAAAGTATCAGCTCCGATTATGCTGGTGTCATTAGCAGTCATCGTGCTGCTCATTTATCTTTTGCTGCTTCTCCGCAAGGCGGCAGGCACAATGCTGCCGGCCGTACAGCACGTGCCGATGGCTGTTTTTGCGCTTGTGTGTGCCTATCCCGTTTTCATTGTGAGTGAGCGGATGATCGCCAAGTACGTGATTCAAAACGGGAACATTATTTATAGAGGAAAGAGAAAAGGCTCCTGATATCAGGGGCCTTTTTATTTTTAAAAAATTGTCACACCCTTGTGCCAAAGTCCTCTTTACTTTCAATTGTATAGGGACTGTAAGCGTTTTAACATAGAGTCAAAGGGAAGCATCATTCTCTGAACATCTTTTTATATCTTACAGCGACAAACAAAACAGGGAGGGTTTATATATGCAGCAAGAACAGCAGCAAGGCGGCATGAAAGTGAAAGTGCAGCGCTTCGGCAGTTATTTGAGCGGAATGATCATGCCGAATATCGGCGCGTTTATCGCGTGGGGCATCATTACCGCGCTGTTTATTCCGGCGGGATGGTTTCCGAATGAACAGCTGAATACACTTGTCAGCCCGATGATCACATATTTACTGCCGCTTTTGATAGCGTATACAGGCGGAAAAATGATTTACGACCACCGCGGCGGAGTCGTCGGGGCAACAGCGGCAATCGGGGTGATTGTCGGGTCGGATATTCCAATGTTTTTAGGTGCAATGATCATGGGGCCGCTTGGCGGATACCTCATTAAACAGACGGATAAATTGTTCAAGGATAAAGTCAAACAAGGCTTTGAAATGCTGATCAACAACTTTACGGCAGGGATTGTCGGCGCGGCTTTAACGATTCTCGCGTTTTACGCCATTGGCCCAGTTGTCCTGACGTTAAACAAATTGCTGGCGGCCGGTGTGGAAGTTATTGTACACGCTAATTTACTGCCTGTAGCCAGCGTTTTTGTGGAACCGGCGAAAGTGTTGTTCCTAAACAACGCCATTAACCATGGAATCTTAAGCCCGATCGGAATCGAGCAGGCAGCCCAAACGGGAAAATCAATTCTGTTTTTAGTAGAAGCCAACCCTGGACCGGGACTCGGCATTTTGCTGGCGTACATGTTCTTTGGCAAAGGTTCTTCAAAATCAACGGCTCCCGGAGCGGCGATCATTCATTTCTTCGGCGGGATTCACGAGATTTACTTCCCGTACATTTTGATGAAACCGGCCCTGATTCTGGCAGCTATTGCCGGCGGAGCAAGCGGACTCTTAACGTTCACGATCTTTAATGCCGGACTTGTCGCAGCATCGTCACCGGGAAGCATTATCGCATTGATGGCGATGACGCCAAGAGGCGGCTACTTCGGCGTATTGGCGGGTGTATTGGTCGCTGCGGCTGTTTCGTTCATCGTATCAGCAGTGATCCTGAAATCTTCAAAAGCAAGCGAAGAAGACCTCGCTGCCGCAACTGAAAAAATGCAGTCCATGAAGGGGAAGAAAAGCCAAGCAGCCGCAGCTTTAGAAGCGGAACAAACCAAAGCTGAGGAAGCGTCTGAGCTGTCTCCTGAAAGCGTAAATAAAATTATCTTTGCATGTGATGCGGGAATGGGATCGAGCGCCATGGGAGCATCCATCTTAAGAAACAAAGTGAAAAAAGCAGAGCTTGACATCAGTGTGACCAATACGGCCATTAACAATCTGCCAAGCGATACTGACATTGTCATCACCCACAAAGATTTAACAGATCGCGCGAAAGCAAAGCTGCCGAACGCGACGCACATATCAGTGGATAACTTCTTAAACAGCCCGAAATATGACGAGCTGATTGAAAAGCTTAAAAAGTAATCTCATAGAAAGAGAGTGATACTCATGCAAGTACTCGCAAAGGAAAATATTAAACTCAACCAAACGGTATCTTCAAAAGAAGAAGCCATCAAAATGGCGGGCCAGACGCTGATTGACAACGGCTATGTGACAGAGGATTACATTAGCAAAATGTTTGAAAGGGAAGAAACGTCTTCTACTTTTATGGGGAATTTCATTGCCATTCCACACGGCACCGAAGAAGCGAAAAGCGAGGTGCTTCACTCAGGAATCTCAATTATACAGATTCCTGATGGTGTCGAGTACGGAGAAGGCAACACGGCAAAAGTGGTATTCGGCATTGCGGGCAAAAATAATGAGCATTTAGACATTTTGTCTAACATCGCCATCATTTGTTCAGAAGAAGAAAATATTGAACGCCTAATCTCTGCTAAAAGCGAAGAAGATTTGATCGCCATTTTCAACGAGGTGAACTGACATGATCGCCTTACATTTCGGTGCGGGAAATATCGGGAGGGGGTTTATCGGCGCACTGCTTCACCACTCCGGCTATGATGTGGTGTTTGCGGATGTGAACGATACGATGGTCAGCCTCCTCAATGAAAAACGGGAATACACAGTGGAGCTGGCAGAAGAGGGGCATTCATCAGAGGTAATCGGTCCGGTCAGTGCCATCAATAGCGGCAGCCAGCTGGAGGAGCTGTATCGGCTGATCAATGAGGCGGCGCTCATCACAACAGCAGTTGGCCCGAACGTGCTGAAGCTGATTGCTCCGTCTATCGCAGAAGGGTTAAGACGAAGAGACGCTTCAAACACACTGAATATCATTGCCTGCGAAAATATGATTGGCGGGAGCAGCTTCCTGAAGAAAGAGATATACAGCCATTTAACAGAAGCTGAGCAGGAGTCCGTCAGTGAAACGGTCGGTTTTCCGAATTCCGCCGTTGACCGGATCGTGCCGATTCAGCATCATGAAGATCCGCTCAAAGTATCGGTTGAACCATTTTTTGAATGGGTCATTGATGAATCAGGCTTTAAAGGGAAAACACCAGTCATAAACGGCGCGCTATTTGTTAATGATCTGACGCCGTACATCGAAAGAAAGTTGTTTACAGTCAACACCGGACACGCGGTGACAGCGTATGTCGGCTATCAACGCGGACTCAAAACGGTCAAAGAAGCAATCGATCATCCGGAAATCCGCCGTGTCGTTCATTCGGCGCTGCTTGAAACCGGTGACTATCTCGTCAAAACGTATGGCTTTAAGCAAACCGAACACGAACAATATATCAAAAAAATCATCGGACGCTTTGAAAATCCATTCATTACGGACGATGTAACCCGCGTGGCGAGATCACCTCTCAGAAAACTGGGAGAGAATGATAGACTCGTAGGCCCGGCAAAGAAAATAAAAGAGCCGAATGCACTGGCGGAAGGGATTGCCGCAGCATTGCGCTTCGATTTCACCGGTGACCCTGAAGCGGTTGAACTGCAAGCGCTGATCGAAGAAAAAGGATACAGCGGCGTGCTTCAAGAGGTGTGCGGCATTCAGTCCCATGAACCGCTGCACGCCATTGTTTTAAAAAAACTCAATCAATAACCGACCACCCGTGACACAATGTCACGGGCTTTTTTTACCATCTCGCAATCTAGTATAATAGAAAACGCTTACGACAACAGGGGAAGGAGAATGACGATGAAACAATTCGAGATTGCGGCAATACCGGGAGACGGAGTAGGAAGAGAGGTTGTAGCGGCTGCTGAGAAAGTGCTTCATACAGCGGCTGAGGTACACGGAGGTTTGTCATTCTCATTCACGGCTTTTCCATGGAGCTGTGATTATTACATGGAGCACGGCGAAATGATGCCTGAAGACGGAATACATACGCTTACTCAATTTGAAGCGGTCTTCTTGGGAGCCGTCGGAAATCCGAAGCTGGTTCCCGATCATATTTCGTTATGGAGGCTGCTGCTGAAAATCCGGAGGGAGCTTGAGCTCTCCATTAATATGAGACCCGCCAAACAAATGGCGGGCATTACGTCGCCGCTTCTGCATCCAAATGATTTTGACCTCGTGGTGATTCGCGAGAACAGTGAAGGTGAATACAGTGAAGTCGGCGGACGCATTCACAGAGGCGATGATGAAATCGCCATTCAGAATGCCGTATTTACGAGAAAAGCGACAGAACGTGTCATGCGTTTTGCCTTCGAATTGGCAAAAAAACGGCGCGGGCATGTGACAAGTGCGACAAAGTCTAATGGCATTTATCACGCGATGCCGTTTTGGGATGAAGTCTTTCAGCAGACTGCCGCTGATTACAGCGAAATCGAAACGTCATCCCAGCATATTGATGCGCTGGCCGCTTTTTTTGTAACGCGTCCGGAAACGTTTGACGTCATTGTGGCGAGCAACCTGTTCGGTGATATTTTAACCGACATCAGCTCAAGCCTGATGGGAAGTATCGGTATTGCGCCGTCTGCGAACATCAACCCGTCCGGCAAATATCCGTCCATGTTCGAACCGGTTCACGGCTCAGCTCCCGACATTGCCGGCCAGGGCCTTGCCAATCCAATCGGCCAGATTTGGACAGCGAAGCTGATGCTTGACCATTTCGGAGAGGAAGAACTGGGAGCAAAGATCCTAGATGTGATGGAACGAGTAACAGCTGACGGCATCAAAACACGCGACATTGGCGGACAAAGCACAACGGCTGAGGTTACGGACGAAATCTGTATGCGTTTAAGAAAACTTTGATGAAACAGGGCGGGGCAGTTTTTCTGCCTCGTTTTTTATGATGGAAAGCGTTTTGAAGAAGAGTGCCCTGTCAAAATAAACCGACTCAGGATTGGCAAAGCCATGAAGAGCATCGAATTGATAAATCTCCAAATCGGGATGCTGTTTTTCCCTCAGTTTTTTGATAAGAACCGCAACATCAAACGACGGTTCATATGAAGGGAAAAACAATAGGACCGGGCAGGCTGGCACGTGATGAAGAGAATCGCGTATCCGGGAACCGTAATAACAAACAGCTCCGCTCACCTCAGGCATACTGCTGCATTTCCATGCGATCGTCGCGCCCGCGCTGAATCCAATCACAAAGATGCGCCGTCCCGTGTTTTGCCTGATCACGTTCTGAATGATGGTTTCTCCTGTTTTCAGCCGTTCATGTTTTGTAAACTGTTCGTATGCTGTTTTTTCCTCTTGCAGTGAGTAGACTTCACCATCTCCGACCAGGTTGGGCGTTATCACATCATATCCAGCCATTTTGATCAGCCGGGCCATCTTTTTCATATGGATGTTTACACCGTATATTTCGTGTGCGAGAATGATGAGCGGTTTTTGGGACATAACAGGCTCCTTTTGCGTTTTTTCCATTATATCCTATCGTTGAGCTGTAGGCTGATATATAATAGTCAAAAAAGGAGAAATAGAATGAATTCATTATCTTTGCCTCACCGCTATCCGTTTTTGTTTATTGATGGCGTGACGGAAAGCGAGCCCGGCAAACATGCGGCCGCATATAAGCTGATTAGTGAGAACGACTGGTTTATCACTGACACGCAAACAGAAATGCCGTTTTCACTAGTGATTGAAGCACTTGCGCAAACGGCGGCTTTTACAGGGATTACAGATGAGAACAGCTTGGGGTTATTGTCTTCTGTGAAGAAAGCGGAAAAGCTGGGCGCGGCCGTGCCCGGTGACCGGCTTGATCTTTTGTTTGATGTCACGCGCAATCGGCGCGGGTTTGTGTTTGGACATGCCAAGGCGTCAGTAGGCGGGCAGCCTGTTGCTGAAGCTGAAATCGGCATTTATATTGAAAAATGAAAAAACCCTTCACAACGATTTGTGAGGGGTTCTATTATTTCGTATCGTAATCCCGTTCGCTCTGTGAGTCATCTCTTTGCTGGCGTTTGTGTTTTTCATCATTCATATTTTCCTTCAGCTCTTCATTCGGAATCGGATCGGTTAAGTCGTTGTGCTCGGGGTTTTCGTTTGGTTTGTTTTGCTGTTTTCTTTCTGTCATGTTTAATCACCTCACCGTTTGTTTTCCTCTTATCAGCGCACCTCAAACATGTGAAATCGCTTTTTTGTTCCGCTGGGTATAATGTATTAGAATAGAAAGAAGAACAACTAAAAGGCAAAGAGAGGTACATATATGTCTATTCAAAGAGAAGATGTAGATATCAAGCTGATCGCAATTGATATGGATGGAACGCTGCTTAATGACGAGCAGCTGATCTCGGATGAAAACCGTAAAGCCATTCGTGAAGCCGAGGATAAGGGCGTGTACGTGGTGATCAGCACGGGCCGGACACTGATGACGTGCCGGGAGCTGGCGGAATCGCTGAAGCTGTCATCCTTTTTAATCACGGCAAATGGCAGCGAAATATGGGATTCGAATTTTAATTTGGTGGAACGCAAGCTGCTCCATACAGATCATATTCAAATGATGTGGGATTTGCGGAATAAGCACAACACCAATTTCTGGGCTTCTACGGTGAATAAGGTATGGAGAGGTGAGTTCCCGGAAAATATTACGGACCATGAATGGCTCAAATTCGGCTTTGACATTGAGGATGACGACATCCGAAACGAAGTGCTGGAGGAGCTGAGAAAAAACAAAGAGCTCGAAATCACAAATTCAAGCCCGACAAACATTGAAGTCAACGCGCTTGGCATCAACAAAGCCGCAGCGCTTGCGAAGGTTTCTGAAAAACTCGGCTTTACGATGGAGAATGTGATGGCGATGGGTGACAGTCTTAATGACATCGCGATGATCAAAGAAGCGGGTCTGGGCGTCGCGATGGGCAATGCGCAAGACACCGTGAAAGAAACGGCTGATTGGATCACGGATACAAATATTGAGGATGGTGTCGCTAAAGCGATTCGCCATTGGGTACTATAAAAAAAGGGAGTCCTAAGATGGACTCTCTTTTTTTAGTTTGGCAGGTTTGCTTGTGGGACCATGGTAGGTTTTCTGACAAAAGTATTTCACAAACTGATATGATTGAATTATAATGAACCAAAGTTCAAAAATTCGGAATAGTCGTTCCGAATTTCGGAACAATAAATACATAAAGCATATCGTATGCTTTGGCAGGAGGGATTCTGTGTTTCAGATTGATTTGAACTGTGATTTAGGAGAAAGCTTCGGAGCCTATACGATAGGCCTTGACCAAGATATTTTAGAGTATGTCACATCAGCGAACATCGCATGCGGATTTCATGCAGGAGATCCCGGTGTCATGCGGAAAACCGTCGCGCTTGCGGCAGAAAAAGGCGTGAAAATTGGCGCACATCCGGGCTTGCCGGATTTACTCGGCTTTGGGCGCCGCAATATGGCGATTTCTCCTGAGGAAGCGTATGATCTCGTCGTCTATCAAATTGGCGCGCTCTCTGGTTTTCTAAAAGCAGAGGGACTTCACATGCAGCACGTCAAGCCGCATGGCGCTTTATATAATATGGCGGCAGTCGATCAAAAGCTGTCGGACGCCATCGCGAAAGCTGTCTATAAGGTTGATCCTGGACTGATTCTTTTCGGTCTTGCTGAGAGCGAGCTCGTAAAAGCGGGAGAACGGATCGGACTTCAGACGGCAAATGAAGTGTTCGCCGATAGAACATACCAAGCGGACGGCACGCTGACACCGCGCTCGCAGCCGGACGCACTCATTGAAAGTGATGATGCCGCTGTCACCCAGGTGATCAAAATGGTGAAAGAAGGGGCGGTCAAATCTCAGCAAGGGCATGATGTGTCATTAAAAGCAGATACCGTTTGCATCCATGGAGATGGAGCCCACGCGCTGACATTTGCGCAAAAAATCAGAAAAGAGCTCAAAGCGGCAGGAATTGAAGTGACAGCTATTTCAGCACAGAAGTCAACATAAAGGAGGAACAATAGATGGGGCAACAGAAAAAAACAGCAGAAAAAAAAGCGGGCAGCTGGTCATTGCTGATGGGTGCTGCCTTTTTAATGGCCACTTCGGCGATCGGCCCAGGTTTCCTGACACAAACCGCAACATTCACAAACACACTCGCGGCAAGCTTCGGTTTTGTCATCTTAATCTCTATTATTTTAGATATTTTCGCCCAAACCAATGTTTGGCGCATTATCGCAGTGTCTGGAAAACGCGGTCAGGAAATTGCGAATATGGTGCTTCCGGGACTGGGGTATTTCATCGCCATTCTCGTCGTGCTTGGCGGACTAGCTTTTAATATCGGGAATATCGGAGGTGCCGGTCTCGGACTCCAAGTGCTGTTCGGCATTACACCAGAAACAGGCGCTTTGATCAGTGCTGTCGTTGCCATTTTCATCTTTTTAATTAAAGAAGCAGGAAAAGCGATGGACCGCTTTACGCAAATTGCGGGCTTTGCCATGATCATCTTAACGCTGTACGTCGCAATCACGTCTGCACCGCCAGTTGGACAGGCTGTGGCAAACACCTTTGCCCCTGAACAAATCAGTATATTCGCAATTGTAACACTAGTCGGCGGGACAGTTGGCGGATACATCACGTTTGCTGGGGGACACCGCTTACTGGATGCTGGCATTAAAGGAAAGGAAGCGATTCCGCAGGTGACAAAAAGCTCGGTTGCCGGAATTTTAATTACATCTGTTATGCGAATTGCCCTTTTCTTAGCTGTGCTCGGCGTTGTTTCAAAAGGCCTGCATATTGACGAAAGCAACCCGGCGGCCTCAGTGTTCCAGCTGGCAGCGGGAAATGTCGGTTATAAAATTTTCGGATTGATCATGTGGTCTGCGGCCATTACCTCTGTTATCGGGGCAGCTTATACGTCTGTTTCGTTCTTTAAAACCTTTTCTCCGAAAATTGAAAGGAATTCACGCGGCATTATTATCGGCTTTATCGTGATTTCTACGTTAGCTTTTGTCACAATCGGACAGCCTGCGAAAATTCTCGTGCTTGTCGGATCACTAAATGGCTTAATTCTGCCGATTGCGCTAGGAACGCTGCTTATTGCTGCATATAAGAAAAAGATTATTGGTGATTATAAGCATCCGCTTTGGCTGACCGTTTCAGGTGCACTTGTTGTGGTCGTAATGGCGATTATGGGAGTCTACACGTTATTTACACAACTTCCTCAATTGTGGAGCTGATAAAGGTGGAGCAATTAAACAAAATGGCGCCGAAGGATGTGCGCGCCTTGATACGAGAGGGAAAAATAACCGGGCCGACTGCAGGAATGTCCGGCGGCTATGCCCAAGCGAATCTTGTGATTTTGAAGAAAGACCTTGCGTTTGACTTCCTGCTGTTTTGCCAGCGGAATCAAAAACCCTGTCCTGTGCTGGATGTGACAGAAGCGGGTTCGCCAGTGCCATCGCTGGTCGCGCCGGATGCTGATATCAGAACGGACTTTCCAAAATACCGTATTTACAGGCAGGGTATCTTGACGGAAGAAGTATCTGATATTACGCCATACTGGGAGGATGACTTTGTCGGCTTTCTGATCGGATGCAGTTTCTCTTTTGAACAGGCGCTGATCAATAATGGAATAGCTGTCCGGCATATTGATGAGGGGACAAACGTCCCGATGTATCAAACGAATATCGATTGTGTTCCGGCAGGAGCGTTTCAAGGACAGATAGTTGTCAGCATGAGACCCGTTCCAGAACGGCTGGCTGTACGCGCTGTACAAGTGACCTCACGTTTTCCGGCTGTGCACGGAGGACCGATCCATATCGGTAATCCGGGAGCAATCGGCATTCGCGATCTGGACAAGCCGGATTTCGGAGATGCCGTTTCCATTCGTGAAGGCGAGGTTCCTGTTTTTTGGGCGTGCGGGGTGACACCACAAGCCGTGGCTATGAATGTAAAACCTGAAATGGTCATCACACATGCGCCGGGGCACATGCTCATCACAGATATTCGAGACGAGTCGCTTGCGGTGCTGTAACCTCTCGTCCTCCAAATGAACGAGAAATAAAAAGAGGTGAGAAAGATGACTGAACGATTTCAAATCGAGCAGCTCGGTGATTCTGCAATGATGATCCGATTTGGAGAAGAAATAAACGAGCAGGTTAACGGCCTTGTCCATGCCGCGGCCGCTTACATAGAAGAACAGCCATTTCCGGGATTCATTGAATGCATCCCGGCTTTTACAAGTCTGACGGTATTTTATGATATGTATGAAGTGTACAAGCATTTGCCTCAAGGCATAAGCTCACCTTTTGAGAAGGTCAAGCGCGATGTCGAAGAACGGCTGAAGGAAATAGCCACAGACTATGAGAACAACCGCCGCATTGTAGAAATTCCCGTCTGCTATGGCGGTGAATTCGGGCCGGATTTAGAAGAGGTGGCGAAGATCAATCAGCTGTCACAGGAGGAAGTCATCGCCATTCATACAAACGGCGAATATGTGGTGTATATGCTTGGCTTTGCACCTGGTTTTCCTTTTTTAGGCGGGATGTCCAAACGTATTGCCGCTCCAAGGAAATCTTCGCCAAGGCCGTCGATTCCCGCCGGTTCAGTTGGAATTGCGGGAATGCAAACAGGGGTGTATCCGATTTCAACGCCGGGCGGCTGGCAGCTGATCGGCAAAACGCCGTTGGCTCTGTTCCGGCCGCAGGAAAACCCGCCGACGTTATTGAGGGCGGGAGATATTGTTAAATTCGTACGCATCTCAGAGGATGACTATCACGCCTATAAGGAGGAGTCCAATTGAGCATGAAAGTGGTAAAGCCCGGACTGCTCACAACGGTTCAGGATATAGGCAGAACGGGGTATCAAAAATACGGCGTTCTGGCAAGCGGAGCCATGGACACGGTTTCGCTGCGCATTGCCAATCTGCTGATCGGCAACAGCGAAAATGAAGCCGGTCTTGAAATTACGCTGATGGGGCCCGGTCCGTCGTTTTATTTTTCAAAAACGACGTTGATTGCGGTGACAGGGGCGGACTTCACTTTGCGTATTAATGACGAAGAAGCGCCTTTATGGAAGCCGGCGTGACACGGAATGTTTCTTCATAAAAACGCGTTTTCGATTTTTCTGTAAAAAAGCCGAATTGTTTTCCTTCCAGCACCCGAATGACAGGATTCTTTTTCAATGGCAGAAACCTCCCGCGGCTGACCGACCATTTCGGCGCTGCAAATCCCTGCTTTCCAAGCTGCGGGCTTAATCGGGAAAGAATGGTTTGCGAAAGAGATGACAGTCCGACCGTATGGGCTACAGGCTCAAAGGAGAACCGCTCGAACTGAAGGCACCGCTAGAGATGGTGTCAGAAGCGGTTTCGTTTGGAACAGTTCAGGTGCCGCCTGACGGCAACCCGATTATCCTGCTTGCAGACCGGCAAACGACCGGCGGCTATCCGAGGATCGCGCATATCATATCCGCTGATCTTCCGATTGTCTCCCAAATCATGCCGGGAGAGCACGTCCAGTTTGAGCCTGTATCCCTTCAGGAAGCGGAAGCGCTTGCGATTGAACGGGAACAGCATATAAAAGAACTGAAAACGAGAATGAAGATGGAATGGCTGACATAACAAAGGAGATGAATGATGCAGAATAAAAACAAAACCGTAGTCAAATCTATGGCTCTGCTTAATTTGTTTTTGCATGAACCAAGTCTTACCTTAAGTGAACTGGTATCGCTGTCAGGTATGCCGAAAACCTCTGTTCACCGGATGGTCAGCTCTTTGGAGGAAATGGGGTTCCTCAATCGGGATTTGTCCGGCGCTTATTCGCTGGGACTGGTGTTTTTGGAATTCGGACAGCTCGTTGCTGACAGGCTGGATATCAGAAAAATAGCGAAACCGGTGATGGAAGAGCTGTGCCGGGAAGTGGATGAGGCCGTGCAATTGATCATGAGGGACGGCAATGAAGCGATATACGTTGAGAAAATAGAAGGGACACAGACTGTGCGGTTGTACACGGCGATCGGCAGGCGCTCTCCTCTGTACGCTGGAGCGTGCGCCAGAAGCATTTTGTCCTTTCTTCCCCGTGAAGAAATCGAAACATACATCAAACAAACGGAGCTCATTTCAATTGGCTCCGACACGATTACCGATCCCGAAAAACTGCTGCAGGAGATTGATGCCTCTATACAAAATGGCTATACCGTCAGCTATTCAGAGCTCGAAAACTATACAGCGGCCATCGGCGCCCCGATCTTTAACCATAAGCGTCAGGTGGCAGCCGGCATCAGCATTGCAGGCTTTGAAGCGAGATTTACAGAAGACAGGCTGCCTTATTTAACAGAAAAGGTGAAGGATGCCGCTTTACAGATTTCCAGAAAAATAGGGTATTCATAAGTAGCCGATCTTTTCTCCGCTGCGTACATTAACGTATCGACGTTCAGGAGTGGAGGAAAGAACATGGTGCTTCGATATATAGCACTGGGGGATTCTTTGACGACGGGGAGAGGCTCCGGGCTGTTTTCTCCCGGCTTCGTCCAACGTTTCGGAGACATGATGGAAGCCGACTTGAAAACAAAAACTGCAATATCCATCTTTGCCAAATCAGGCTTAAATACAGAAGAAATTCTGGGGCTCCTGTCATATCCCTATGTGCAAAAATGCATTCAAGATGCTGGCATGATAACCATCACAGGGTGCGGAAACGATCTCATCGATTCGGTCTTAGCCTACCAAACGTCTAAGGATGAAACGATTTTCAGCCGTGTATCCGCCCATTGCCATGAGAATTTTGAAAAGATGATTGCCAAAATCGATGAGATCAAAGGAGAAAACCCGTCCCCGTACGCCATCCGTGTGTTCAACTTATACAATCCGTTTCCCGAAATTGATATCGCTGGCAAATGGATCACATCCTTTAATTCACATTTAGAAACACTTGCATCAGC
This sequence comes from Bacillus sp. VA15, assembly GCF_055721145.1. Classification (NCBI taxonomy): domain Bacteria; kingdom Bacillati; phylum Bacillota; class Bacilli; order Caryophanales; family Bacillaceae; genus Bacillus; species Bacillus sp. VA15. The sequence continues at coordinate 196,629 of NZ_JBVQPQ010000003.1, read as the reverse complement.
ACCCCATGTCAAAATCGCGGATGCCTACAACATCTTCAAAGGCAAAGAACAGGAATATCTGTCCTTTGACGGTGTCCATCCGAACAGCAAAGGCTATCAAGCGATGGCTGAAGCAGTTCACAAGTTAGGCTATAAAGAATTGTCAGTTTCATAGAAGACGCGCCTTATGACAGGGCGCGTTTTTTATGTGTGAATGAAATATTAAAAGAAACTTAAAATTCCCTTTCTTCTGTTCTACAGACAAAAAAAGTGCGCTAGAATAATGGAGGACGTAGGCAAAAATAGCCATAACGTTCAATATTTCGTATATAAGGAAGGATGGTCCTTTTGTTTCGGATTTTTAAAATGTCTTTTGCGGTTATCATTATTGTACTGGCGCTTATTGCTTTTAAATATACGGAACACACCTCTGTTATCCAATCGGTCATGCTCGTCTTTCTTGGCGCCGTCATGTTTATGCAGGGGCTTGAAGAGCGCAAAAAAGAAAACGACGGCTCAGGCGCTTTCAATATTTATACCGCCGTTTTCGTATGGTCTGTCTCTCTCATCGGTTTTACACTTCATATTATATAAATCTATTACACATCCTGAAAATGCTCGACCGTCGGGAACGGGGTATAGAACCGATGAAGCAAGGCTTTCCACTCTTGATACTCTGAAGAACCGCGAAAGCCTTCCGTATGGTCCTCAAGTGTTTCCCATTCCACAAGCAGCAGATATTTATGTGTTTCTTCCATGCATTTTGATAACGAGTGAGTGATATAGCCCTTCATGCCGGAAATAATCGGCGCCGCTTGCCGGAACGCCTCCTCAAACTCTTGTTCAAGCCCTTCTTTAATGTGAAGCATTGCTGCCTCTCTGACCATGTCATCCCTTCTTTCCTTCTTTTCAAATAGTCTACAGCAAATGACAGGAGATTTCTGCAAAATCGAAGAACCTTTTCCTTCATTTTCAAAAAAATCTTGCACGCACCAATTCATTTAAGAGAAAATAATAAGTGGAAGGCAGGGGAAAGTCATGTTAAAAAAGTGTATTCTACTAGTATTTCTATGCGTCGGATTGATTGGGATAATCGGATGCTCCAAGACAGATTCACCAGAGGATCGCATGGAAGCATTCGTAAAACAGTGGAACGATCAGCAATTCGATGACATGTATCAAAGCCTGACTAAAGATGTCAAAAAAGAAATCTCCAAAAAAGATTTCGTCAACAGGTATAAAACCATCTATGAGCAGGCAGGCGTAAAACATCTGAAAGTCACTGCGGGAGAAGTGGATGAAGACGATAAAGACAACAAGACGATGAAGCACATCCCGTATAAAGTCAGCATGGATACAAATGCGGGCAAGGTCAGCTTCAAAAATACCGCCGTGCTGAAATTAGAAAAAACAGATGACGAGGAGTCATGGAATATAGATTGGGACCCATCGTTTATTTTCAAGCAGCTGGCTGATGACAAAACGGTACAAATTATGAGCATTGAACCAAAACGCGGCCAAATCTACGATAAAAATGGGAAAGGCTTAGCCATCAATACAGATGTTCCAGAAATCGGGATTGTTCCCGGAGAGCTTGGCGACAAAAAAGAAAAAGTCATAAAAGAGCTCGCGAAAAAACTTGATTTGACTGAAGACGATATCAAGAAAAAGCTGGATCAAGGCTGGGTGAAGGACGATTCGTTTGTGCCGGTCAAAAAGGTTAAGCCGGACCAGCAAAAGTTAGTGTCTGAGGCGACGACATTACAAGGTGTAACAAGAACGAATGTCAGCTCCCGCTATTATCCGTATGGCGAAAAGACAGCCCATTTGACAGGCTATGTCCGCGCCATCACTGCGGAAGAACTGAAGAAAAAGAAAGACGGAATGTACAGCGATACGTCTAACATCGGCATCGCCGGACTTGAAAATGTGTATGAAGACAAGCTAAGAGGCACAACCGGATGGAAAATCTACGTGCCGCAAACTGGAGAAGTCATCGCTGAAAAGAAAGCGAAGGACGGCGAGGATCTTCATCTTACAATTGATATCAAAACGCAAACGAAGCTGTATGATGAACTGAAGGATGACAGCGGGACGGCAGTCGCGCTGCAGCCGAAGACAGGCGAAACACTCGCACTTGTCAGCGCGCCTTCTTACGATCCAAACGGATTTATTTTCGGCTGGAGCGATAAGGAATGGAAAAAACTAAACAAAGATAAAAACAATCCATTTTCAGCGAAATTCAACAAAACATACGCACCGGGTTCTACAATTAAACCGATTGCGGCTGCCATCGGGATCAAAAACGGCACCCTAAAAGCGGATGAGAAGAAAACAATCAAAGGAAAAGAGTGGCAAAAAGATTCGAGCTGGGGCGGCTATTCAGTGACACGTGTGTCAGAGAGCCTTCAGCAAGTTGATCTTGAAAATGCCCTCATTACGTCAGACAATATTTATTTTGCACAGAACGCGCTTGATATGGGAGCGGACACCTTCACAAAAGGATTGAAAACGTTCGGCTTCTCAGAGGATATTCCATATGAATTTCCGATCCAGCAATCGTCTATCGCAAATGACAAGCTCGATTCAGACATTTTGCTTGCTGATACGGGGTACGGACAAGGGCAAATGCAAATGTCTCCGCTTCACTTGGCGGCTGCTTACACGCCATTTGTCGACAACGGAGATCTTGTCAAACCGACGCTAATCAAAAAAGATTCGCAAACAGCTGATGTTTGGCACAAGCAAGTTGTCACGAAGGAAGGAGCGGCAGACATTACAAAAGGACTGAAGGGCGTTGTGGAAGACGAGCGTGGATCAGCGTATCAGCCTGTCGTGAAAGGAATCACCGTTGCCGGAAAAACAGGAACAGCCGAGCTGAAAACATCTAAAGATGATAAAGACGGCGCTGAAAATGGCTGGTTCGTCGGCTACGATTATAAAAACAAAAACCTGCTTGTCGCCATGATGATCCAAAATGTGCAGGACCGCGGTGGCAGCCACTATGTTGTTGAGAAAGCGAAAAAGCAATTTCAATCGAATTAAAATGCCTTTTTGACAGGAGCGAAAGGAAAAAGGGGATCTGAGGCCGAATGAACTAATAAGGGGCAAAACCCGGTTTATACAAAGAAAAGAGGGATTTTGCATGCAGCGTATTCAATTGGCGGAGGATCTTCAATTTTCAAGAGTCGTACACGGGCTTTGGCGGCTGAATGAATGGAACTATTCAGATGCCGAGCTGCTCAGCCTCATTGAATGGTGTATCGATCACGGCATCACAACCTTTGATCATGCGGATATTTACGGAGGCTATACGTGCGAAAAACTGTTTGGAAATGCCCTTGCCCTTTCGCCCGGATTAAGGGAAAACATAGAGCTGGTCACAAAATGCGGCATTGTTCTTGAATCACCTGAACGTCCCGCACACAAATCGCATCATTATAACACAAGCAAATCACATATTTTGGCATCCGTTGAGCAATCCCTTTTAAACCTTAGAACGGATTATATCGACGTACTGCTGATTCACAGACCTGACCCGCTCATGGATCCGGAGGGAGTAGCAGAGGCGTTTCAGGCGCTAAAATGCTCCGGCAAGGTCAGGCACTTCGGCGTTTCAAATTTTAAAGATCACCAGTATCGCATGCTGGAATCGTATTTGCCTGAGAAGCTCGTGACCAACCAAATTGAGCTTTCTGCATATGAATTAGAAAATGTTCTGGACGGCACTTTGAACTTGTGCCAAGAAAAACGGATTTCGCCGATGGCTTGGTCACCGCTGGCAGGCGGCAAAGTTTTCACTGGTGACACGGAAAAAGACCGCCGTGTCCGCTCGGCGCTCGAATCTGTTCAGGCGGAAATCGGCGCCGCTTCATTGGACGAGGTGATGTACGCATGGCTGTTCACGCATCCGGCCGGCATCATGCCGATTGTCGGAAGCGGAAAACGCGAGCGGATTTCCGCCGCAGTAAATGCTTTGGCATACAAGCTTGACCATGATCAGTGGTTCCGTATTTTTACAGCCGTACAGGGTTACGATATTCCTTAACAAAAAGCACCAGCTTAGCAGCTGGTGCTTTTTCAATATTGTCACACCGCTTAGTGCCAAATTACCATTTATAAGTGATTGAAACTCACTTGAAAGCGTTTTATATTATAAAGAAAACCTCTCTTTTTCCTCTCCTGTATCTCCTTGCGACTTCATCCGCACATCATGACTGTCTAGGAGGCCTTTTTTATGTATATGACTGCCAGAGAACAAAAGCTTTTAAAGCACTTGTTATTACAAAATCGATATGTAACCGTAACTGAGCTTGCTGAGCTGATGGAAGTCAGCACGAGAACCATTCACAGGGAGCTCAAATCAATTAAGCCGCTGATGGAAACTGTTGGGCTTACGCTCGATAAGCAGCCTGGAAAAGGGCTGAAGGCAGTGGGAAGTCCCGAAGATAAACAAAAGCTGCTTACCGATTTATCATATGAACAGCATGAATATAGCGCGGACGAACGGAAACTGCTTATTCTCTGTTCGTTATTAGAGTCTCAGGAACCCGTCAAGCTGTACACGCTAGCTCATGACCTGCAGGTGACGAATGCCACGGTCAGTTATGACTTAGACGAGCTGGAGAAATGGATTTCTCCCTTCGGATTGACACTGATCCGTAAAAGAGGTTTTGGCATCCAACTCATAGGACCGGAGAATGCAAAACGTAAAATTGTCGGCAACCTGATTGTGAACCGCCTCGACATCCAAATGTTTTTGGAAGCGGTTGAATTAAACATCAAAGGTAAAGCGGATTCTTCAGAGTCAGAGAAAATGTTTGGTGTAGTCAGCAAAGGCGAGCTGTTAAAAATGGAGCGTATCCTATTTCAGCTGAAAGAAGAAATCGCCTTTTCATTGTCCGACAGCTCTTATATAGCGCTCGTCGTCCATCTGACGTTTGCGATCGAACGGATCAAGCTTGGGGAAACCATCACCATGGAGCAAAATGAGCTTGAGGAACTGAAAAATGCGAAAGAATACAGCTCCGCTCTTGAAATCGCTGGCGAGCTTGAACGTGCCTTCGGCGTGACGATTCCAGAAGCGGAGGTCGGCTATATTACAATCCACCTTCGAAGCGCCAATCGAAAATACAAAACAGAATACAAAGCACAGGAAATCGAACTGGAAACAGCCCTGCAAACAAAGCGGCTCATTGCTTTTATTTCAGACAAAATCAGAATGGATCTCACGAAAAACTACTCTTTATATGAAGGGTTGATCGCCCATTTGGAGCCGGCCGTCAGCCGCATAAAAGAGAATATCGAGATATATAATCCGATGAAGGAACAGATCAAGCGCGATTATTTTCTGCTTTATATGGCGATCGAAGAAGGCGTGGAAAAGTATTTTCCGGGTATGTCCTTTTCTGATGATGAGATCGCTTTTATCGTCCTTCACTTCGGGTCTGCCCTTGAAATCAAAAAAGAAGAAGCAAAAGTGAAAGCGCTTGTCGTTTGCTCGAGCGGGATCGGCTCTTCGAAAATGCTTGCTTCCAGACTGAAGAAAGAACTGCCGGAAATTCAATCGTTTGATATGTCATCTTTGATCGAGCTGAAGGGCAAGGACGTCCAAGCCTATGATATGATCGTTTCCACCGTTCCGATTCCTTACGAAAACATTGATTACATTATGGTCAGCCCGCTTTTAAACGAGGAAGATGCAAACCAGGTGAAACAGTATATCAAGCGGAAAATTCCGCTCATTCTTGAGAAAAACAGAAGCCCGAAGGAAGAGGTGCAGCAAGATGACGTACCTGACATGTTGAAAGCGGCGGAAAGCATGGGGCGGTATATGGCCGTCATTCAAGATGTTCTGCGCCACTTTACACTTACTCACCTCAAAACAAACCCGGATCATAGTATGCTCTTGTTAGAGCTTTTTCAACAGCTGAAGAAGGATGGCTTGATCCGTGATCCGAAAAAAGCAGCGGTTTGCCTGGCGGAGCGGGAGAAACAAGGGGGATTGGGAATCCCGGGGACGAACATGGCGCTTTATCATCTCAAAAATGATGAAATCGTCCTGCCTTTTTTCAAAATGTATGATCTGAGCACCTCTTATGAAGTGAATGGCATGGACGGAAATACCCTCAGCATGACACGCATCCTTGTGATGATGGCGCCTAGCTCATTATCTGCTGAAGGATCGGAGATTTTAAGCGCGATCAGCTCCGCTATTATCGAGAGCAGAGAGAGTATGGCGGGGTTTCAGGGAGAGGGAGAACAAGAACTGTATCAGCGGTTAAACCGCATATTTTTCACATGGATGAAGGGAAAAAACATACTGTAATCCGGCATGGCACACGTCAAAAAATTGGCGTGTGTTTTTATGTGGATAGGGTACAAAATAAGAAAAAGTGGGACTATTTTATCATTCAGTAATGGAATAATTCCAAAATGAAATAGTTTTACAAGTTATCTTTTTTGGGTTAAAATGGGTGAGGTAAGGAAGAAAATCTAACAAATAATTGAAGATTCAAGAGAATATAGGAGATGACGATATGGAAACATTACAGCATCTGATTCTGCATGACATGCCGGATAGCGAAGAAATAGAAGCTGTAAAAAGCGGAGCTCATACACTGACATATAAAGGTTACCGCAAACGGATTAATCAGCTGGCGAATGCCCTGCTGCAAAAAGGAATTCAAAAAGGCGACCGTATTGCATTGCTTTGCAAAAACGGTCATCCCGCATCAACTGTTATGTTTGCTGCGCTTGAAATAGGTGCTGTTGTCGTACCTGTCAGCTGGCAGCTGAAACCATATGAAATGACAGGTATTTTAAAAGCAAGTGAACCAAAAGCGATGTTTTATGGAGCGGAGTTTAAAGAGACACTGGACGAAGTTCTTCCTGAACTGTCTTCACTGTCTTTAACAATGGATACAGGGACAGCTTACGAAACATCTGCTGAATTTGAAGCTCTGTTTGCTGGTCCTGATCATTTGCCCGAAACTGAAATGGTTTCCCCTGATGATACAGCGCTTCTGATGTTTACGTCTGGAACAACGGGAAACCCGAAAAGATGCATGATCACACATGGCGGCATATACAGATACGTAACAAGATCCAACAGCTCAACAACACGTATGAAGAGCCTTCGTTTTCTCGCGTGCCACCCGATTTACCATACGAGTGCGCTCATTTGCATCATGCTTGGAACCTTCGCAGGCACAACCTTCATTTTTACAAAGGACCAAGATCCTGTTCATATGCTGAAGGTCATTGAAGAAGAAAAAATTCAGAGTGTGATGGCTCTTCCTGTGTTTTACACGTATTTGCTTGAAGCGTGGGAAACGCACCAAACCGACTTATCTTCGCTTGTGATTTTAATGACAGGCGGAACAAAAGTGCCGAGCAGCCTGATCCGCCGCTATCTTGATATCGGCATTCCGCTCGCGCACGGGTATGGAAGCACTGAGGCTTGGGGAATCAGCACATGGACGCCTGACATGGGAATGGATAAAGCGGCCTCTGCAGGAAAGCCTGTGGCAGGTGTTAAAGTCAAAGTGGAAGATCCTCAGACGGGAGAAGAACTCCCTCAAGGAGAAATCGGCGAAATCGTTGTTCACACCCCATTTTTATTTAAAGGCTATGAAGACAATCCAGAAGCGACAGCGAAAGTGCTGCAAAACGGCTGGTTTAGAACTGGAGATTCAGGCTATGTAGATGAAGATGGCTTTATTTTCATCACTGGACGCTACAAGGATGTCATTATTTACGGAGGCGATAACGTCTATCCGGATCAGGTTGAAGAAGTCATCCAGCAGATTCCGGGAATCCTTGAAACAGCGGTGGTCGGTATTCCTGACCCGCTGTACGGGGAAAAGCCGAAAGCTTTTATCGTGACAAACGGCGGCCAGCGTATAACGGAAGAGGATGTCATCGCATTTTGTAAAGAACGCCTTTCCGCTTACAAAATACCAGAAGTCGAGTTCGTTAAAGAACTGCCGAAAAATAACCTCGGCAAGGTGAAAAAAGACGTCTTGCGCAAGCAGGCCGTACATTCGTAAAAAGAGAAGCCCGCCACTTTATATGGCGGGCTTCTTTGCAGTTGCACAGACAGAAAGCTCAGGCTTCATGTTTTTAAATTGCAACTCAATGTCTTGGAAGCCGGCCGCTTTGAAGTCAGCAATCATCTGTTTTCCAAATGATTTGGTTTTCTCGGGACTGGCATCCGCTTCCCGCGGCTGCATCGTAATCGCTGCTTTTCCGCCGGGCTTTAGCGCCCGAAATATCTGTTTCATGCCTTTTGTTTGGTCATTCCAAATGGTGTAGTTGTTAACGGAAATCACTTTATCATAAAACGAGGCATTAAGAGGAAATGTCTCGACACTTCCTTGTATCAGGCGCACCTCCTTCGTTTTTACTCTGCGGGCGGCCAGCTTCAGCATGGCCTCTGACACATCAATCCCATCAAGACGGATGTCCTTTTCACGATTCAGCATCTGCTGCATGCAGTATCCTGGCCCAAACCCCACTTCTAAAATGCTGTCCCCGCGTGTGATCCCCAGCTGATCTATTGTCCACTGATTCAGTGTCTGATTTTCAGCAGCCATGATGTACCCGGCAATCATGCCGATTACGCCCTTTGGCCTGCTGAATTTTTTAGAAAGCATGTTAATCATTCAGCAACCCCCTTTGCAAGTTATTTCCTCCTTGCGTTTCATGTGAAACATTTTTCTGATAAAGCAATGTGAAGGTGCCAATCCATGTTTATCCAAAGAACGTGTGAGGTACACAACAAATAGACATGAAAACAAAGGAGGAGAATCATCATGGCCAATTATCCAAAAGAACTGCCGGCCCAAACCCAAAATCGCCAACCGGGAATTGAAAGCGAAATGAATCCAAGTCCGGTGTATGAGTATGAGGATTATAAAGGAGCGGACAAATTAAAAGGAAAAGTAGCGCTCATTACGGGCGGCGACAGCGGGATCGGACGCGCGGTATCCGTTGCTTACGCAAAGGAAGGCGCTGACATCGCCATTGTGTATAAGGATGAGCATGGGGACGCCGAAGAGACGAAGAAGCGTGTAGAACAAGAAGGCGTAAAATGCCTGCTGATCGCTGGTGACGTAGGTGAAGAGGAATTCTGCAATGAAGCGGTTGAAAAAACGGTCAAGGAACTAGGCGGCCTTGACATCCTTGTAAATAATGCCGGTGAACAGCATCCGAAGGAAAGCATCAAAGATATTACAAGCGAACAGCTTCACCGCACATTCAAAACAAACTTTTATTCTCAATTTTATTTGACTAAAAAAGCAATTGATTATCTGAAACCGGGCAGCGCGATTATCAACACGACATCTATCAACCCGTATCGCGGGAACCCGACGCTGATTGATTATACAGCGACAAAAGGCGCAATCAATGCCTTTACCAGAACAATGGCGCAGGCGCTTGTGAAAGACGGCATCCGCGTAAACGCAGTCGCGCCAGGACCAATCTGGACACCATTAATCCCGTCTACGTTCTCTGAAGATAAAGTTGCTCAATTTGGGCAAAATACGCCGATGGGCCGTCCGGGTCAGCCTGTTGAGCACGTCGGCTGTTATGTGCTGCTGGCTTCAGATGAGTCATCTTACATGACAGGCCAGACGCTGCATGTCAACGGCGGAGACTTTGTAACGACGTAAGAGGGAGTGAGACATATGGATATCACGAAAGAGGAAGTAAACGGCTATTATCAAAAAGCCGGTATTGTATTAACGGATGAGGAAGTAGACCAAATCCAGCTGATGGACTACGGCTTAGGAAAAGAAAGAAAAGTCGGGCTCCAGCTCTTTGTCTACGTCAATACGGACCGTTATTGCTCAAAGGAACTGGTGCTGTTTCCGGGACAGACTTGCCCGGAACACCGCCATCCGCCGGTCGACGGCCAGGAAGGCAAGCAGGAGACGTTCCGTTGCCGCTACGGAAAAGTGTATCTTTACGTAGAAGGAGAAAAAACGCAGCTTCCAAAGGTTCTCCCTCCGCAGGAGGATAGAGAACACTATACGGTCTGGCACGAAATTGAACTTGAACCGGGCGGACAATATACCATTCCGCCAAACACAAAGCATTGGTTCCAGGCCGGGGAGGAAGGTGCCGTGGTGACGGAAATGTCTTCGACGAGCACAGATCAACATGATATCTTTACCGATCCAAGAATATAAGGATGAGGCGTAACAGCCCATCCTTTTTTGTGTTGAAAAAAAGGGAATCATCGTTATAATGGGTAAAAAAGGAAAGAGGGCGAGGGAATGTTCACCTGCAAGGTAAATGAGCACATCACCATTCGATTATTGGAGCCAAAGGATGCGGAGCGGCTGGCCGAACTCATTATCCAAAATCAGCAGCGGCTCGGCCAGTGGCTGTTTTTTGCGGAAAATCCAAGCAGTGCTGAAACGTACAGAGAAACGATCATTCCAGATTGGCGGCGGGAGTATGCCGACCTGAACAGCATCGAAGCGGGGCTCCTTTTTGACGGCAGCCTATGCGGCATGATCGGTCTGCATAACCTTGATCAAGTGAATCGAAAAGGGGAAATCGGATACTGGATTGCCAAAGAATATGAGGGCAAAGGCATCGTTACCGCCGCCTGCCGAACACTCATCACGTATGCTTTTGAAGAGCTTGGACTGAATCGCGTTGCTCTCTGTGCTGCTGTAGGGAATCAGAAAAGCAGAGCGATCCCGGAGCGGCTTGGCTTTCAAGAGGAAGGAAAGGCACGGGACGGCTTATTCGTTAATGGCAGGTATCATGACCTTGTCTATTACAGCTTGCTGAAGCATGAATGGAAAGGATCAAAATAAAGCGCGCATTTTTTTGTTTAAATCTTCCCCGGATGTGGAAAAGTAACAGCGGAGACGTTAAAAAGGAGTGATTCAAGATGAATCAGCAAGACATTAAACAAAAAGTGCTGGATGTTCTAGATCACCATAAAGTAGGCTCGCTCGCAACGGTTCAAAAGGGCAAGCCGCATTCCCGCTACATGACTTTTTTCCATGACGGGCTGACGATCTACACACCGACAAGCAAGGAAACTCATAAAGCGGAAGAAATTGAAAACAACCCCAATGTCCACATTTTATTAGGCTATGATTGTGAAGGCTTTGGCGACGCGTATGTTGAGGTTTCCGGGAAAGCAAAAATCAACAATTCGGCAGAACTGAAGGACAAAATATGGAGTTCCAAATTAGAGCGCTGGTTTGACGGTAAGGATGATCCGAATCTGGTGATTCTTGAAATTGAACCGGAGGATATCAGATTAATGAATGCAGGAGAGAAAACACCGGTCTCACTCGAACTATAAAAAATTTGTGTTTTCAAGGGCGATATGTTATCATGAATAGCTAGTAAGAAAAATAAGCAAATAAAAAAGAAAGTAAACTTCTTTTTTCTGTTTTGAGAGAGAAGCTTACCGCTTCCCAAGCAGCATAACCAGCTGCCCTTATTCTTTTCCTTCATAACAAATCGCCCCTAACGATGAGATGGAAAAAAGACTTTTTTGTTTTACAATTCACACCGGCGCGGCTTCGGAGCCGCAGTGACGATTGAGAGGTAGGGCTTTCGTTGTCTTGTGTTCAAGAAATTTCCATGGTGTTTACTTTCCAGAATGATTCTTCGGAACAATGCTTTATGAATCTAACCCGCCCGACTTGGCGGATGATATAATCTTTATTTGCGTATAGAAAAGAATAAGACAAACCGCTCGGCGTATGCCGGCGGTTTTTTTATTGTTAAAAAACACATCGCACTGAAACCTCTTTGTCTTCTTTCGAGTCTTATCTCTAGGATGAAATTGGAGGAAGAATAACGTGCATGTCATGACAACACAAGTACTTTTTATTTTCTGTTTTTTATTACTGATTCACTCGATAGAAACCTTAGCTTACGCCACAAGGCTTTCCGGGGCCCGCGTGGGATTTATTGCGTCCGCGCTTTCCCTTTTTAATGTCATGGTCATCGTGTCCAGAATGTCGAACATGGTGCAGCAGCCCTTTACCGGACATTTAATTGATGATGCGGGAAAAAACGCACTGGCGATTGTAGGCGAACAGTTCCGCTTCTTGATTTTCGGATCGACAGTCGGCACCATCCTGGGCATTATCCTGCTCCCGTCTTTTGTCGCTCTTTTTTCACGGGCGATTATTCACTTGGCGAGCGGCGGCGGCTCCGTTTTTCAAGTGTTTCGAAAGGGGTTCTCAAAACAAGGATTCAAAAATGCCCTTTCCTATTTGCGTCTGCCGTCTCTTTCATATGTAAAGGGATTTCACATCCGCTTGATTCCGAAGCGTTTGTTTGTCATCAACATGCTGATCACATCGATTTATACGATTGGCGTGCTTTCAGCTTTGTACGCAGGCCTTCTGGCGCCGGAGCGCAGCACGACAGCCGTCATGGCATCGGGCTTGATCAACGGAATTGCGACGATGCTGCTGGCGATTTTTGTTGATCCTAAGGTATCCGTTCTTGCCGATGATGTGGCAAAAGGAAAACGAAGCTATACGTATTTAAAATGGACCTCTGTCACAATGGTCACATCAAGGGTGGCAGGCACTCTTCTCGCCCAGCTGATGTTTATTCCGGGCGCCTACTATATCGCGTGGCTGACAAAGTGGTTTTGATAAGAAAGGCTGGATCATAAAGATCCAGCCTTTTTCGCGCTTACTTATTTATTTTCCGTAATCCGCGGTCGTACAAAAAGTTTCCGAATGGGACAAAAGCGGCGATGAAGCCGGCGGCTGACCATTTCAGCGACCATTTGACTGAGAAGGTTGCATACGCCAAGACAAGCAAATACAAAATGAACAACCCGCCGTGAACCGAACCGACAATTGTCACCGCCAGCGGAAGGCCTGCCCAATATTTAAGCGGCATGGCGATGAACAGCAGGATTAAGAGTGACATTCCTTCAATAAAACCCATCGTGCGAAGTCTTCCGATCGGCGTTTGCAGCATAAATCGCCCTCCTTGTGGACACGTTTTCATTCTATACTATAAACAATCCAGAGGGCGCATATGACAGCTTTCAGAAAATGTTCGGAAAACATTCATTTTTACATGCTATTTCTAGGGGACTGTACTTGTCATTTACAAAAATACCCGAGATAATGTGTACAAAATCATAAAAGAAGGATGTTGAAATGAAACTTGACCAGATTGATCTGAATATCATTGAGGAGCTGAAGAAGGACAGCCGTTTGTCAATGAGGGAATTAGGCAGGAAAATTAAGCTGTCGCCGCCATCTGTGACAGAACGGGTGAGGCAGCTTGAATCGTTCGGGATCATTAAGCAATACACGCTGGAGGTCGATCAGAAAAAGCTGGGGCTTCCCGTTTCATGCATTGTGGAAGCAACCGTCAAAAACGCGGATTACGAGAGGTTCAAAAGCTATATTCAAACATTGCAGAATATCGAATTTTGCTACCGGATTGCGGGCGCAGCCTGCTATATGCTGAAAATCAACGCTAAAAGCCTCGAAGCGATAGAAGATTTCATTAACAAAACATCGCCCTACGCGCAAACCGTCACTCACATTATTTTCTCAGAAATTGACACGAAAAACGGGTGCAGTTAGAGAGTGCTTGTTCAAGTCTGTTATAATAAAAGGATGAGCGTGAAAGAAAGAGAAGTGATCAAGCATGTCAAAAACAGTTGTATTAGCTGAAAAACCTTCAGTCGGCCGGGATTTGGCCCGGGTGCTGAAGTGCCATAAAAAAGGAAACGGTTATCTCGAAGGCGATCAATATATTGTTACATGGGCTTTGGGCCATTTGGTGACACTTGCTGATCCGGAAGGCTACGGAAAAGAATTTCAATCATGGCGGCTGGAGGATCTGCCGATTATCCCAGAACCCTTAAAGCTTGTTGTGATTAAGAAAACCGGAAAACAGTTCAATGCGGTCAAATCGCAGCTTACCCGTAAAGACGTCAATCAGATTGTCATCGCGACTGATGCAGGCCGGGAAGGGGAGCTTGTTGCGCGCTGGATCATTGAAAAAGCAAATGTCCGTAAGCCGATCAAGCGGCTATGGATTTCATCTGTGACAGATAAAGCGATCAAAGAAGGCTTTCAAAAGCTGCGCAGCGGCAAAGAATATGAAAACCTGTATCATTCTGCCGTCGCCAGAGCGGAAGCGGATTGGATTGTGGGGATTAACGCGACCCGTGCCCTCACCACAAAATTCAATGCCCAGCTATCATGCGGCCGTGTACAGACCCCAACGCTTGCTATGATTGCAAAGCGGGAGGCGGACATTCAAGCGTTTACGCCGGTTCCATATTACGGCATCCGCGCGGCGGTCGATGGCATGACGCTGACGTGGCAGGATAAAAAATCAAAACAGACGAGAACGTTCAATCAAGACGTAACTAGCCGTTTGCTAAAAGACCTCGAAGGAAAACAAGCGGTCATTGCTGAGCTGAAAAAAACAGCGAAAAAAAGCTTTGCACCTGCGCTTTATGATTTAACGGAGCTTCAGCGTGACGCCCACAAGCGCTTCGGATTTTCAGCCAAAGAAACGCTTTCTGTGCTGCAGAAGCTGTATGAGCAGCATAAGCTCGTCACATATCCGCGGACGGACTCAAGATTTTTATCCAGTGACATCGTCCCGACGTTAAAAGACCGTCTGGAAGGTATGGAAGTAAAACCGTATGCCCAATATGTCAGCCAAATTAAAAAACGCGGCATCAAATCTCATAAAGGCTACGTCAATGATGCGAAGGTATCAGACCACCACGCGATTATCCCGACCGAAGAGCCGCTCGTTCTCAGCAGTCTGAGTGATAAAGAACGGAAGCTGTATGACCTGATTGCGAAACGTTTCCTTGCTGTATTAATGCCGGCATTTGAATATGAGGAAACAAAGGTCATCGCTGAAATCGGCGGAGAAACCTTTACGGCGAAAGGCAAAACCGTGCAGTCACAAGGGTGGAAAGCCGTTTATGACATGGCGGATGAGGATGATGAGCAGGAGGATGACAGAGATCAGACACTCCCTGCCCTTCAAAAAGGCGATGCTCTTACCGTCCGCATGTTAACTGAAACAAACGGCCAAACGAAGCCGCCTGCCCGCTTTAACGAAGGGACCCTGCTGTCAGCGATGGAAAACCCAAGCGCCTTTATGCAGGGAGAAGAAAAAGGCCTCGTCAAAACGCTTGGAGAAACAGGCGGCCTCGGCACAGTGGCAACACGTGCCGACATTATTGAAAAACTGTTCAACAGCTTTTTAATAGAGAAAAAAGACAAAGATATTTTTATCACTTCTAAAGGAAAACAGCTCCTGCAGCTTGTTCCGGAGGATCTGAAATCACCGGCCTTAACGGCAGAATGGGAGCAAAAGCTGTCTACGATCGCCGCCGGCAAATTAAAATCATCTGTCTTTATTAAAGACATGAAGGCTTATGCTAACCAAACGGTAAAAGAAATCAAAAACAGCAGCCAAACCTTCAGACACGACAACGTCACGGGAACGGCATGTCCGGAATGCGGCAAAATGATGCTGAAGGTAAACGGCAAACGCGGCACGATGCTCGTGTGCCAAGACCGTGAATGCGGAAGCAGAAAAACGATTGCCCGAAAAACAAACGCGCGCTGCCCGAACTGCCATAAAAAAATGGAGCTTCGCGGCCAAGGCGAGGGCCAGACCTTCGCGTGTGTCTGCGGGCACCGTGAGAAGCTTTCCGTATTTGAAAAACGAAAAAACAAAGACAAAGGGCGCGCTTCCAAACGGGACGTTTCCTCTTATATGAAAAAACAAAATAATAAAGAAGAGCCGATTAACAACGCGCTGGCAGAACAGCTGAAGAAACTCGGTTTGGATAAATAATAGAAAAACCTGTGCATATCGCACAGGTTTTTCTATTGGACTTAGGTCCCGTTTTTTTATTGATCAAAAAGGGGAAAAAAAGCTAGCAATCTGCATTTTTTTCTTTTATAGTAAATGTACTTTGTAACATGGCAGTCATATTTTCGTCTATATATATTTGTGAGCGTCTGATTCGTTTCGGGCGACAAAGGGGGATTTGCCTGTGAGGCATCTGTTAATTGCTGTCATCTTATTCTTCTTATCTATCGGACTTTCCGCAGGGTGTGTTGAAGCTGGAAACAAGACCCAAAATCAGTCAACAGCAGAAATGAACACCAGCCCGCTCCAGCCGGCAGAGTATTTCATCTATCACAATCTAATGAATGACCAAGGGTTAATCAAAACCGATTTTTCAGAACAGCCTTCGTATCTATCAGAATCTCTTGGCCTGTGGATGGAGTTTTTGGTCAGCAAAAATGATGCCCCGCATTTCCAGGATCAATATCAGCATCTGACGGATTCATTTCTGCTGAGCAATCACTTGGTAACGTGGAAGATCCAAAACGGCCAAGCGAGCGGGACGAATGCGCTGATAGATGATATGAGAATTATGCTGTCTCTTGACCAAGCTGCCGCAAAATGGGGCCGCAGCGACTACGCGCAAACGGCCCGGGATATCGGCACGGCTTTGAAGACATACAATATGAACAACGGATTATTTACAGACTTTTATGACTCACAGGCCGCTTCAAAGGATGTGACGATTTCATACGTCATGCCTGATGCATTAGCTGTCTTAAAGAAGAATGGAATCATAGACGAAGAAACGGAACAGCGGAATGCCAATGTTCTCTATTCAGCTCCTTTAAAAAATGGCTTTTTGCCGAAAACATACAGCTCTGTCACGAAGGAATACACGTATGATAGTGAAATCAACCTGATTGATCAGCTGTACGCTGCTTGGCATTTGCCGGAAGGGAATGAAAATGCCGCTGTTTTAGCGGACTGGATCAAGCAGGAATTTCAGACAAACGGAAAGCTGTACGGACGATATTCGGCAGATACGAAGGAGCCTGCCGTCCAATATGAGTCGCCATCCGTATACGCATTAGCCGTATTATTTTTAACGAAACAGCATGAAGACAGCTCTGTCATCAAAGCCATATATGACAGAATGAGTGACTTTGAAATTCATGATCCGGTGAAATCGTATTATGGAGGCTATATGAGCGGCACTCAGACGCATTCTTTTGACAATCTGCTGCCGCTGTTAGCCGAAAGGAAGCTTTTTAATGAAAATATCATTCAATGAATCACAAAAATTATTTGCTTATTTTTCAGGGCTCATTGCAGCCCTGTCTCTGTTTATTTATTATGTGTCAGCCCAGCAATCGGAAGGCGCTCTGATCATTTGCATCACGTTTGCCGTCATCGCCGCAGGCATCTGGTTCGGCCCGATTTACGCGCTGGCAGTGACCTTAATCGTACTCTTTGTTCTCGGTACCTTAATGATGTTTTTCCAGACTGGACAGGCTGCGCTGTTTCCGGCTGAGGAAGGGCTGCGAATGCTTGTCGTGTGGGGAATTGCGCTTTTGCTGTTTTCTTTTATATCAGGAAGAATCCACGATATTGCAGTAGAGCTTCGGCGATCAGTTACACGGCTTCAATCCGAAATCAAAAGCTTTGTCGCTGTGGACAGAGTGACCGGATTTGATAACAAGCAGAGGATGAAGCTGGAACTTTCAGAGGAAATCAAGCGGGCGGAGCGCTACGGCAATTCTTTCGTGTTTTTGCTGCTGCATATGCATTATTTCAAAGAGTTTAAGTCTTTGTACGGTGAAAAAGAAACAGACCGCCTCTTCCAATATGTCAGTCAGCAAATCAGGTCAAGCGTCAGGGAAACGGATAAGAAATTCCGCCCCTCTGACGAGCGTATCGGGATCGTGCTGACGCACACGCCAGCTGAACATATGCCGGCCGTCCTGACAAAGCTGAAAAAACAATTAGACACGTATCAGCTGGAAAATGGAAAGTATGTGTCGCTCACGTTCCACGTCTGCTACTTGCCTTACCGTAAAGATATCAAAACAGCTGATCAATTTTTAGAAGAACTGGAAAACGAGATGATGATGAATGAATTATAAAGGAATCACGCTGCTCTGCGTCACAATGCTTCTGCTTTCGGCTATTGCATCTTTTCCCGTTTCCGCACAAGCGAAAGAGCAGGATGCCGGCATCCTCATCATCTATTCAACCTTGGACGGCAAAGAGTCGTCTCAAGTCAAAATGCTCGATTTGCTTGCGGGTCACTTCACACCCCATGTGACCGTCAAAAAAGATTCAGACGTGGAAGAGTCGGATTTCAAAGGCAAAGACCATGTGATTTATTACGGCCAAACGAAAAGAAAGCTCAGCAAAAAATTAGTGTCTCTTATCAGCAACGTAAAAAAACCTGTTGTCGCCATCGGCTATAACGCTGGCCAAATCAGCCAATTTTACGGGCTTTCATTAGCCCGCAAAGAAAATGTGTACCAGGTCCACATCAGGTCGGAAAAGGCCGAGGTATCTCTGGAGAGCGGGCTTCACGTGCTGAGCGTATCAGGCCTGAAAGGAAAGGCGCTTTATACCTTCAAAGCCGGTGACGGCAAAACGCATTCTTTTATATGGAAAACAAAAAAAGACAATGTGTACATTGGATTAACGAATTTGTTGAATGACAATTTGATCGTGGCGAAACAGCTCAGAGAAGTTTTCGGTGAGAAGGCGGGGACGACGTTATTGTATTTGCGTCTCGAGGATATCAGCCCGATGTCTGATGAAAAATTGCTGCTTCAAGCCGGTACATATCTGCATAAGAGGCATGTTCCTTTTATCCTGGCAGTGATTCCCGTTTACTTGAATCCGGAAACAGGCGACAAAGTGTATTTGTCTGATAAACCGAAGATGGTCCAGGTGCTGAAAAAGCTGCAAAGCATGGGTGGCAGTATCATTGTTCACGGCTATACACACGCCTATCGCTACAGTGAAACAGGAGAGGGCTTTGAATTTTGGGATGCAAAGGCGGATCAGCCGATTACATCTGGAAATGCCGAAGACACCCCATCCATTTTGGAAAAAGAGCAGGACTTTCCGAACGAACACGCCTATAACAGCTATCTAAAACCATTTCGTGAAAAGGAAGAAACGTATACAAAGCAAAAACTGACGCGCGCTATTGAGGATTTGACATCATCGGGTCTCTACCCGCTTGCATTTGAAGCCCCGCATTACACGATGTCCGAATATGGCTATCAGATCGCCTCGCAGTATTTTACAAGCATATTCGGCCAGGTTCAGCTCAGTAGCACAACGTGGAAAACATCCGGTGCACCCCCGTTTGTGAGTGCTCCTTCGATGTTGCACGGCATGACGCTGTATCCGGAAACAATCGGCTTTGTCGATACATCTAAGCAAAACCCGCTCGGCGATATGGAGGAGCACATCTCCCAGATGATTGATTTTGAAGGTGGAGTAGCCGGAGGATTTTATCACCCGTATCTCGGGATGAAATATCTGCCGGAGCTGGTTGATCAAATGGAACGCATTCCAGACAGTGAATGGCTTGATTTAAAGAAAACGAAACAAACCGTCAAAACAGACAAAGTGGAAATCCATACAAGCGGTGACGGAACGATTCAGGTGAAAAACGGCGTAAGCGCCATTGACGAGTTTTTCGATCATCATCGGCAAACCCCTCTGGAAAAGGCGTTATGGATTCTCTCCGCAATCGTGCTCTTATTTGTCGTCATGTTTGTCAGTTATACGTTTTACTTGAGAGCCACATTGAAAAAACGAATTTTTAAGGAGAGAAGAAGCCTTGGGTAATACGCTGTTCTTTATCTCGCTAAGTTTAATATGGGTTATGCTTCTCTACCACATGTTTCTCATGCAGGGCGGATTTCGCCACTATATGACCTTCGAACGGGACATCCCGAAGTGGAGAGAAAACATGAAGGAGCTGCCAAAGGTTAGTGTTCTCATCCCGGCGCATAACGAAGAGGTTGTGATTCGGCAGACGCTGAAGGCGATGGTCAACCTTTATTATCCGAAGGACCGTCTGGAGATTATCGTCGTTAATGACAATTCATCAGACCGGACGGGTGATATCGTCAATGAATTTTCCGAGAAATACGATTTCATCAAAATGGTGATTACGAAGCCGCCAAACGCAGGAAAAGGCAAATCCTCTGCACTTAACTCTGGTTTTGCCGAATCAAACGGCGATGTGATCTGTGTATATGACGCCGACAACACGCCTGAGAAAATGGCCGTGTACTACCTTGTGCTCGGCCTGATGAATGACGAAAAGGCAGGCGCCGTGGTTGGGAAATTCCGCGTCATCAATGCGGCAAAGACGCTGCTGACGAAGTTTATTAATATCGAAACGATCTGTTTTCAATGGATGGCCCAGGGAGGCAGATGGAAGTGGTTCAAAATCGCCACTATCCCAGGCACCAACTTCGCGATCCGCAGAAGCATTATCGAAAAGCTCGGGGGCTGGGATGACAAAGCGCTTGCTGAGGATACCGAGCTGACGATCCGGGTGTATAACCTTGGCTACCACATCCGCTTTTTCCCTGCCGCCATCACTTGGGAGCAGGAGCCGGAAACGTGGAAGGTGTGGTGGCGCCAGCGCACCAGATGGGCGCGCGGCAATCAATATGTTGTGCTGAAATTTTTGGCGCAGTTTTTCAAGCTGAAACGAAAACGGATTATCTTTGATTTGTTTTATTTTTTCTTTACGTACTTTCTGTTTTTCTTTGGCGTGATCATGTCAAATACGATATTTGTAGTGAATCTGTTTTATGATTTGCATTTGTCGGTCGGTTTTTTGGCAATGATTCTCTGGATTTTGGCGTTCTTCTTATTTATGACAGAGGTCATGATTACGTTGAGCATTGAAAAAACAGAAATGAACAGGCAAAACTTTTTTATCGTATTTCTCATGTACTTTACATACTCGCAGGCATGGATTGTGCTGGTCATCTATTCTTTATTCGTAGAAATCAAGCACCGTTTATTCAAGCAGGAGGTCAAATGGTACAAAACAGAACGATACAATCAACATAAAAGCGGGTGACCTTTTTGAAACAAATAATGATTTTTCTCACAAGCTTCATGCTCATGGCGATGGCCGGACAAACGGCTTTTGCCAAAGAGGTGGAGGTCAGCGGTTCGCTCCTCGGAAAAAGCAGCCAAGAACAAGCTAAACAGCAGGTGCTGACAAGCGACCTGATTACACTGTACGGATCAAAAGACAGCGCGGAGCTGACGTATCAGATCCCGGCAGGCGCCTCTTCCGGCAACCAACAATTGGTGATTGAATACGAGGCATCAAATCTTTTAATTTCTCCATCATCGTTAACGGCTGTCATTGACGATGAACCGGTCAAAACGTTAAAGCTTGATGGTGATTCCAAACGGAAAACAGTAAAGCTAAACCTGAATAAAAGCCAGTCTGCCCAAGGCTATCACAACGTATCGCTGAAATTTTACGGCGTGATGAAAGAGGGCGTTTGCGTCAGACAGGATACGTCCGGCAACTGGATCAAAATTTATCCGGACAGCCGCCTGACGCTGGCGGACAGCAGTGAAGCGAAGGGAACGTCGCTGGATCATTATCCATATCCTTTCGCCCAATCGGGAAATACAGCGGAAGAAACCGCCATCGTCATTCCGGATGACCCAAGTTCGGCAGAAATCGAAGCTGCAGTTAAAACAGAAGGCTATTTGAAAACGGCGGACAGCAGTGTCAGCATTTCGTATATTACGGAATCTGAACTGAAGAAAATCGACAAGCCAACGATTTTCATCGGCGTGGACAAGCATTGGGACGGCAAGGTGAAAAAGCTGATGAAACAAGCCGGCTTACAGGCAAAAGGAGACAAGCTCCTGCTTGCGGAGCGGGTGCTGAAAGCAGAGGGCAAGCAGCAGCCGGTTCTGTTTGCGGAAGCGTCATCCGATGATGTGCTCACTGAAAAAATCAGTGTCATCACGGATCAGACTTATACAGGCCAGCTCAGCGGCGACACACTCTCAATCAGCAAGCTGAAGCAGGCAGAAAAAAAAGAAAGCAATAAGCTGACTCTCGAGAATTTTGGAGCGGGTGATATCACAATTGGAGCTGACAAAACTTCTTCTGCACATTACTTTTATCCAGCTTCGGCGGTTTTAGACCAAAACCAATCAGCAAAGCTGTCGCTCAAGCTGAAGAAGTCCGAAACAATTCAAGCCTTAACGGCGGAAAACGAATCGGTTTCTCAGGCGGCAGAACTGAAGATCATGATCAATGGCCAGCCGCACTCGGTCCGGCTTGATGATTTAGGAAAAGAAGATAAAAACGGATTCTATCATGTCATGGTAAAAGTGGACCCTAAACTGCTGCAAAAAAACCGCTACATTGATATTCAGTTCGTTACGACTGGGCTAAAGGAAAACAATCCTTGCAACACCACTGATGAAGAAAAGTGGGTCTTTATCGATAAAAGCAGTACATTGTCTTACGCCATCAAAGATATGTCTCCGTCAGCGGATTTCCAAGAGTGGCCGCTTCCTTACGCTGGAAATCAGGAACAAACAACGTTAATCGTTCTTCCTGACACCGTAAGCCAATCGAAGCTTGCGGAACTTTCTCTCGTAACGGAGTCCTTCGGCAGTGAAGCGCAGCACTCATATACGGTGAAAAAATCATCTGATGTAACAGCAAATGATGCCAAAGGGCGGAACCTCATTTTCATAGGGGGTATCGATCAATTTTCTCTTCTGAAGGAGAAATCATCAGATCTGCTTGTTCCGCAAACAAAGAACGGCTCGTTTGATGTATCAGGTTTTGAGATGCTGAATGAGACAACAAAACGAGTGGCATTTACTCAAGCATCTCTTTGGGATACACGATACACAATGGCTGTCTTTGCACCATCAAAAGGAACTGGCGCGGCTGTCACGAAAGAGATCATCAGTTATCTGAATAGTACCGATGACTCGGCAACCGTCGTTAACGAAACCACCAGCCAGCAGGTGTTTACAAACCACCAGCAGCTTAAATCTGAAACTAACAGTTCCAGCACAGAGCAATCATCACAGGATAATAGCCAGAAATGGCTGTATATTGGTGTGCTGGCACTTATTATGGTGATTGCGGCAGTGTTCATTTGGGTTGCCGTAAGACGAAGAAAAAGAAAGACAGATACAGAATAAAACAGAGGCAATCTAGCCTCTGTTTTTTTATTTTTGGTATGTAAATTCCATTTGTGGAACCTATCATTTTATTTTTTCCGCCCGGCCAATAAGCCTCTTTACAACGTGCAGGAACGGGAGTATGATCTCTTTTAGAAAACAAATCGCTTAATCTGAAATCAGAGCGGGGGACCCATTAGAACGGCTTTTTTGCCGTTGGGGTGAATCCTTTTTAGGTAGGGCAAACTCTCATATGCCCGAATCCGTCAGCTAACCTCGTAAGCGTTCGTGAGAGGAGATGAATGAAACCTGTGTTCGATGTGATGGCACAGGGGCATCCGTTTGCCTCTGTGTTTTTTGCTGTTCATTTTTAGAATGCAAATCGCATACAGAGACATCATAGCAGAAAGGACTATTACAAAATGTGAGAGCTAGATGCTGATGTTTTTATTGTTTTAATTGAAAAATGAGAAATTAAAAGGGGAAGACATCGATGTATCATTCAATCAAACGTTTTTTGATTGGGAAACCACTAAAATCTCAAGCAGCTGGAGAGCAAAAACTGACGAAATTAAAAGCCTTAGCGATGCTTTCCTCAGATGCACTTTCATCTGTCGC
Organism: Bacillus sp. VA15; assembly: GCF_055721145.1. Lineage (NCBI taxonomy): Bacteria > Bacillati > Bacillota > Bacilli > Caryophanales > Bacillaceae > Bacillus > Bacillus sp. VA15. The sequence goes on along the minus strand of NZ_JBVQPQ010000003.1, from coordinate 172,983 downwards.
ATACGGCACAGAACAAATTTTAATCATTTTGGCAACAATCAGTGCTGCTGCATTTTGGTACTCCATTCCGATTGCGATTGGCGTCCTCATATTGCTGCTCGCACTGATTCTTTCATACAGGCAAATTATTTACGCTTACCCGCAGGGCGGCGGGGCGTATGTTGTGTCGAAAGAAAACCTCGGTGAAAAGCCGGGATTGATCGCAGGCGGTTCACTGCTTGTCGATTATATTTTAACGGTAGCGGTAAGTATTTCCGCAGGAACGGACGCTATCACGTCGGCCTTTCCTGTATTGCATGATTATCATGTGCCGATTGCTGTTTTACTCGTTTTAGTCATTATGATTTTGAACCTGCGCGGGCTTTCGGAATCAGCATCGATTCTTGCCTATCCGGTTTATCTGTTTGTGGTGGCACTTTTGGTTTTGATAGCAGTCGGGTTGTTTAAACTCATGACAGGGCAAATAGACCAGCCAGTCCATCATACACCGCTCGGTACACCTGTAGCCGGCATTACGCTGTTTTTGCTGCTCAAGGCCTTTTCTTCGGGCTGCTCGGCCTTGACCGGGGTTGAGGCCATTTCTAACGCGATTCCTGCTTTCAAAAACCCGCCTGCGCGAAACGCGGCTAGAACTCTTGCAATGATGGGCATTTTGCTGGCGATTCTGTTTTCTGGGATCACGGTGCTCGCATACGGCTATGGAACGGCGCCGAAGCCCGATGAAACGGTGGTTTCACAAATTGCGTCTGAAACCTTCGGGCGGAATGTGTTCTACTATGTGATCCAAGGTGTCACATCACTTATTTTGGTCCTTGCGGCAAATACGGGATTTTCAGCCTTCCCGCAGCTTGCCTTCAACCTGGCGAGAGACCAGTACATGCCGCGTATGTTTACAGTCAGAGGCGACCGCTTAGGCTTCTCAAATGGGATTATCTTTTTAGGCGTTGCTTCGATTGTGCTCATCCTGCTATTCGGAGGACAGACAGAGCATTTAATCCCCTTATATGCTGTGGGCGTATTTATTCCATTTACGCTTTCGCAAACCGGCATGTGCATCAAATGGATTAAGCAAAAACCAAAAGGGTGGATCGGAAAAATGCTGATCAACTCCTGCGGCGCTTTGATTTCGTTTATGGTTCTGTCGATCCTGTTTGTGACGAAGTTTAATGTTGTATGGCCTGTGTTAATCTTTATGCCTATCGTCGTTTTGCTGTTTTTTGCGATTAAAAATCACTACACAGCTGTCGGTGAACAGCTTCGCATCGTAGACAAAGAGCCAGAAGAAATCAAAGGTACGGTTGTGATTGTGCCTGTAGCTGGTGTCACCACCGTCGTGCAAAAATCGATTCACTATGCGAAATCACTGTCCGATCAGGTGATCGCCGTTCACGTGTCATTTGACAGAGAACAGGAAAAGAAATTCGAAAAACGCTGGGAAGAGCTCAATAACGGAGTGCGTCTCGTTACGCTTCACTCCTCGTACAGAAGCCTTGTCCATCCGTTTGATAAGTTTTTGGAAACAGTTGAGGCAAAAGCGAAGAAGGAGCAGTTTTCCGTCATGGTGCTGTTTCCGCAATTTATTACGAAAAAACGCTGGCACACCATCCTTCACAACCAATCGGCTTTCCTCCTCAGAGTCCGGCTGTTCTGGAAAAAGGACATAATGGTTGCCACGCTGCCGTATCATTTTAAAAAGTAAAGCTCTAGGACCAAGGGAATCACCTTGGTCTTTTTTTGCGGGAAAAGGAGAAATGCAATGTATACACAAGGTGCATTTGTGATCGTGTTGAACAACAATCAGCAGATTCTGCTGGTTAAACGAAAGGATGTCCCTTTATGGGATCTGCCGGGCGGCAGGGTCGATCCCGGGGAAACGGCTGAGGCAGCGGCAGTTCGGGAGGTATTGGAAGAAACGGGATACAGCGCAACGCTTTCTGCGAAAATAGGTGTCTACCAAAAGGCCAAAGTTTCAAGATGAGCAGCATGTATTTGCCGGACACATAACAGGCGGACAAGCGATAGCGAACGGGATGGAGATAGCGGAATTGAAGTGGTTTTCTCCGCACCGTTTGCCGCTTTTTATGGTGCCGAACCGAAAAAGGCAAATCAAAGATTTCGTGAATGGCGCTCTAGATACAACCATCACCCTCAAGGACAGAGGCATGCTTGCGGTGATCGACCTGTTGAAAAGAAGACTGGGCAAGTGATAAAGGTCTCCGGGTTTTAAAGTGTTTCTCCTGTGGTATTGAAAAAAGGAAAAAGGAGGATACGGCATGGCACACAAAACTGCAGGACAAGCAATGACAGAACTGCTTGAACAATGGGGAGTTGATCATGTTTACGGCATCCCTGGAGACAGTATAAATGAGTTTATCGAGGAATTAAGACATGAAAGAAATCAATTGAAATTCATTCAAACCCGCCATGAAGAGGTAGCAGCGCTGGCGGCCGCGGCTGAGGCAAAACTCACCGGCAAGATCGGCGTCTGCCTGTCAATCGCAGGGCCGGGTGCAGTGCACTTATTAAACGGTTTATATGATGCAAAAGCGGACGGCGCCCCTGTGCTGGCAATTGCAGGACAGGTTTCATCAGGCGAAGTCGGACGGGATTATTTTCAGGAGATCAAGCTTGAGCAAATGTTTGAAGACGTGGCTGTGTTCAATAGAGAGGTACATAGTGCGGAATCACTGCCGGATCTCTTGAATCAGGCGATCCGCACCGCCTACAGCAAAAAAGGCGTTGCGGTATTAAGCGTGTCTGATGATTTGTTTGCGGAGAAAATCAAACATGAGCCCGTGTACACCTCACCAGTGTATATTGAAGGGAACATTGAACCGAAAAAAGAACAGCTTGTCACTTGCGCGCAATATATAAATAACGCCAAGAAGCCGATTATCTTGGCGGGGCAGGGAATGAAAAAGGCGAAACGGGAGCTTCAGGAGTTTGCGGACAAAGCTGCAGCCCCGATCGTTGTCACGCTCCCGGCAAAAGGCGTCGTCCCCGATAAGCACCCGCATTTTCTCGGCAACCTCGGGCAGATCGGCACAAAGCCGGCCTACGAGGCAATGGAGGAATGTGATTTATTAATTATGCTCGGGACTTCATTCCCGTACCGCGATTATTTGCCTGATGACACGCCGGCGATCCAGCTCGATTCAGACCCGGCGAAAATCGGAAAACGCTATCCGGTGACAGCGGGACTTGTCTGTGATTCGACTCTCGGCCTGCGTGAGTTAACGGAGTATATTGAACGGAAGGAAGACAGAAGATTCCTGAATGCCTGCACGGAACATATGCAGCATTGGTGGAACGAAATCGAAAAAGATGAGACCGAGGCGGAAACACCGCTCAAACCCCAGCAGGTCGTGGCACGTCTTCAGGAAGCGGCAGCCGATGATGCGGTGCTCTCTGTAGATGTCGGCACTGTGACAGTCTGGATGGCGCGGCATTTCAAAATGAACGCGAACCAGGATTTCATCGTTTCCAGCTGGCTTGCGACAATGGGCTGCGGCCTGCCGGGAGCAATCGCAGCAAGCTTGTCCGAACCGGAGCGCCAGGCGATCGCCGTCTGTGGTGACGGGGGCTTTTCCATGGTCATGCAGGATCTCCCGACCGCCGTCAAATACAAGCTCCCAATCACCGTCGTCATTTTAAACAATGAAAACCTCGGTATGATCGAGTACGAGCAGCAGGTCAAAGGCAATATCGACTATGTCACAAAGCTTCAAAATGTCGACTATGCCGCATTTGCAGAAAGCTGCGGAGCAAAGGGCATCAAGGTGACCAAAGCGGAAGAGCTTGCACCCGCTTTCCACGAGGCGTTACATGCTGACCAACCGGTCGTTGTGGATGTCATGATTGGAAACGAACCGCCGCTGCCTGGCAAAATCACCTACGGGCAGGCAAAAGGCTTCAGCAAATACATGCTGAAAAACTTCTTCGAAAACCAAAAATTTGAAATGCCGTCACTGAAGAAAAGTTTAAAGCGGTTATTCTAAAAAAAACAGGGGTCTTTTGAGGCCCTTGTTTTTATGCATTGGAAACAAATGTATTTTTAGTTATCATAACATTACATTGCAAATAAAGGAGGAAAGTATGTTTGAATCCATAAAATTAGTGGTGTACTTATTAGGATCAGCAGGAATGATTTATGCAGCCTGTCATGATTTTCGCCATGCTCAAAACGGACAAAAGGACAAATGCATCTTCTTTCAAAGCAAAAAGATCAGCGCATTTGTCCTTTTATGTTTCGTATGTTTATTCTTTTCAAATCTTGCAGAGTTCTCTTCTTTATAAGTTTATTTCTCTTTTTTCTTAAGCCCGAAAAAGAAAGGAAAAGCAGAACCAACCAAAAAGGTGCCGAATAAAAACATTCCGCCGATAAACACGTGGAAATTCGTGTGTCCGGCCGTAAACGCGGTGATCAAGGAAATGATACTGAGCACGATCATGGCAATGCCAGGCGCGACTCTCATTTTTCCTTTGGATTTATAGGCAACAACAGAACATAAAATTCCGATTACAATAGGAACAATCCACAAATAAAACAGAATAAATACTGACATCATCAAAACTCCGATTTTTTCTTCTATCATAACAAATTTCTGTCAAAAAGGGTATCAATGAGCTTTTGCGAAAAATCAAAACCGGCTTAGCAGCCGGTTTTTTTAACGAAACGTATCAACAATTAAAAATATATTCAAAGCAACGATCAATACAGCAATCAGCCAAGAAACCACTGTGACCCATTTGGCGTTGATCAGTGACCCCATAATCCGTTTATTGCTTGTAAACATAATAAGCGGGATTAAGGCAAAGGCGATGCCGAAGGACAGCACGACCTGGCTCAGTACGAGAGCGGTCGTCGGATTGACGCCTGATGCGATGATCAAGATCGGCGGAATAATCGTGATAAACCGCCGTACATACAGCGGGATGCGATAGTTGATAAATCCCTGCATGATCACGTCGCCTGAAAGTGTGCCGACTGACGAACTGGATAGTCCGGCAACGAGCAGCCCGATTCCGAATAAAGCCGCTGACACAGGGCTGACAAGATGTCCGAATTGTTGATATGCCACATCGAGATCCTCGACAAACAGGCCGTTTTTGAAGAATAATGCAGCAGCCACAATCAGCATACTTGCATTAATAGCTCCTGCAATCAGCATCGCTATTAAAATATCAATAAATTCAAATCTGAAGATTTTTTTCCGTTCAGTATCAGTTTTGCCAACCACCCGCCGCTGTGTAAGGGCAGAGTGTAAATAAATGGCGTGCGGCATAACGGTTGCGCCGAGAATACCCGCTGCAAGAAGCACACTGTCAGTGCCATGAAACGCCGGGACAAAAAGGCCCTTCATCACTGACGCGGCATCAGGCTTTGCGAAAAAGGTCTGCAACGCAAAGGCGATCACCACTACAAATAGCATACCGGCAATGCCGGCTTCAAGTGAGCGATAACCGCGGCGCTGAAGCTCCAATATCGCGAAAGAACCGATCGCCGCTATAATAGACGCTTCAAGCATCGGGATGCCAAACAGCAAATACAGTCCCAGAGCCGCCCCGATAAATTCCGCCAGATCAGTTGCGATAATGACCAGCTCGCCCTGAATCCATAATCCAATGGAGACGGGTTTTGGAAATTCTTCGCGGGCAACCTCAGGCAGATTTTTGCCTGTGGCAATACCGAGTTTGGCGGATAGTGATTGGATTAAAAGCGCCATGATATTCGAAAATAAAATCACCCATAGCAACATGTATCCGTATTTAGAACCCGCTGATATATTCGTTGCGAAGTTGCCGGGATCAATATAGGCGATGGCTGCTATAAATGCTGGGCCCAGAAAAGGAAGCAGCCCTCTGAATCCTTTGATTTTCCCGTCAAGCGCATCTTGGACTGCTTTGGAACGGGGAGATTGTGCTGTGATGTCCTTGTTCATCATGTCTCACCTGAATTCTGATTGTTTTTGCCGAACAACAAAGAGTTTCCTTAAGGCAAATTATTTTATCTACATCATATGACCATCCCGGTTTCTTGTCAACCGAAAATGTTCAAAGTACTTTCATAAATTTTTCCCTGTTATGTAACATGATATGTAGGGATTCGGATTAGGTCCCATATAAAAAGGCATCGTTTCAGTTCGAAACGATGCCTCCTGTATGAAATGAGTCTAGGCTTCCTTACGCAGCCCGCGGAATACGAGGCCCAGCAAGAACACGAAGATGGCCGCCCCGATGATGGCTGGGAAAATAGCAAAGCCAGCGAGGCTCGGTCCCCAAGTGCCAAGGAGTCCGTGTCCGATCCAAGCACCGATCAGCCCGGCAATCATAGAACCGAAAATTCCTCCCGGCATCCGGTTTCCTACGATGGCGCTTCCGATTAATCCGATTACGATCGCAACAACTAATGAAACCAAAAAGCTAATCATTATACTCACCTCTCATAAATGATTTATCAATCAATAACCGCTTATGCCAAACCTGAAACACCGAAAAGCATATCGCTTTATGATTCTGCTTTAATTTTTCTCTGCACGCTGCCGTCAGCCAAATGAACAATCACCTCAGTGCCTTTATGTGCTGCAATTTCCTTTGCCCGTTCAATCGCATCTTTCTTTGTATCTTTGATCTCAGAGACACGTTTGGCACCCTCGGCTTTGACCGCCCAGCCGTTTTTATGCTTGATGACATGCTCAGCTTTATCCATAAGCTCTGGGCCGTTGTCACTGCTTGAATCTTCATCGCGTTCTGTCTCATCATCATGCTTGAGGAAATCATCAATTTCTTCTTTAGAGGCGTTTTCCGCCCATTCCTTTGCTTTGCTTGTCGCAATCGGAATCGCGCGTCCGTCCTCATAGCCCTCATCAATCATCGCATTCGCAATTTCAATTGCTTTTTTCTGTACCGGCTTCTCAAGATTTCTTAATGAAGCGGGATAATCCTTCATCGACCAAGGCATGTCCATCACTCCTTTTCCTTTTATAAAAATGGTACCCGCAGGTGAAAAATAAAAACGTTTTCGAGAAAATGAAGGTATACTATATAGTAGAAAAAACGGAAGGGAAGTGCGAGTTGGGTGACACCTGAACTTAAAGAAGACTTACATCAGCAATTAAAAGAAATAGAAAAATGGGAAAAAGATCAGCAAAAAGTCTGGTTTTGGGAAAAGCTCAGCCGTCTCCCGTTTCAGCTACTGGACAAGCTGACGCCGGAATTCATTCAGAAAAAGATCGGCAAGCTTTTGGATGAGGTCGGCAGCTTTGTTCAAACAGGAGGACAGTATCTGACATCGGAAAAACAGATTATCAAAACGTTTCAAAAGAAGCTGCCGGAGCAAACCTTTGAGTCTTTGGAGGACGTCCGAAAAGCGCCTCTGCCTGTCATGGATGAAATTGCGGAAGGAATGGGCAAAAACAGAATCAACACGGCAACCGTACAAGGCGCGACAACGGGTGTGGGCGGTGTGTTTACGCTGGCGGCAGACATTCCGGCCGTGCTTGGTCTGTCGTTAAAAACGCTGCAGGATATCGCTGTTGCTTACGGCTATGACCCAAAGGAGAAAAAAGAGCGTGTCTTCATCGTAAAATGTTTGCAGCTGACATCGGCTGATGTTGTCGGCAAAAAATCGATTTTGCAAGAATTAAAAGACTATGATCAAGATCGTACATATAAGAATGTCGCTTCTCAAATCCAAGGCTGGCGTGAAGTCGTATTAGGATATCGCGACACGTTTGGCTGGAAAAAGCTTTTTCAACTAGTGCCGGTCGCGGGAATGGTCTTTGGCGCGGCAGCCAATCGCTCAACATTAAACGACATTACCGAAACGGGCATGATGCTGTATAAAAAGAGGCGCATTCTTGAGCGGCTGAAAGAAACAGAACAAGAGATGGAATAGAAGAAAGCAGACGGACAACGCGCTCCGCCTGCTTTTTTTAGTGGAAACACACCCAATGTGCTTTGTTTGTTTAAAAGAATTGATAGCGGGAAAACAACAACCAACACCAATTAAAGGAGGAATTCAAAATGGCAGACGATAACAAAATGAGCAGAGAAGAAGCAGGTAGAAAAGGCGGAGAAACAACAAGCAAAAACCATGATAAAGAATTCTATCAAGAGATTGGCAAAAAAGGCGGAGAAGCCACTAGCGAAAACCATGACAAAGAATTCTATCAAGAAATCGGCGAAAAAGGCGGAGAAGCCACTAGCCAAAACCATGACAAAGAGTTCTACCAAGAAATCGGCGAAAAAGGCGGAGAAGCCACTAGCGAAAATCATGACAAAGAATTCTATCAAGAAATCGGCCGTAAAGGCGGAGAGGCAACAAGCAAAAATCACGATAAAGAATTCTATCAAGAAATTGGCTCAAAAGGCGGAAACGCCCGCAACAACGACTAATCAAAAGCATAAAGGCAGACAACCTGTAGATAAAAAGCGATCCGGCACATCAGCTGGATCGCTTTTTTATTTTAGGAATTTTCTCAATTTATGCCGGTATTACGATACAATAAGTGAAAAAAGGGGTTTTCGCTAATGTCCGAGATGCAAAATTTGCTCGCCATCGCCAATGAAGTCAAAGAAAAATACGCCAATTTTCCAATCTCAGAGGTCAACGACCACTGTGTGCGCCTCGCTGTGTTTACAGGAGAATATGACTGGCACCATCACCCTGACTCAGATGAATTATTCATTGTTCTTGAAGGTGAACTGCTGATCGATTTTAAGGACAAAGAAACCGCGGTACTCAAAGCAAATGACAGCCTGCTGATCCCAAAAGGAACGATTCACCGCACGCGCTCTTACGTCAGAACGGTGAATCTCTGTGTCGAGCATACACAAGCGAAAACAGTCATCATATAGGAATTGCCATGCTAATCAAAAGGATTGTATGTGAAGTAGACGCTGCAAACACTGAAGCATTTTCAAAAGCGCAGTCACAGTGGGGAGCATTATCACATGTAAGTGGCTTCATCAAACAGGCCGGCGGCTGGCGGAAAACAGCAGATGGACTGTTCACCGCAGAAATCATCAGCGTTTGGGAGAACAGAGCTGCCTATGATCATTTTATGGAGAACGAACATGACAGCATATACGAGGAAAATGAACAGAAGGCAATGATTCTTTCGATAGAAGTGAAGCTGTACGAAGAGGGTGAACCGTTCATTCACGATCTGTTACATAACTCTGACATCCGGCACGAACCAGACTGGACGGTTCTGAAGGCATAATGAAAGCCCAAAACATCATGTTTTGGGCTTGTGTCTTTACTCGCGTCCCGGAAGCGTATCATGAACAAAAGGCGGTGCTGGTTTTAATTCCGGTTTTTCTCCAAAAGCTTTAGCTTCTTTCACATATTCAAAGGCTTCTCCATCCGGCGCTTTTTCGTTCAGCCAGGTTTGCTCGGCGCTTTCCTCGCCTTCAGAGAAATTGATAAGCTGATGCGAGAACTCTTGTTTTTCAAGTGCTTTCGGGAAGGTCCCCGGCACAATCGGGCCTTCTTGTGCTTCTAATTCTTTAATAGCGGCGAGCCATTGGTTTTGGTGCATCGTGTCACGCGCCAGCAGGAAGCTGAGCATATCTTTAACGCCTTTGTCATCCGTCATTTCAAACAGGCGTGCAACCTGCAGACGGCCTTGTGATTCCGCATTCAGATTGGCGCGGAAGTCTGCCAGCAGGTTTCCGCTTGCTACGATATAGCCGCCGCTCCAAGGTACGCCTGTACTGCTTTCCGGCATGGCGCCAAGTCCTGATACAATTGCATGGTGAGGGTTCATGCCGCCCAGGATGGAGCCGATGACCGGATCTTCAGCGGCTTTTTCCTGCTGATCAAGCGGGGCATCCTCAAGAAGTCTGGCAATCATCGTAGCGATCATTTCAACATGCCCGAGTTCCTCAGTTGCCGTATCCATCAGCAAATCCTTGTATTTTTCATTTCCTCTTGTATTCCAGCCTTGAAATAAGTATTGCATGGCAACAGAAATTTCTCCGAATTGCCCGCCTAAAATTTCTTGCATTTTTTTAGCGAATAATGGATCTGGACGATCTGGTTTAGCAGGATGCTGCAGCTTTTTCGTATGCTTAAACATGTTTCCATCTCCTTTTTTCGTTTATCTCTATTTATATTTCCGATCAATTGAAAGATAAACGAAAAACAGCGTATCGAGATGGGGATTACGAATCCTCTCGCAGCTCTAAAAGCTCCTGTATCAGCTTCCGGCCGAAGATGGGCTCGTACTGCCGGTAAACAGGATCAAGGCGCTTCATCCATTCTTTTTTCTCTTTATCTGACAGCTCGTAGATTTTAATAGATGAATGTTTTTGGATTTCTTCCAGCTGCTCCTTGTTCATTTCTTCGGCATACGTTTCGTTCCACTCCGTCGTTTCCTTCATCGCTTCAGTCAAAATGCGCCTTGTTTCCGGTGTTTGCGCGTTCCAGAAATGCTCATCAGTCATGACAGCGTAGCCGAGATAACCGTGGCTGCTTATTGTCAAATAGTCCTGAACATTATAAAATTTTTTAGAATAGATGTTTGAGATTGTATTTTCTTCGCCATCGACTACATTGTTTTCTAACAGCTGAAAGGTAGAATTGAAGGATTCCTGATGAGGTGTTGCGCCAAGCAGCTTGAACTGATCCTCTATCACATCGCTTTGCATAATGCGGAGATCTTGTCCTTTTAAATCATCCGGGCCTTTGACCGGTCCTTGATTTGTCGTGATTTGCTTAAAGCCGTTTGTCCAATAGGCGAGTCCTTTTAATTGATTTTTCTTTAGAGAATCAAACAGCTGTGTGCCGATGCTGCCGTTCAGCCCTTTTTTGACAGCATCGTAATCTGTAAATGCATACGGAAGATCCAGCACGCCCCATTCAGGCGAGAGCATGCCGAGCTTCGATGTGGAGGGGGCGATAAATTGAACGTCGCCGTTTTGCAATGCTTCAATTTCTTCGATGTCCGAATACAGGCTACCATTCGGGAACACTTCAATTTTAATTTTCCCGCCTGATTTTTCGTTCACCAGCTCGGCGAATTTATTGGCGGCCAGCCCTTTCGGCGTATTTTCGGCAACCACATGGCTGAATTTAAACACGATTTGATCCTGTAAGCCTTCCTGGTCGTCATCATAAACAATCTCTTCACTGCCGGTATGATCATGGAATCCGATAAATAAAGCGGTTGCAATTCCGGCGATCATCAGTGCGAGACATGCAAGCAAACTCTTCATGAAAACCCCTCCCCTTCATTAAGGATAGTGGGGACAATGCCATTCGTAAAGACCTGAAAGGAGAAGCTGATGAACAAAAAGAAGCTCTCAATCCGTTGGAAAATCACGATTTTATCCTATATACTCGTCATTTTCTCCTTTTTGATCGGCGGCATTGTGCTCATTGGCAATATCCAGCATACAGAGGAGCGGGAGCTGAAAAAACGTTTGATGAATACGGCCCGGACGGTGTCAGAGATGACAGAAGTGAAAGAGGCCTTGGCGAGAAACAAACAAACAGAAGCGGTTCGCCATGCGGTTGAAGAAATCAGGATGATTAATGAAGCAGACTATATTGTCGTCATGGATATGAATCACATCCGCTATACGCATCCTGTCAGCACAAGCATCGGCAAGAAATCTAAGGGTGCAGACGAAGAGGCGGCGTTTGCGGAGCACATTTATTTCTCAGAAGCAAAGGGTGAGATCGGCACGGCGGTCCGGGCTTTTTATCCGGTGAAGGATCATGATCTGAACCAGATTGGCGTGGTGCTTGTCGGGAAAACACTGCCGGGGATCGCAGACATCCTGCTTCATTTAAAGCGAGATATTACATTCATCGTTGTGCTGACACTAGGCTTCGGCCTTGCAGGGTCCTTTCTGCTGGCGCGCCATATCAAAAAACAAATGTTTCAGCTTGAGCCACATGAGATTGTCCGAATGTATGAAGAACGGACAGCGACGTTTCACTCAATGAATGAAGGCGTAATTGCCATTGACAATCGGCTCATCATTACAATTTTCAATGAAAAAGCGAAACAGATCTTTGAGGTGCAGGGGAATTTGGTCGGGAAGGTGATTTGGGACGTTCTCAAGGATTCGCGCCTGCCCGAAATCGTGGAGCGGAACAAAGCGGTTTATAATGAAGAAATTCGCGTCAGCGGAAAGGTCATCATGAGCAGCAGAATTCCGATTGTCATGAAGAAAAAAGTCATCGGCGCCGTCGCTATTTTTCAGGACAGAACGGAAGCCGCCAAGATGGCAGAGGAATTGACGGGCGTCAAAAACTTTGTGGAGGCGCTCCGCGTTCAAAACCATGAGCATATGAATAAGCTGCATACAATCGCCGGCCTCATCCAGCTGGGGAAATCTGAAAAAGCCTTGCAGCTTGCATTCCAGGCATCAACTGAGCAGGAAAATGTGACTGAATTTCTGCACCGCTCGATTCAAAATGACGCCGCGGCGGGCCTTCTATTAAGTAAAATCAGAAGAGGAAGGGAGCTCGGCATTGCTGTTCATATTGATGAAAACAGCAGCCTTCAGCAATTTCCCGAGCATGTTGACCAGCATGATATCGTCGTGCTTTTGGGGAATCTGATTGAAAATGCCTTCGGCTCATTTGAAACCGTTCAATCTGATGACAAGCGAATTGACATTAGTATCGAACAAACGGATGATATCCTTGCTATTTTAATAGAAGATAACGGCTGCGGGATTGAACCGACACACATGCCGCACCTTTACGACAAAGGATTTACGGTCAATAAAACAGGCGGCACAGGCTATGGCCTGTATTTAGTAAAACAAATCACAGACAAAGGATCGGGCACGATAGAAGTTGATTCACACGCGGGACAGGGAACATCTTTTTCTATCGTTTTTCCAATGAAGGGGGAGGAAGCACAGCATGGCTCGTAAGGAATGGAAGGTTCTGCTCATTGAAGACGATCCGATGGTTCAAGAGGTAAACAAGGATTTCATCACAACTGTCAAGGGCTTTACTGTCTGTGCAACAGCGGGAAACGGAGAAGAAGGCATTAAGCTGATTAAAGAAAAACAGCCCGACCTCGTCATTCTCGATGTGTACATGCCGAAAAAAGACGGAATCAAAACCTTGCAGGAGATCAGAAAGCAAAAACTTGAAGTGGATGTCATCGTCGTCTCCGCTGCAAAAGACAAAGAAACGATCTCTCTTATGCTGCAAAATGGAGCGGCTGACTATATCTTAAAACCGTTTAAGCTTGAGCGAATGAGACAGGCACTTGAAAAGTACAAGCAATATAAACAAAAAATAGAAGCGAGCGATACGCTGTCCCAGGAACAGCTCGATGCGATCCTGAATATTCCGCAGCAGGCCGTACAGGATCTGCCGAAAGGGCTGAATCATTTTACGATGAATGAAGTTACTGCTTTTTTGAAACAGCAAAGTGCATCTCTTTCTGCGGAAGAGGTCGCCAAGGCGCTCGGCATCGCCAGAGTGACAGCTAGACGATACCTTGATTATCTTGAAAAAACCGGAACCATTAAATTGGACGTTCAATACGGCGGAGTCGGCAGGCCCGTCAACCGCTACGTGTTTAAAGGATAAACCTGAGACCAAAAAGACCAAAATGTCCGTTATGATCATAAACTTCCCCAGACTGTATGAAAACGCTATCATTCTAGTAAGAAAGACACAAAGGTGAATAGGACAGGGGGAATGCAGGATATGAAACTGTTTAAAAATTTAACAGTTCAGGTCATAACTGCGGTCATCATTGGGGTCATTGTCGGACTGGTCTGGCCGGATGTCGGCAAAGAAATGAAACCGCTTGGCGATACATTTATCAACGCTGTTAAAATGGTGATCGCCCCAATCATTTTCTTCACAATCGTTCTCGGGATTGCAAAAATGGGCGACATGAAGAAGGTTGGAAAAGTAGGGGGAAAAGCGTTTATTTATTTCGAGGTTGTCACTACCCTCGCACTCATTATCGGTTTATTTGTCGTCAATATCATGAAGCCGGGCGCGGGTCTTGATTACAGCAAGCTTGAAAAGGGAGATGTATCACAATACACGCAAAATGGCGGTCAGGGAATCGACTGGATTGAATTTATCACACACATTGTTCCGTCCAACATGGTTGATGCCTTCGCAAAAGGGGACATTTTGCAGGTCTTATTCTTTTCTATTCTTTTCGGAGTCGGTCTTGCAGCATTAGGTGAAAAGGGGAAAAGCGTGATTGATTTCTTCGACAAGATTTCTCACGTCTTTTTCAAAATCATCGGCTACATCATGCGTGCCGCGCCAATCGGGGCATTCGGGGCGATGGCGTATACGATCGGGCACTTCGGTCTCGATTCTATCAAGCCTCTGGCAAGCTTAATGATGTCTGTTTATATTACGATGTTCCTGTTCGTGTTTGTTGCTTTAAATCTCATCTGCAAGCTTTACGGATTCAGCCTGTGGAATTACCTGCGCTTCATTAAAGATGAGCTTCTGATCGTGCTTGGCACAAGCTCTTCAGAATCGGTGCTTCCGCGAATGATGGATAAAATGGAGCGCTACGGCTGTTCGAAATCGGTTGTCGGGCTTGTTATTCCGACGGGCTATTCATTTAACCTTGACGGCACATCCATTTATTTATCAATGGCGACGGTTTTTCTGGCACAGGTGTTTGGAGTAGACCTCAGCATCGGCCAGCAAATTACAATTATCCTCGTTCTGATGCTGACATCGAAGGGAGCAGCCGGTGTGACGGGAAGCGGATTTATCGTCCTTGCCTCAACACTGTCAGCGCTTCAGGTCATTCCGCTGGAGGGTCTTGCACTCCTGCTTGGGGTCGATCGTTTTATGAGTGAAGGAAGAGCGATTGTGAACCTGATCGGAAACGGAATCGCCACGATTATTGTTGCAAAAAGCGAAAATGAATTCGATGAAGCAAAAAGCATAGAGGCTGTAGAAGGCATGAAAAAAATGAAAACAGCAGTCTGAAAAAAAGAACGGCCCATTCATGGGGCCGTTTTTTTAATTGTTTAAGAATAATTAAGGTGAGGACAGAGACCTCAGCATTTTTTTGTTATATAATTTACAAATGGATACTATATTGAATGAAGGACGTTTGTCCTAACAGGAGTGTATAAATGGCCGCTTTAGTTAAATTTTTTCAGCACCCGGGAGTAAGGCGTTTTTCCGTCTTTGTCGTGTTAACTGGTGTGTTATACCTATTTAAGAGCATGATCAACTTAATATTGCTGACTTTCATTTTCACATTTCTTATGGATCGTTTGGAGCTTGTCGTACGGCAGTTTTTAAGCCAGTTCTTCCGTGTGAGCCAGCGGGTGGTCATTACGTTTCTTTACATGTTGCTGGCTGTGCTGCTTACAGTCGGGGGGTTTGTATTTTATCCTGTCGTCGCGGCGCAGATTCAGCAGCTGGTAAAGCAGATTAAACATATTGCGTATCACCCGGACACCATCCCTTTCTTCGATGAGATCACCAGTGTTTTCGGAGATATTAATGTCAGTTCATATGTCAAAGAGGGTTTCAATGTGGTGTATACGTATCTGGCCGATATCAGCACATTCGGCTTGCAGATCGTAATGGCGCTCATTCTCAGCATGTTTTTCTTATTTGAGAAAAAACGGCTTTCTGAATTCATGGCGAAATTTAAAACGAGCAAACTGGCGGTCTTTTATGAGGAAATTGCTTTTTTCGGAAGCAAATTTGCAAGAACGTTCGGCAAGGTGCTTGAGGCTCAATTCATCATTGCGCTCGTCAACTGTATTCTGACGTTTATCGCGCTTTGGATTATGCATTTCCCGCAGCTGTTTGGGCTTTCTATTATGGTGTTTTTCCTTGGATTGATCCCTGTAGCAGGCGTCGTCATTTCTCTGATCCCGCTCAGTATTATCGCTTACAGCACTGGCGGCGGAATGTATGTGCTCTACATTGTGCTTGTCATATTCGCCATACATGCGATCGAAACGTATTTCTTAAATCCGAAGCTGATGTCTGCGAAAACGGAGCTGCCGATCTTTTTCACCTTCACAGTACTCATTTTCTCTGAGCACTTTTTCGGTATTTGGGGTCTAATTATCGGGATTCCGATCTTTGTGTTTCTCCTAGATATTCTTGATGTCACCAACAAGGAAGAAGGACCCAAAAGATTCCAAGAGAAAAGTAACAAAAAATAGTTTACAAAATTGGATCTTTTCTGTATAAATAAACTAAATCATACAATAGTAAGCCACACGCTTAATCCTTTTATAAGGAGTGGGGGACCCAATCTTTTGGGGTTAATTTTTCATCTGAAAAACGGACATCTCTTCGTCCGAACCCGTCAGCTAACCTCATCAGCGTGAAGAGAGAGTCCTGTGGTTTGAAGTTACAGCCAAAGCCCACGGGAGTCTCTCGCGGGCTTTTTTTCAAAAAAGGGAGGAATGCGGATGAAACTGGCTACAAAGATAATCATTGCATTGGTGCTAGGTGCGGTGACGGGGATTATTCTTAACGTAACATCACCTGAATTATTTGAAAATTTAAATAAGTTTGTATTCGGGCCGCTGGGCACCATCTTTTTAAACCTCATTAAAATGCTTGTCGTTCCGATTGTCTTTTTCTCATTGACACTCGGAGTAGCCGGGCTGGGCGATCCTAAGAAGCTTGGCAGAATCGGTGTAAAGGCGATTTCTTATTTTCTCGTCACGACAGCAGTGGCGATTACCATTGCCATCATTTTAGCTCTTGTCATCAAACCGGGAGAGTTTGGAACGTATGATACATCGTCTGCCGAATTCACTGCTGAAAAAGCGCCAAGTATTGCGGACACCCTGTTAAACATTATTCCGACCAACCCTGTGCAAGCGATGACGGAAGGAAATATGCTGCAAATTATCGCTTTTGCTATTTTTGTAGGGCTTGGGATTACAATGCTAGGAAAAAAAGCGGATATGCTTCTCAAAGTTGTTGAACAAGGAAATGAATTGATGATGTACCTGGTGAATCTTGTAATGAAGTTCGCTCCGTATGGTACATTCGGTCTGATTGCGACAGCTATCGGAAGCCAAGGGTTCAGCGCAATGAAAGCGATGGGCTTGTACATGATTGTGGTAACCCTTGCATTACTGATACATGCAGTCGTTACCTACGGATCTACGGTTGCGCTTATAGCCAGAAGAAATCCGATTACGTTCTTTAAAAATTTCTCAGAGGTTATGGTCGTTGCATTCAGTACTTCCAGCAGCAATGCGACCCTGCCGGTATCCATGGATGTGGCCCAGAAAAAATTAAAAGTGCCTGAGCCGATCAGCAGCTTCGTCCAGCCGCTCGGTGCTACAATTAATATGGACGGAACAGCCATCATGCAAGGGGTAGCCACTGTCTTCATTGCGCAGGTATTCGGGCATGATCTGACATTCACTCAGCTGCTGATGGTGATACTGACGGCAGTGTTAGCAAGTGTCGGTACCGCGGGTGTTCCTGGAGTCGGCTTGATTATGCTCGCCATGGTGCTTCAATCTGTCGGCCTGCCTGTCGAGGGAATCGGATTAATTCTTGGAATTGACCGTCTGCTTGATATGCTCCGTACAGTGGTGAACACAACAGGAGACGCGGCCTGCGCCGTCATTATTACAGAAACAGAAAAGAACAAACAGCCTGAGCAAACGCCGACTCTATCGGTTTAACCAAACATTTGGAAGCAACAAATGCTATAATACAAACAGTGCCTAATTTTTGGGCACTGTTTATTTTTTGTCGAAAAAGGAGGAAGGCTTTATGGCTGAGCCGATTTTACATATTGAAGGCCTCGATAAAAAGATTGGGTCTAAACAGATTTTAAAACAGATCAGCATGGACGTCATGGAGGGCGAAATCATCGGCCTGCTCGGTCCTAATGGTTCCGGAAAAACAACACTCATCCGTATCATCGTCGGGTTATTAAAACAAAACAGCGGAAGTGTGACAATCAGCGGATTTCAGCATGATACAGAGTTTGAAAAAGCGATGGAAGCGGTTGGAGCGATCGTCGAAAATCCTGAGTTCTATCCGTACCTGACAGGATGGGAAAACCTCAAGCACTTTGCGAATATGCACAAAAAAATAACGGATGAACGGCTTGATGAAGTAGTGGAACGTGTAGGGCTGACATCAGCGATTCATGATAAGGTGAAAACCTATTCCCTTGGCATGCGCCAGCGTCTTGGTATTGCACAAGCGATTCTTCACCGGCCGAAGCTTCTTATTTTAGATGAACCGACAAACGGTCTTGATCCCGCCGGCATGAAGGATTTTCGCGATCATATTAAGGAGCTCGCAGAAAAGGAAGGAACAGCAGTCCTGTTCGCCACTCACTTATTGCGTGAGGTTGAAGATCTGTGTGACCGTGTCATCATCATTCAAAAAGGCGAGATCAAAGCGGAAGTCAGCTTACATGGAACAGATCAAAAAACAGAAAAAGCGATCATTGAAGTGCAGCCGGAAGAAAAAGCGCTCAATTGGCTGGCAGGCAATCAATATCAAGCAGAGCGGCAAGACGGGGCGATTGTTGTTGAGGTAGCAAAAGAAAACATTCCGGAGCTGAATCGTTCACTTGTCGGACAAGACCTGAATGTCTTTTCCATTACGCCTTATACGCAATCACTTGAAGATGAATTCATAAAAGCGACAACTGTTCATCAAGAGGAGGGAGAAGAGCTTGTCTAAATTAATTTGGAATGAACATATGAAACTTTTTAATCGGAAGGTCACGTTGGTATCTCTTATCCTGATGGCGGTCTTTCAATTTTTCATGGCCTTGATCATTAAACGGATTGTCATCAGTGCCGGAACGGATGAAAACTTCATCGGCTATTTATCGTATACACCGAGTCTGAACATCCTGCTGCAGGCTTTAACGATCGTGATTGCAGCGACAATTGTTTCGATGGAATTTGATAAAAAGACGATCAAATTTTTGCTCATCCGTCCTGTTAAACGCCAAAAGGTTTTTTGGTCAAAATTAATCACAGTCGTAATGGTCAGCTTTTATTTGTATCTGGCATACTACATTTTGGCATTATTATTCGGTCTCGTCTTTTTCGGCACATCCGTGAGCGCGGAATCAAAGACATTGCTGATCAACACCTTAGCGCTGATCGGCTCAAACTGGCTTGAAGCCGTAATGATGGGATTATTCGGGCTGCTTTGTTCTTCACTGTTCCGCAACAGCGCGGTAGCAGTTGTCGTTTCTTTTGTCGTTTTATACGGAGCGAGTACACTTGTCCAGCTCATGAAGCTCTTTGAAAACAAATGGGGCAGCTTTTTGCTTTTTGCCAATACTGACTTTACGCAATACAGAAGCGGAGCAACAGCGTTGTTTTCCGGCATGACACCATTATTTTCAGCAGGGATTATCATCATACATGCCATATTCTTCATCGCCGTTGGCTGGTGGTGCTTCTGTAAACGGGATGTCCGGGTGTAAAGGCAAGGAATGACATTTTTGTGAAAAAGCTCACGTAAATCAATATCATTTGATATTTTGGTTTATACTAAAGGTACTGACGGAGGTGTCTCGATTGAGGAACTTTATTACCGCTTTACCGATTGTATTGCTGCTTGGATTCTCATTTGTGTCATTCATGTTTCAGTTTGAACATCTTGTTTATTTCAGACTCGCGCTTGGGTTGTTCTCTCTCGTGGGGCTGTACATGATATATAAAATGAAGACGGGCATCCGTTATTTTATCATCTATCTGTATGCCAGCTGGATTGTGCTTGCGGCAGTGACTGCTTTTGAAGAGCCAATTTTCTCGAGCTTTTTCTTTGGCGGCCTGGTGATGACAATGGGTTACCTGACATATATGCTGATTTATCTCGGCATGAAACAAGACCGGGATGCAAATCCTGTGTAAGCGCGCTGTTCCCTTGGGGGAACGGCGTGTTTTTCTATACCGGACAAAAGGTTAACAGTTGCGGAATAATGGCAGGAAATCTATAATACATATTAAATTTATCGGAATTAAAACTTGGGGGGCTGCCGGATGTCATTATTTATACAAAACGATCAACAGCGGCAATGGATGGAGAAAATCGGACGGATTGCGGATGAATTTCAGCAAACAGCAGCTGAAGATGACGAACAAGGACGTTTTCCTTTAGAAAAAATACAAAAACTGCGTGATGCTGGGTATACGGCATTAACATTGCCGGCATCTCATGGAGGAGGAGGCATTTCTGTTTACGATATGCTCCTGTTTCAAGAACGGCTGGCACGGGGAGATGCTCCTGCAGCACTGAGCATCGGCTGGCATTTGAGCGTAATTGGAGAGCTTGGAGAAGGCAATAGCTGGGATAAAGACGTGTTTGCGTATATTGCAAAGGAAGTTCAAAACGGAGCCGTCATCAACAGGGCGGCGACAGAAGCGAAAACCGGAAGCCCGACAAGAGGAGGGCGTCCCGGTACAAACGCCGTCAAAAAGGATGGCAAATGGGCAGTAAACGGAAGAAAAACCTTTACGACGATGTCACAAGCACTGGATTATTTTTTAGTGACGGCATGGATTGAGGAAAAACAAACAACAGGCGTGTTTCTCGTTCATAAAGATGATCCCGGTTTGTCGATTGAAGAAACGTGGGATATGATCGCGATGCGGGCGACTGGAAGCCATGACCTTGTACTGAATGAGGTAACGCTTGATGAGGAGAAACTGGTGGAATGGCTTCAAGGACCTCGGGGAGCTAAGCCGAATGGCTGGCTGCTTCACATCCCGGCGATTTATCTTGGCATTGCTCAAGCGGCGCGAGACTATGCGGTGCAATTTGCATCTGAGTATTCTCCAAACAGTTTGAAGGGACCGATCAAGAATGTTCCGGCCGTACAGCAAAGAACAGGCGAAATGGAGCTTGAACTGCTCAATGCCAGACATTTTCTTTTCCATATCGCTCAATTATATGACGATCCGGAGCGCCGCCCTCACTTGAGAAGCGAGCTCGGTGCGGCGAAACATATCGTCACAAATGCTGCGCTGTCTATCGTCGATAAAGCGATGAGAATTGTCGGAGCCAAAAGCCTTGAACGAACCAACCCGCTTCAGCGCTATTACCGTGATGTGCGCGCCGGTCTCCATAACCCGCCGATGGATGACGCGGTGATCCAAAAGCTGGCTACGGAAGCGTTTGAGTCATGAAAAAAAGAGCCATCCCGGCTCTTTTTATGTATTGTTTTGCTCTTGCAGATTTTTTTGATGCTTGCGGTCGATCCTGTCATAAATGACGTTCATCAGCTTTGGATTGCCCATAATCGCCTCTTTGTTTTCCTGGATCAGCTGTTGGTAAGTTTTTACTTTACGCTTCGGCATGCTCCGGTGCCCTCCTGACATGTTTGTATTCACTTTCTAACTCCGTTAGCGACAATTCATACAAATGACGCTTTGACTTTTTGTATATACCATTCTGTATTAACAGATGAATGAGCTGTTTTTTTCTGATTTCTGCAGACTGAGGTGTCATTATGTCACCAACCTCCAATCAAACGATATTGATAATCATTATCAATTAACCCCAGTATACAATGTCCACAATAGCCTGTAAAGGTGAAAACAGTCCTATTCTTTCGCAAATTGGCAAACATTCAACAGATCGACAAAAAGTTTCCCGGGCAATAATTTGCTGTCGAAATGTCCCTCTTATGAATGTTGCCGCTCTATTTTTTATGTTTTGAACCATACTATGTAATAGAATGGAGGCTGGTATTCATGGAGCGGACAGAAAATCTAAAAAAAGGAGAAAAAGGAGCGCTCCTCAATATTTTGGCATATGTCATCCTTGCTGTTGTGAAGCTTGTAATCGGGATTTTATATCATTCCGAAGCGCTGAGAGCAGACGGATTAAATAATGGAACAGATATTGTTGCGTCAGTAGCTGTGCTGATTGGATTGCGTATTTCCCAAAGGCCGGCTGACAGCGATCATCCATATGGCCATTATCGGGCTGAAACGATTTCGTCTCTTGTTGCGTCTTTTATTATGATGGTTGTCGGCATTGAGGTGTTAATCGGCGGAGGAAGAGCGATTGCGGGCGGAACAACGGAAACGCCAAGCCTTATCGCTGCATGGACGGCGTTAGGCAGTGCTGTGTTTATGTATGGCATCTATTTATATAACAAAAGGCTGGCAGCGTCCATTAAAAGCTCTGCCCTGATGGCAGCGGCAAAGGACAGCAGGTCAGACGCTTTTGTAAGTGTCGGAGCATTTATCGGTGTGATGTCATCCCAGCTGCAGCTGCCGTGGATCGATCCGGTAACGGCTTTTATCATCGGTATCATCATCTGCAAGACGGCATGGGACATCTTTAAAGACGCTTCACATTCTTTAACAGACGGTTTTCATTTAAAAGATCTTGAGCCTTACAAACAGACCGTCGGCAGGATCGAGAATGTACATCGACTAAAAGATGTGAAAGCGAGGTATCTAGGAAGCACAGTTCATATCGAAATGGTCATTACGGTTGATCCGAAGCTTACAGTAGAAGAAGGCCATGGAGTGGCGGATGAAGTAGAAGACAAAATAAAACATGAACACGATGTGACTCATGTTCATGTTCATGTAGAGCCTGACGACATAAAATAAGGCTGTTTAACGAATTAGCTTATATGTTCAGATAAAAATTCAGTCACTTCTTCAGGCGTTTTGGCATTGGCGCTGTGAAGGTGAGCTGTTTTTTCACCGTTTTTGAAGATAAGTAAGCTAGGAATACCCATTACTTGGTATTTTTCAGCCAGTTCAGGAAGCTCGTCCTTATTCAGCTCATACCAATCGTTTTGATTGTACTCTTCCAAAATATCGCCGATGAACATATTCATGCGCGTGCAGTCTGGGCACCAATCAGCATAAAACTTTACGATAATTTCTTTATCAGATTGAATCAGTTCGTTAAATTGTTCGTTTGTCGTGATTTTTTTCATATGTCACATCTCCTTTTCAATGCCATTTTAATATAAAATAAAAAGGAATTACATACAAATGCATTCAACATCAGCATGCCCAAAAATAATTAGATCATTTTCTTGTGAAAGTGATAAGATAGTAAAGATGAATTGTAGTGGGGGGAGTATCCATTGAAAACAAGTCTAGGATTAGTGTACGGAGGAAAGTCGGCAGAACATAATGTTTCCCTGCAGACAGCTCTGGCTGTAATCAAAGCGCTAAATACTGAGAAGTTTGATATACATCCGATTTATATAACAGAAAAAGGCGAATGGGTAAAAGGCGCCCGTTTAACTGAGCCTGTTTCAAACGTGAAAATGCTTCAATTTGAGCAAGGAGGCAGTGCGTTTTCTCCAGCTGCCCTAAACCAGGAGATGTTTCCGCAGGAAGCGTCACAGCAAAATGAAGCCATCGACGTCGTATTCCCGCTCCTCCACGGACCGAACGGAGAAGACGGTACGATCCAAGGAATGCTCGAACTGTTGAATATTCCTTATGTCGGCAACGGTGTGCTTGCTTCCTCAGCTGGCATGGATAAAGTTGTCATGAAACATTTATTCGCGCAAGCCGGCCTTGCTCAGGCTAAATACGCTGCTTTCCTTAAGAAAGACTGGACTCGTTCTCCGGAAGAAAGCTGTGAGCAGGTCGAACAGGAATTAGGCTATCCTTGCTTCGTAAAACCGGCGAACCTTGGCTCAAGTGTCGGAATCAGCAAATGCCGAAACCGTGAAGAACTGCAAAAAGCGTTTGAGCTTGCTTTCCAATATGATCGCAAAGTTGTCGTTGAAGAAGGAATTAACGGCCGCGAGATCGAGATCGGTGTTCTTGGAAATGACGATCCTAAATGCTCTGTTGTGGGAGAAATCGCACCGAAGACAGATTTCTACGATTACAAAGCGAAATATGAGGATGGAGATACTGATCTGATGATTCCGGCAATTGTGACCGATGAGGAATACGCAACAATCAGTGATATGGCGATCAAGGCGTTTAAAGCGATCGATGGTTCAGGACTCGTCAGAGCGGACTTTTTCCTGACAGCTGACGGCGAAGTTCTGATCAATGAAGTCAACACAATGCCTGGCTTTACACCTTTCAGCATGTTTCCGCTCCTCTGGAAAGAGGCTGGAGTGGAATACGCTGACCTGATTGAACAGCTTGTGGAGCTTGCAAAAGAACGCCATGCTGAAAAACAATTGATTAAGCATACATTTTAATAATAAACATGGACACTGCCGGTCAGAGGGCAGTGTCTTTTCCCGTATATACAAAAGAAAGAGAGGGACCTCACTTGATTAAACGAACAGTAAAGAACATTGCGGAGATGGTCAAAGGCACACTGACAAATCCGCAATATGAACAAACGGTCATTCATGGAGTGGCAACTGATACAAGAAAACTGGAACAACAGCAGCTTTTCATCCCGCTGAAAGGGGAACATTTCAACGGCCACACTTTTGTGCCGCAGGCTTTTGAAGCAGGTGTAGCGGCCGTTCTTTGGGATCGGTCAGAACCAAACCCGCCCGAGAATCAAGCCGTGATCTTAGTGGACGACACCCTTTCCGCTCTTCAGCGGCTTGCAAAAGCTTATTTGCAGGAGCTTGGCACCCGTGTCATCGGGGTAACTGGAAGCAATGGCAAAACGACAACGAAAGATATGATTCACGCCGTCCTGGGAACCCGATACCGTGTCCACAAAACAGGAGGAAACTTCAATAATCACATCGGTCTGCCGCTGACGGTTTTAGCCATGCCTGAAGATACGGAGATCGCTGTATTGGAGATGGGAATGAGCGCCAAAGGAGAAATTGATCTTCTGTCCCGCCTGGCAAACCCGGATGCTGCAGTCATTACGAATATCGGCGAATCCCACATGCAAGACCTTGGCTCAAGAGAAGGTATCGCGGAGGCGAAGCTTGAAATCATTAATGGGCTAAAAGAAGACGGGGTGCTGATTTATATCGGAGACGAACCGCTCCTTCAAAATGCATACAGCTGCCAGACGAAAACGTACGGTACGGGAGCGCATAATGATTATCAGCTTCAGGATGTCAGCCAGAGCGAGGAAGGAACCAATTTTACGATCAAAGGGATGGAAAAAACGTTTTTTATTCCGATACTTGGCAAGCATAATGTCATGAACGCCATGGCTGCGATTGCTGCTGGGGTTTATTTCGGCATCACGCCTGAGGATGCGGCAAAAGGACTGAGCGGTCTAAAGGTAACTGGCATGAGACTTGAACTCATCAAAACAGACAGCGGCATTTCGATAATCAATGACGCTTATAATGCGAGTCCGACTTCCATGAAGGCTGCGATTCAATTGACAGAAAGTCTTGAAGGCTACGGGAAAAAAATGCTCGT
Organism: Bacillus sp. VA15; assembly: GCF_055721145.1. Lineage (NCBI taxonomy): Bacteria > Bacillati > Bacillota > Bacilli > Caryophanales > Bacillaceae > Bacillus > Bacillus sp. VA15. Next base: position 147,690 of record NZ_JBVQPQ010000003.1, on the reverse strand, counting down.
GCTCGGCGATATGCTTGAACTCGGCGATCTTGAAGAAACGTTTCATAAAGAGTGCGGCGCTGTGATCAGCCCTGAGAAAATTGACCGCGTCTTTACGTACGGAAAACTGGGAGCTTTTATCGCGGAAGGCGCACTGAAACACTTTGAGAAAGAACGCGTCAGCCATTACACTGAGAAAAAAGATCTCCTCCAAGCTGTGAAGGAAAACGCGTCAAAAGGAGATTTAATTTTATTCAAAGCGTCCAGAGGTATGAAGCTTGAAGAAATCGTTAAAGATTTAATAGAGAGCCCGCTTTCGTAAAAAAATCTTGCGGAAAAACCGCATATTGCATCATAAAATAACATGATGTGCAAACACTAATGTATGCCGGACGGAAATTATGTATATCTGGCCGGCTGCGGCTATGATACAATATATATAGGTTATTTCGCGATACGAACATATTCGCCCGGACTTTTCATCCGCTGACCCGAAGTTCTCCGCCGGATACAGGGGAGCGGATGGAGAAGCAGCCGGCATATTCGAGAAGCCGATCTGCTTCTCATCTTATTGAAAAACAACTAGTGTAATGGTAAGATAAAACTTAAAGTAATTCGGGCTTTGTATACGGATGGATCCTGTCCTTTTTGTCTAAAGGGCAGTTTTATAAGTGGTAAATCACGACATTACTGAAACAGCAATTAGAAGGAGTTTGAATAATTTGACTATAACGTTTCAAGATTTTAATTTAAGTTCTGATCTCATGAAAGCAATTAATCGTATGGGATTTGAAGAAGCAACACCGATTCAGGCACAAACGATACCGCTCGGACTTTCAAATAAAGACGTCATTGGACAAGCGCAAACAGGTACAGGTAAAACAGCTGCGTTTGGTATACCCCTTGTTGAAAAAATTAACCCCGAGTCTCCTAATATTCAAGCAATCGTAATCGCGCCAACCCGTGAATTAGCCATTCAAGTATCTGAAGAATTATATAAAATCGGACAAGATAAACGTGCGAAGGTTCTTCCTATTTACGGCGGACAGGATATTGGACGGCAAATCCGGGCGTTAAAGAAGAATCCGAATATTATTGTCGGAACACCTGGACGTCTTCTTGACCACATCAACCGCCGCACAATTCGTTTAAACAATGTAAACACTGTTGTAATGGATGAAGCGGATGAAATGCTGAACATGGGATTCATTGACGACATTGAATCTATTCTTTCAAACGTGCCGAGCGAGCATCAGACACTTCTGTTCTCTGCTACAATGCCAGCGCCGATCAAACGCATTGCAGAGCGTTTTATGACTGAGCCGGAACACGTAAAAGTAAAAGCAAAAGAAATGACGGTTTCTAACATTCAGCAGTTCTATTTGGAAGTGCAAGAACGCAAAAAATTCGATACACTGACTCGCCTTCTTGACATTCAGTCTCCTGAGCTTGCGATCGTATTCGGACGTACAAAACGCCGTGTCGATGAGCTGGCTGAAGCCCTGAACCTTCGCGGATATGCGGCTGAAGGAATTCACGGTGACTTAACGCAGGCAAAACGTATGGTTGCGCTTCGTAAATTTAAAGAAGGTGCAATCGAAGTTCTTGTTGCAACTGATGTTGCCGCTCGCGGACTTGATATCTCAGGCGTCACACACGTGTACAACTTCGACGTGCCTCAAGATCCTGAAAGCTATGTTCACCGTATCGGAAGAACTGGCCGTGCAGGAAAAACAGGTATGGCGATGACGTTTATTACACCGCGTGAGAAAAGCATGCTTCGCGCAATTGAACAAACAACAAAACGCAAAATGGACCGCATGAAGGAGCCTACACTTGATGAAGCGTTAGAAGGCCAGCAGCAGGTTACTGTTGAACGTCTTCGCACGGCAATCAGTGAAAACAACCTAAACTTCTACATGACAGCGGCAGCTGAGCTGCTTGAAGATCATGATGCAGTAACAGTGGTTGCGGCTGCTATCAAAATGTCTACAAAAGAGCCGGACAACACACCAGTTCGCTTAACAGACGAAGCGCCGATGGTCAGCAAACGCTACAAGAACCAGCGCACTTCTAAACGCAGAGACGGACAAGGCGGCGGCTACCGCGGCGGAAAAGGGAAAAACAACAACCGTTCTTCCTATGACAAAAAGCGTTCAAACGATCGCCGTTCTTCAGGTGACAGACGCCAGAAAAAATCTTACTAATTCTATCGATTGAAAGCCCAAAACATGACGTTTTGGGCTTTTTTATGTTCGCGATTGGCTATTCAGCAAACTTTCAGCTGACGGATGCCATTTTTCTCTGTATGCTTAAGAATGAAACCTTTCTGTATAAGAGACGTATAAGTAACGACGAAAAATCGGGAGGTAGGTATTTTGAGAGACCAGCCAAAAAACCAAATCAGTCCAGACGGATTAAAGGTTTGGCGACTTCAAGAGATCATCATATCCGCTGTCTGCTTGCTTATCGTCATAGCAGTTGCGGTATTAAGCTATTATTTTCATTGGCCGTACTGGATCAGCGGCGGGCTCGGCGCTGCTTGGCTGCTGGGTTCGGTTGTGACGGTCTTTATCATTCCAAAGATCCGTCATAAAGTGTGGCGCTATGAAGTCCATGAACATGAAATAGATATTCAGTCAGGTATTTTTGTGGTGACGCGTGTGATTGTCCCGATGGTCAGAGTTCAGCACGTCGATACATCACAAGGGCCGTTATTGAAAAAGTACAACCTGGCAACCGTAAAAATTTCCACGGCCGCGACCGTTCACTCGATCCCCGCTTTGGCGATGGAGGAAGCGGATCGGCTGAGAGACTCCATTTCCCGTCTGGCAAGGGTGACTGACGATGATGTCTGAACCGAAACGCCTGCACCCGGCGGCAGTCATTTTGAATTTATGCCATACCATTATTCAAACGATAAAAAATATCATTCTGCCATTCTTTTTTGTGTATATCGTCAATTCAAACAATACTGTCCGTTTTTACGGAGCCATTGCGCTCGGTGTGCTGTTCATCTGGCTTATAGCCGCAAGCATCATCAAATGGAGAAGGTTTACCTATCGAATTGAAGATGATGAATTCAGAATCGAAGAAGGCTTGTTTGTCACGAAAAAGCGATACATATCGATCGATCGGATTCAAACGATGAATACGAGCGCGGGCGTGGTCCAGCAAATCTTTAAGCTTGTGAAGCTGCAAATTGAAACGGCAGGCGGAGGCAAGGAGGCGGAAGCTGTTCTTTCTGCTATTTCTGTTGAAGAAGCCGAACGCATCAAGGAAGCCGTCTTTAAGAAAAAAGCGCAAAGGCACGAAAGCGAACAAGAGGAAGAATGGCTTGAAGCTGTGCAGGAGTTCATTCCGGCCGTTGAGCCGCAAGAGCACTATCGGATGAACGTGAAAGAGTTGCTCATGGCCGCTTCTACATCTGGGGGAATCGGAGTGATTATCTCCGCTGTATTTGCGCTTTTTACCCAGCTTGACGAAGTGCTGCCGATGGATTGGTTCTTTGATAAATTTTCCTTCCTTCAGCACGCGAGCATCGGCATTTATGCGGTACTCATTTTTATTGGTTTATTTATCGCCTGGGTGTTCAGCATCGCCGGTATGATGTTTAAATACGCGAACTTTCAAATCATAAAAAAAGAGCAGGAATTGGTGATTTCAAGGGGAATTATTGAAAAACATCAAGTCACGATTCCGCTTCGAAAAATACAAGCCATTAAAATAAAAGAAAACATCATCCGCCAGCTTTTCGGCTTTGTGACGGTGTCCATCGTCAGCGCGGGCGGAGGCGACCGGGAAAAAGAAGAGGGCGCTTTGACCATTCTTTTTCCGATGATTCATAAAAAAAAGCTTCCGCACATGCTCCGGACATTTACGCCGGAATATACGCTGGAAGAAAACGTCCGCCGCCTGCCGCGGCGCGCGTTGAAACGATATCTGTTCCGTTCCGTCATTTTTTCACTCTTTTTGATTATCCCATTATGTATCTTTTTTCAGCCATGGGGCTATCTGTCGATCATCCTGCTGCCGATTGAATTGATCTTCGGCTACCTCGCATTTAAGGATACAGCATGGACGATTAACGAGGACCGGCTTCAGCTGACCTCAAGATTTATCGGCAGAACCACCGCGATTGTGTTGAATAGGCGAATGCAGGTTTGCAAGTTCAGCCAATCCTATTTTCAAAAGAAAGGCCGCCTGTATACCATTTCTACCTCGGTAAAATCATCAAGCCATATGGAAGAATTAACGGTGAGGGATGTAGGTGAAGAGGATGCAGACTTCATTTTAAATTGGTATTCATATGAAAAAGCGGACGGTTAATACCGCCGCTCTTTTTTTTGCACACATAAAAACGAGAGAAGAAACCCGCCGCAAAGTCCAAACAGATGGGCCATCATGTTAATATTGGAGTTGATAAACGACATGAGAACGGCAAATGCGAGCAGTGTGAGAATCATTTTGGAATGCTCTTGCCCGATCAGTTCTTTGCGAAAAAGAACCATAAACAGGTACACGCCGAACAGCCCGAAAATCGCGCCGGAAGCCCCAACATGCACGTAATCAAGCGGCTCTGTAACATATGTGCCGATATTGCCGATGATGCCGGAGCCAGCGTACACAAGAAGGAAACGCGCTTTTCCCAGCATGCGTTCCAAAGCCGGGGCAAATAAAAAGATGGACATGGAATTAAACAGCAGATGGGTAAAACCGGCGTGCAGCAAAACGGGAGTGATCAGCCGCCACCATTCACCGTTTGCGACGCCTAAATTATAGCCTGTGACCGCATCTCTCCATAACACGACTGAATGGACAGGAAGTGAAAAAAACAGCCAAAGAACAGCTTGCAAGGCCAATATAAAGGTGACAATGGGATAAAGCCTGATAAACGTCTGAAAATTTTCGGTCCGTATAAACATTCCGAGCCCCTTTTCTTCATTTTGGTATATCTATAGTAACACGTTTATGAGACAAACCTTTCAAATAGTACGTACGCAAAGGAGGTTATCACACATGATTTACGGCATTGGACTAGACATCACAGAGCTTAAACGGATCGCTTCTATGGCTGGACGTCAAAAAAGATTTGCTGGACGGATTTTAACTCGAAGCGAGCTTGACCAATATCATGAGCTTTCAGAGAAAAGAAAAATCGAATTTCTCGCGGGCAGATTTGCGGCAAAAGAAGCATTCTCGAAAGCATATGGCACTGGTATAGGGAAGCAGCTCAGTTTTCAGGACATTGAAATTAAGAAAGACCAAAATGGCAAGCCTTATATCATTTGCGCGAAGCTGAGTCAGGCCGCCGTTCACGTATCGATCACTCATACAAAGGAATATGCAGCCGCGCAGGTTGTCATTGAAAGGTTGTCAAGCTAGTCTGCATATTAGGGAAACCCCGCTCATATATTTGATAGTGCATTAAGGGAGACAAGTTGTTTGAGGCTTTTATGGTACGCATCCGTTCTGCCTAACGTGTACCGAGCGTACCGTTAAAGTCAAACAAGCGATTTCTTCCTTTTACATCAATTGAGAAAAAGGGGTTGAAAAAGGTGAGAAAAAGCTTTGTTTTGCTTTTAACGGGACTGCTTGCTGTCCTTATTCTTTCTGCCTGCGGGCAAAAAACGCAGCAAGATATTGTGACCGGTTTAGATGAAAAGGCGAAAGAATACACCTCGTACAAAGCAAAAGCAAAAATGACCATCGAGACAGGGAGTGAGCCTCAAGTATACAATGTGGAAATCTGGCACAAAAAGCCGTCTCTGTACAGGGTTTATTTAGAAAATCCGAAAAAGGACCAAAATCAAGTCATTTTACGAAACGAAAACGGAGTATTTGTTCTCACGCCGTCTTTAAATAAGAGCTTCAGGTTTCAAAGCGACTGGCCGAACAACAGCAGCCAGGTCTACTTGTTTGAATCGCTCGTAAAGGATGTTCAAAACGATTCGGATGCCGTTTTTACTGCCAAAGAAAAGAAATACGTATTCGAAACAAAAACGAACTATCAGCATAACAAAATGCTGCCAACGCAAGAAATCACGTTTAACAAAAAAGATATGAGCCCGTCATCTGTCAAAGTCATGGATACAGACCGAAAAGTCATGGTGAAAGTAGAATTCAGCAGCTTTGAATTTAATAAACAATTCGACAAAGAATCATTTGATGAAAAGAAAAATATGACTCTTTCCCAAATGGATGTCGCCACAAGCGCGAAGCCATCCGATACGTTTGCGGTCAAAACGCCGCTAGAACTGCCGCTGGGCGTAAAGCTGCTTGAAGAAAAAGATATTTCTACTGAAGACGGGAAGCGGATCATCATGACCTACGGAGGAGAAAAATCATTCACCTTAATTCAGGAAAAAGCCCAGATTGCCAAAGCTTCTTCCTCAGTTACGATGAACGGCGAACCGGTAAATCTCGGCTACACGATCGGCGCCTTGTCGGATGCATCATTATCATGGACCTATGACGGTGTAGATTACCTTCTCTCCTCTAAAGATCTTTCTAAAGAGGAAATGGTGACAGTCGCGAAAAGCATGCAGGGACAATCATCTAAATAACCGCCGAAGGCCAAACATGATTTGGCCTTTTTTTCGTTAGGCATCGTTTCCCTTTGTCCTTTAATTTTAGTATGATATGTAAATGATATTGAATAAAAGCTAGGAAGTGTCATAATGAGCACAAAACCTTTTTACAGAGATACGTGGGCGGAAATCGACTTGTCCGCGATAAAAGAAAATGTCAGCAATATGAAAGAACACATCGGCGAACATGTCCATCTGATGGCAGTTGTAAAAGCGAACGCCTACGGGCATGGTGACGCAGAAACAGCGAAGGCGGCTCTTGACGCAGGTGCTTCATGCTTGGCTGTGGCCATTCTGGATGAAGCGATTTCGCTGCGCAAGAAGGGCTTGAAGGCACCTATATTGGTGCTCGGCGCGGTTCCCCCGGAGTATGCGGAAATCGCGGCTGAATATGACCTGACATTAACAGGTTTTTCTGTTGAATGGCTTCAGGAAGCCGCCCGCCACATGAAAAAAGGTTCTCTTCATTTTCATTTGAAGGTCGATACGGGGATGAACAGGCTAGGCGTAAAAACAGAAGAAGAAGTACATCACGTGATGGCGATTCTTGACCGCAACCCCCGTTTAAAATGCAAAGGGGTATTTACCCATTTTGCGACAGCGGATGAAAAAGAAAGAGGCTATTTTTTAAAGCAGTTTGAGCGCTTTAAAGAACTGATTGCTCCACTCCGGCTAAAGAAAATGATGGTGCACTGCGCGAACAGCGCCGCCGGCCTTCGCCTGAAAAAAGGCTTTTTTAACGCGGTCAGATTCGGCATCGGCATGTACGGCCTCCGTCCGTCAGCCGACATTACGGATGAAATACCGTTTGAGCTACGCCCTGCATTCACCTTGCATTCGACGCTGTCTCATGTCAAATTGATCAGAAAAGGCGAGAGCGTCAGCTATGGAGCGGAATACACAGCGGAAAAAGACACATGGATCGGGACGGTGCCTGTCGGCTATGCGGACGGCTGGCTTCGAAAATTGAAAGGAACCGAAATTCTTGTGAAGGGAAAGCGGCTGAAAATCGCGGGCCGAATCTGCATGGACCAATTTATGGTGGAGCTGGATCAAGAATATCCGCCAGGCACAAAAGTCACATTAATAGGCCGGCAAGGGGATGAATACATTTCCATGGATGAGATTGCAGGCAGGCTCGAAACCATCAACTACGAGGTGTCTTGTACAATTAGTTCCCGTGTTCCCCGTATGTTTTTGGAAAATGGGAGTATAATGGAAGTAAGAAATCCTTTATTGCAGGAAAATACAAGCAAATAGCTCATCTCAATGGAGAATTCATAAAACAGCTTTGCTTGCAGAGTGAATAATGGTATCATTATCACTGGATGGATAAAAGAGTCGTATCCGTAAGTTTGGTGGAGGTGTATGTTTTTTGTCTGAATCCAGCGCAAGAACCGAAATGAAAATCAGCTTGCCCGAAAACCTAGTAGCTGAATTGGATGGTGTAGCGATGCGGGAGAAACGAAGCAGAAACGAACTGATATCACAAGCAGTGAGAGCGTATGTCAGCGAACGAACAACTCGTCACAACCGTGATTTGATGAGACGCGGCTATATGGAAATGGCGAAAATCAACCTGAATATTTCTTCTGAGGCTCACTTTGCGGAGTGCGAGGCTGAAACGACAGTTGAGCGCTTAGTCAGCGGAGGATAATCATTTGATTGTGAAACGCGGCGATGTTTATTTTGCTGATTTATCTCCTGTTGTTGGCTCAGAGCAAGGCGGGGTGCGCCCGGTTTTAGTGATCCAAAATGACATCGGAAATCGCTTCAGCCCAACTGCTATTGTTGCAGCCATAACAGCACAAATACAGAAAGCGAAATTACCAACCCACGTCGAAATCGATGCAAAACGCTACGGTTTTGAAAGAGATTCCGTTATTTTGCTGGAGCAAATTCGGACGATTGACAAGCAAAGGTTAACGGATAAGATTACTCATCTGGATGATGAAATGATGGATAAGGTTGATGAAGCCTTACAAATCAGTTTGGCACTCATTGATTTTTAGACATATGTGCAGGTTGCTCAAATAGAGCAACTTTTTTTGTTTTCAAAAAACATAAACGATATAATAGTGAAATAACGTAAAAAAATATGTTGTTTTTTATTGGGAGGTAAGCGAATTTGATGTCGAATCAGACTGTATACCAGTTCATTGCCGAGAATCAAAATGAACTGCTCCAACTGTGGACTGACACACTAAAAGAATTAAGCGAACAAGAATCATATCAGCTGACTGACCAAGTGTATGAAAATATATCTAAAGAGTATATCGACATTCTTCTCTCATCTGTTAAGGATGACAGCGCTGCTGAAAGCCAAATTAGCGAACTGGCGCTTAGAGCCGTCCAAATAGGGCTTTCTTTGAAGTTTTTGGCTACGGCGCTGGCTGAATTCTGGAAGCGTCTCTACACGAAAATGAACGATAAGAGATTGCCAGATCAAGAGAGTACGGAATTAATCTGGCAGATCGACCGCTTTTTCAGTCCGATTAATACAGAAATCTTTAACCAATACTCAATCTCATGGGAGAAAACAGTATCCCTGCAAAAAATCGCGCTGCAGGAGTTATCAGCTCCGCTCATCCCGGTGTTTGAAAACATTACCGTGATGCCGCTTGTCGGAACAATTGATACCGAACGTGCTAAACGAATTATGGAGAACTTGCTTAATGGTGTTGTTAAACACCGTTCCCAAGTCGTGCTGATTGATATTACCGGTGTACCTGTTGTCGATACGATGGTTGCCCATCACATTATTCAGGCGTCTGAAGCGGTAAGGCTTGTCGGAGCGAAATGCCTGCTTGCCGGAATCCGTCCGGAAATTGCTCAGACCATCGTTAACCTTGGGATTGATTTATCCCAAGTTATTACTAAGAATACCCTGCAAAAAGGAATTCAAACAGCATTGGAAATGACAGATCGAAAAATTGTTTCATTGGGGGAATAACATTTTGAGACATCCGAAAATCCCGATCTTGAAACTGTATAATTGCTTATTAGTGTCCATTCAATGGGAACTCGATGACCAAACTGCATTAACCTTTCAAGAAGACTTATTAAATAAAATATACGAAACAGGCGCTAATGGAGTTGTCATTGACCTGACATCTGTGGACATGATTGATTCCTTTATCGCTAAAGTGCTGGGCGACGTGATCACGATGTCTAAACTAATGGGCGCAAAAGTGGTTTTAACGGGAATTCAGCCTGCTGTGGCAGTTACGCTGATTGAACTCGGAATCGCACTTGAGGAAATTGAAACTGCGCTCGACTTAGAGCAGGGGCTTGAGACATTGAAGCGGGAATTGGGGGAATAGCGAATGAACGACCAATCCTGTGTAAAGATCATGACAGAATGGGATATTGTGGCCGCCAGACAACTGGGACGAAACGTTGCAAAAGAACTGGGTTTCGGCACGGTAGACCAGGCTAGAATTACAACGGCTATTTCAGAATTAGCCAGGAACATTTATTTATATGCCGGTAAAGGCCAGATTGGAATTGAACAGGTCTCTGACAGAGGAAAAAAGGGCCTGAAAATCATAGCGGAAGACCAAGGACCGGGAATTCCTGATATCCGCAAGGTCATGGAAGACGGATTTTCAACGTCTGGCGGACTCGGGGCGGGACTTCCCGGCGTGAAAAGGCTGATGGATGAATTCAGTTTAAATTCCGTAGCGGGGGAAGGAACAGAGATACAAGCCATTAAATGGCTTCGGTAGGAGGTAAGAAAGTGGATTTTAGGGAGGTTATTGAGCAGCGGTATCATCAGCTGCTTAGTCGATATATAGCCGAATTAACAGAAACATCTTTATATCAAGCCCAAAAATTCAGCCGAAAAACAATCGAGCATCAAATTCCTCCGGAAGAAATCATCAGCATTCACCGAAAAGTGCTGAAGGAGCTGTATCCGAGTCTCCCGGAAGATGTTTTTCATTCGCTGGATTTTTTAATAGAAGTCATGATTGGATATGGAATGGCTTATCAGGAGCATCAAACCCTCAGGGGGATACAGCAGGAAATCAAATCAGAAATTGAAATCGCAGCAAATGTCCAGCAGACGCTGCTCGGAACAAAGATTCCGCAGGAAGAAGCGCTGGATATCGGCGCCATCAGTGTGCCCGCTAAACAGATGAGCGGTGATTACTACCACTTTGTCAAAGACAAGGAATCCATTAATATCGCAATCGCGGACGTGATCGGCAAAGGCATTCCGGCGGCTCTTTGTATGTCCATGATCAAATACGCGATGGACTCTTTGCCGGAAACGGGCATACACCCTTCTCAGGTGCTGAAAAATTTGAATCGGGTTGTTGAACAAAATGTGGATGCCAGTATGTTTATTACGATGCTTTATGCAAATTACAATATGGATAAGCATCAATTTACATATGCTTCAGCGGGACATGAACCGGGATTCTATTATTCTCAAAAAGACAACACGTTTTACGATTTAGAGGCCAAAGGACTCGTTCTCGGCATCTCACAGGATTATGACTACAAACAATTCGATCAGCATCTCGATAAGGGTGATATGATTGTTTTATTTTCTGACGGCGTCACAGAATGCAGAACGGAAAATGGTTTCTTGGAGCGCCCTGATCTGCAAAAGCTTATTGAAGAACATATGTGTTCCTCCGCGCAGGAAATGGTCAAAAATATTTATGACAGCCTCCTCAAATTGCAGGACTTTCAGCTTCATGATGATTTTACGTTAATTGTTTTGCGAAGAAAGGTTTAGCGTCAGCCAGCCGGGGGTATAAGACAATTAGTGATTTGAAGGAAAATTTGAGGTGATACGAATGAATATAAATGTTGATGTAAAGCAAAATGTGAATGATATACAAGTAAACATTGCGGGAGAAATTGATGTGTATTCAGCTCCGGTGCTCAGAGAGAAGCTCGTTCCTCTGGCAGAACAAGGCGCTGATTTAAGAATTTGTCTGAAAGATGTCAGTTACATGGATAGTACTGGGCTCGGTGTTTTTGTAGGCATCTTTAAAACAGTCAAAAAACAAGGCGGTTCGCTAAAACTTGAAAATCTTTCTGAGCGGCTGATCCGCCTGTTTGAGATTACAGGCTTAAAGGACATCATTGATATTTCTGCAAAGTCAGAAGGTGGAGTGCAATGAAGAATAACGCAGATTACATCGAAATGAAAGTGCCGGCCCAACCTGAATATGTAGGGATTATAAGGCTGACACTGTCAGGCGTCGCGAGCAGAATGGGTTATACGTACGATGAAATCGAAGATCTGAAAATCGCAGTCAGTGAAGCGTGTACAAATGCAGTTCAGCACGCTTACAAAGAAGATAAAAATGGGGAAGTGTCAATCCGATTCGGTGTGTTCGAAGACCGTTTAGAGGTCATTGTGGCGGATGAAGGAGACAGCTTTGATTTCGATCAAAAGCAGCAGGATCTAGGGCCGTACACACCTTCGCACACAGTTGATCAATTATCAGAAGGAGGGCTCGGTCTATATTTAATGGAAACGCTCATGGATGAAGTCAGAGTGCAAAACCACTCCGGCGTCACCGTAGCGATGACAAAGTATTTAAATGGGGAGCGAGTTGATCATGACACAACCATCAAAAACTACGAAACTAACTAAGGATGAAGTCGATCGGCTCATAAGCGATTACCAAACGAATCAAGATGAACAGGCGCAAGAAACGCTTGTGCAGGTGTATACAAATCTTGTTGATATGCTTGCGAAAAAATATTCAAAAGGCAAAAGCTTTCACGAGGATCTCCGTCAGGTCGGCATGATCGGGCTTCTCGGCGCGATTAAGCGATACGATCCCGTCGTCGGCAAATCGTTTGAAGCTTTTGCCATTCCGACAATCATCGGTGAAATTAAACGTTTCCTCAGAGATAAAACGTGGAGCGTTCATGTGCCAAGACGGATTAAAGAACTGGGTCCAAGAATCAAAATGGCGGTTGATCAGCTGACGACTGAAACACAAAGGTCACCGAAAGTAGAAGAGATTGCCGAATTCCTCGATGTTTCAGAAGAAGAGGTTCTTGAAACGATGGAAATGGGCAAAAGCTATCAAGCCTTATCCGTTGACCACAGCATTGAAGCGGATGCGGACGGAAGCACCGTCACGATTCTTGATATCGTCGGATCACAGGAGGACGGATATGAGCGGGTCAACCAGCAAATGATGCTGCAAAGCGTGCTTCACGTCCTTTCTGACCGTGAAAAACAAATCATAGACCTTACGTATATTCAAAACAAAAGCCAAAAAGAAACTGGGGACATTCTCGGTATATCTCAAATGCACGTCTCGCGTCTGCAGCGCAAAGCTGTGAAGAAGCTCAGAGAGGCCTTGATTGAAGATCCCTCGATGGAGTTAATGTAATGATCCAGGTTGAAGAAAACGAGCATATTCAAACTCTTGTATACCAACTGAATAAAGAAGGAAAATCGATTTGCGGCGACAGCTTTTTTATGAAAGCTGATGATAAGGAGTTAATTTGTGCGGTAGCTGACGGACTTGGAAGCGGATCGCTTGCCAACGAATCTTCTGCAGCCATCAAAGACTTAGTGGAAAACTATGCAAATGAAGATGTACAAAGCATTATCGAACGCTGTAATCAGGCGATGAAAAACAAAAGAGGCGCTACAGCATCTATCCTGAAAATCAATTTTGAACAAAGGCAGTTTACGTACTGCTCTGTCGGAAACGTACGTTTTATTCTGCATTCCCCGTCTGGTGAAAGCTTTTATCCTCTGCCGATTTCAGGCTATTTATCAGGCAAGCCGCAAAAATACAAAACGCACACAGCCACCTATGAAAAGGGTTCAAGGTTCATTATACATACAGATGGACTCAACGTGCCCGACATCCGCTCCCATTTGAAAAAAGGCCAATCGGTAGAAGAAATATCAAATTCGCTGAAAATGTATACGACATCGAGAAAAGATGATCTGACCTATATTCTTGGACAGCTGTCCTAAGAGATCAAAAAAAAGAAGCTGGACATCCGGCTTCTTTTTTTGCGCGATGTGTGTTTGAAAACAGCCAGAAATCTTCTTTTGAAAAATGAATAAAGACGTGCAGCACCAGCTGTCTTTTTTTATGTGTTTTTTTCGGTTTTTGATACACTAGAGAAAGAACGACAAAATTGGAGGCTTTGGTTACATGGAAACGTCAGCCCTTTTAAAACAGCAAATTGCGAAAGAAATAGGTTTGTCACAAAAATACGTTGAAAGTGTCATCCGCCTGCTTGAGGACGGCAACACAGTCCCGTTTATCGCCCGGTACCGAAAAGAGCAGACGGGGTCAATGGATGAGGTTCAGATTCAGACGATTTCTGAACGCTGGCAATACATACAAAACCTGAATCAGCGAAAAGAAGAAGTCATCCGGCTCATTGCAGAGCAGGATAAATTAACAGATGACTTAAAGCGAAAAATTGAGCAATCGGTGAAGCTTCAGGAAGTGGAAGACCTTTACCGCCCGTATAAACAAAAACGCAAAACAAAGGCGACAGTCGCAAAAAGCAAAGGCCTCGAGCCGCTTGCTGACTATATCCTGACACTTCCGCGAGATAACCGTCTGGCACAAACCGCAGATCAATACATCAGCGAAGAAAAAGAAGTGTTCACACGGGAAGAGGCGATTGAAGGCGCCAAGCATATTATTGCGGAACAAATCTCAGACGAGCCGAGTTTCAGAAAGTGGATTCGCCAGGAAACCTTTAAAAGAGGAAGCATTAAGTCTGCAGCCGGAAAATCGGCAGACACAGACGAGAAAAATGTGTATGAAATGTATTACGAGTATGAAGAGCCAATTGCAAAAGTCGTTCCGCACAGGGTGCTGGCGATGAACCGCGGCGAAAAAGAAGACATTTTAAAGGTGTCTATCGAACCGCCTGCGGATCACATTAAGGCGTATTTAGAAAAACAAATCATCAAAAACCGATCAACGTCCGTAAAAGAGATTTTGCAGGAAACGATTGAAGACAGCTATAAAAGGCTGATCCAGCCGGCAATAGAGCGTGAAATCAGAAAAGAGCTGTCAGAAAAAGCGGATGAACAGGCAATTCACATTTTTTCTGAGAACTTGAGAAAGCTTCTTCTGCAGCCGCCGATGAAAGGCAAAACCGTTCTCGGTGTTGACCCAGCGTTCCGAACTGGCTGTAAGCTTGCTGTATCAGATGAGACCGGAAAAGTCTTGAATATTGATGTCATCTATCCGCATGCGCCGGTCAACAAAACAAAAGAAGCCCATGAAAAAGTCAAAGCGATTCTCGAGCAGCATCAAGTCGAGATGGTGGCGATTGGAAACGGCACGGCATCAAGAGAAACAGAGCAATTCATCGTCAATGTACTGAAGGACATGCCGCGGAAAATTTATTATGTGATCGTTAATGAAGCGGGAGCAAGCGTATATTCGGCTTCTGAGCTTGCCAGAGAAGAATTCCCTGAGCTTCAGGTTGAAGAGCGCAGTGCCGTATCTATTGCGCGAAGACTTCAAGATCCGCTGGCGGAACTCGTGAAAATCGATCCGAAATCTGTTGGTGTCGGACAGTACCAGCATGATGTCAGCCAAAAACGCTTAAATGAATCTCTGCGGTTCGTCGTCGAAACTGTTGTTAACCAGGTGGGAGTAAACGTCAACACAGCATCCGCCGCGCTGCTTCAATATGTAGCGGGATTATCGAAGTCTGTCGCAGGCAACGTTGTCAAAAAACGTGAGGAAATCGGTAAGTTTTCGAATCGAAAAGAACTGAAGGACATCCCGAGACTCGGTGCGAAAACCTATGAGCAATGTATCGGTTTCTTAAGAGTGCAGGAAGGGACAGAGCCTTTGGACAGAACAGGCATCCACCCGGAAAGCTATAAAGAAACAAAAGCACTATTGAAAAAGCTCGGCCTTTCAACAGAACAAATCGGCACGGCGGAATTGAAGGATAAAATCAATCAGCTGGCGCTTTCTGAAACGGCACAAGAGCTGGGAATCGGAGAAATCACCCTGAAAGATATTTGTGAACAGCTGACAAGGCCGGAACGCGATCCTCGCGATGAGGTGCCTAAGCCTTTGCTGAAAACAGACGTCCTTCAGCTGGAAGATTTGAAAGAGGGAATGGAGCTGCAGGGCACCGTGCGCAATGTAGTGGACTTCGGAGCGTTTGTTGATATCGGAGTCAAACAAGACGGGCTTGTGCATATCTCAAAACTCAGCAATCAATTCGTCAAGCATCCTCTTGATGTCGTATCCGTCGGCGATATTGTAACGGTTTGGGTTGACGGCGTAGATGTACAAAAAGGCAGAGTATCGCTGTCTATGGTAAAATAAAAGCACTGCTTACGAGCAGTGTTTTTTCCTATAAAAATACCAGCATTGATTCAGCAGTTTAATTTGGTAATTATCTTTTTCAAGGAACGCTTTTTGCATCTGTTTTTTAAGCCAATTTGGCATAGGCTCATTCCTCCTCAGCTTTTATCATATGAGGGACGGTGATTACCATATTGTATGCGAACGGTGAATTGTCCCGTTCAATGTTTTTTAAGTGAGGTGCACCATGGATAACAAAGAGCTTCAAAAGCTGACAGAGGATATTTCCGAAACGTATTTTAACAAGCCGTTCCGCCATCAGGCGCTTTTTAATGACAGGCTTAAAACCACGGGCGGAAGGTACCTGTTAACCTCCCATAACATTGAATTGAACAGAAAATATCTGATTGAACATGGCAGGGAGGAACTGATCGGCATCATTAAGCACGAGCTCTGCCATTATCATCTTCACCTTGAAGGAAAGGGGTACAAGCACAGAGACAGAGATTTTCGAGTGTTGCTGCAGCAGGTCAACGCGCCAAGGTTCTGTACACCCCTTAAGAAAAAAACAGAAAACAAAAAAACTTATATGTATATCTGTACGGCGTGCGGCCAACAGTATATAAAGAAGCGTGCCATGAATCCTGACAGATACAGATGCGGAAAATGCCGCGGAAAAATAAAAAGAATTTTTTCGTAAAAAAGGTTGACGGATATGGCAAGCCTATGTTACATTATAAAAGTCGTCACGTGAGATAAATAAAAACATTTACCTCTTGACACTGAAAATCAAGGCTGATATAATAAGTCTTGTCTCATTATTCCACAGTAGCTCAGTGGTAGAGCTATCGGCTGTTAACCGATCGGTCGCAGGTTCGAATCCTGCCTGTGGAGCCATATTGGAGAAGTACTCAAGTGGCTGAAGAGGCGCCCCTGCTAAGGGTGTAGGTCGCGTAAGCGGCGCGAGGGTTCAAATCCCTCCTTCTCCGCCATAAGATTTCGATATAAGCTCTCAACCATCGGCCCGTTGGTCAAGCGGTTAAGACACCGCCCTTTCACGGCGGTAACACGGGTTCGAATCCCGTACGGGTCATTCCATTTTCGTTGGGCTATAGCCAAGCGGTAAGGCAACGGACTTTGACTCCGTCATGCGTTGGTTCGAATCCAGCTAGCCCAGCCATTTTTATTTTTTGAAATCTAATAGTAAGAGCCATTAGCTCAGTTGGTAGAGCATCTGACTTTTAATCAGAGGGTCGAAGGTTCGAGTCCTTCATGGCTCACCATTTGTCTTTTTGCGGGTGTGGCGGAATTGGCAGACGCGCTAGACTTAGGATCTAGTGTCTTACGACGTGGGGGTTCGAGTCCCTTCACCCGCACTTTATTTACAAAGTGCACGCAAATTGGTTTTACTAGCTTAAGAGCCTACTAAACCAGCACAAACACAATTTAATGATCACGCGGTCGTGGCGGAATGGCAGACGCGCTAGGTTGAGGGCCTAGTGGGTGAATAACCCGTGGAGGTTCAAGTCCTCTCGGCCGCATCCCAATAATACCAAGGGTTTAACCACCTTTGGTATTATTTTTTTGTGAGGAAAATACGGCTATGGGAGAAGACTTGCTCACCAAAACTCACCAGTTACTTAAAGTAAGTCATCCAAACGGTCGGCGGTTTCTTTCTGTTTATTAGGAAAAAGGTGTCCGTAAGTATTCATTGTAAAAGAAACGGAACTATGCCCTAATCGTTCTTTAATTACTAAATAATCTTCCCCTTGATGGATAAGCAAGGCTACATGTGAATGCCTCAAATCATGGAAACGGATAGGCTCAACATTTCCTCTTTTACAAATTTGTTTTATTTTCCTGCTGAAAATATCTTTAGTAGGTGGTCTGTCTTTGTATTGGAACATATAAGTTTCTTCTGATTGATGAATTCCTAATTCATCAAAGATTTCCTTCTGGTGTTGTCTCCATTCATCAAGCAATGTTATAAGTTTTGAATTGATACTTATACGGCGAATAGAATTTTTAGTTTTTGGAGGTGTAATTATATATTCTTGATTTATATATGTTAAAGCTTTGTACACATTGATTTCTCTTCTAAACTTGTCTAAATCTTTCCATTGAAGCGCTAAAATTTCTCCTAAGCGCATTCCTGTCAGATAATCAGTAGTATAGAATACTTTAAAAATAAATTCGTCTTTTTCTATGAGACTAATAAATTCTTTGAACTGATCGGGAGTCCAAAATTTCATCTGTTTTTTTACAACACTTAAATTTTTTACCTTTGCACATGGATTTTTGATTAAAACATCCTCAACGATACCTATATCAAAAATTTTGCTGAGAATAATCATTGTGTTGTTAATTGTTTTGTTTTCAAGTCCTTTATCAATTAGTGACTTTTGAAAGTCTTGAATTTCGTTATGAGTAACTTTTTTGACAATACAATTTTCAAAATGAGGTATGATATGTTTTTCTATTGTATATTTTTCAATATTATAATAATTAGGCTTATGGTGAAGCTTACATTGCTCCAAATAAATACTTACTAGTGTAGAGAAACTGACTTCCTTATGGCTTGTTAGCAAACCATCACTGTGTGCTTTTTTTATTGCATGATACATTTCTTCAGCATGCTTTTTCGTTTTTAAGGTCATTGTTTTTCTTTTGCGTTTTCCTGTTACTGGATCAAAACCAAGACTAACGTCGATTCTATATCTCCCATCTTTAGTTTTCCTTATAGACATTATTTTGCTCCTTAGAATTGTGCTATTAGTTTATTATCGAAAACGTTGAAACCTCTTGAAGAAGAAAATTTCAGTTGCTCAATTTTATGTTTGATTACAAAAGTAGGGACTTTAAAATAAGTTGCAATGTCGTTTAACGTATATTCATTGAAATTGATATTTGCATCTTGAATCATTTTATCAGTCACCAAAAGTTCAGAAGCGAATATGTTGGCCTGATGTTCTAACTTTTCTTCCAAAATGAGTGAACAATTTGATAATTTAAAAGAATTCAATTTCTTGTGGAGAAAAAAGTGCCCAAGTTCATGGGCAATAATAAAATTTCTGTAACTGGCATTTTCATTGATGTGAATAATGTACTCATCTTCCTCTTCACAGTATTGAAGGAAGCCATTTACGTTGCCTAAGTTACTTTCTAAATGAAAAATTCTTAAATTGTTACAAATGATACTTACATTGTTTGTTTTATTTTTTTTAATAATTTCTTGTGCTTTGTGTTTTATACTTTTTGAAGTGTAAATGTTCATCACTCTTTCAATGTTTATTATTTGTCTTTGCGCTTCATTTCGTTAACAAACCGGACTCCATTCTTTAATGCTTTTTTTATTAATTCAGCTGTTTCTTCGTCAATATCACCATTTTTCATAAAGAGAAGTGTTTCTTCGTCTTTAAGTTCCTCAATTGCTTCATTAAATGCTTTTTCTAGATTAGAGTTTTTCTTTTGTGGAGGTTGAGGTCTATCTAATAAGAAATCAATAGATACATCAAAATAATTTGCAATCTTACTTAATGTTTCACTTGTAGGTAGGATTTCGTCTTTCTCAAACCTTGTTATGGAACTTTGACTTAAAAATAATTTTTCAGCTAATTCTTTTTGGGTTAATCCTCTTTGTTTTCTCAAAGTTTTTAATTTATGACCAAAACTCATTTTCAAGACCTCATTTTTATTTTTATATTACAACTAGTCATATTTTTTTAAAAGAAAATATGCGTATTTCGCATTTTTTGTATTGACACTATGCGTATAGTCATTTATTATATAAGTAGTTAATGATTATACGCATTTTTTTGGGGGTGATAATTTGAATGAGTTTCTGACTGCAAAGGATATTCAAAATATTTTAGGTGTAAAGCAAGCAAAGGCATATGAAATAATTCGATCACTTAATAAAGAAATGGAGAATGACGGCTATATGGTCATTCAAGGTAAAGTTAATCGTGCAAAATTTGAAGAACGTTATTGTTATAAAAGCAGAAGACAGGAACAGGATGATCATCATGAACCTAAGCCAAACTCATTCATTTATGCGTAAAGCAATTCCTTTGGCCAAACAAATGGAAGGTGATTGGATAGCGAGAATGAAGATTGCTCTTAATTCGGTCATCATAGATCATTATTTAAACCTTCCTTTAACAAATGAAAATGTTAATGAACTACTGCGGAAAGGCGTTTCGTATCGCAGGATATGTAAGCATTATGGTATTGGAAGAAAAGACATTGAAAAGCTGCGGCAACCGTCCATAGTGTGACGCTATATACCACTATAGGGAGCCGTTATAAACTCTTTGAAAGGGGGGGTGCGATGAAAATAAGGGTGAATGCAACAATCATCACTGATGTTGAAGCTTTAAAGGCTGATAGGGATTTGAAGCACTTTAAAGATTATGCCACTTGTGAAACATTTGTTGTTGATGCTGATAATTATTTGAAGGCTAATGAAGAAATATCTGGGCTGTTAAAAGGCTGGAATTGGTGGTGTATCTGGTCTACTCGTCCATTGAGTAAGAAGGATAACCAAGTGTTTACTTTGTATAACGATGATCTGTATAACTTATGTCGCTAGGAGTGTTTGTTCCTTGAAAACTACATATAGACAAAAAAAGCGCCTTGACGAATGATCATCAAGAACGCCGTGTAAAGATTAGACACCTTTATTATACGGCACTTTTATAAAAATGTCATGCGTGAGTATTTGAGTGATGAACAGCAATCACTTTAAATGCTGTAGCAGGCTAGAATAAGCGTGCGGAATAGCTGTAGTCAGCTTGATGGCTATAATTAGCCTACTAGGTTGCCATGAGGGCATAACGCCGTTAGCAACTGATAAGCGCCAAGATGGATACAGAACCGGAGCGAATCCAAAAAAATAAAATCGAAATTTAATGATCTTTTGAAAATAAATAATAAAAAATGAAATGGGGATATGAAATATGAACTTAAACTTTATTGTACCGGATATCAATATGACTTTTGGTGAACTGAAATTTTTAGGTTTAAACCGTGAGCGCTATGCCTATGTAGATGGTAAAAGAACAGATACATTGGAATCAAGGATATATAATTTGGGATCTAGTGTACAAGGCGGGCAGATTGAAGTGACAATTCCTGCTTATGTTGATTTAAAGGAATTTGATTTCTTTAAGGATGTTGAATTGAAAAATCCGAAAATCATGGCTTCTGCTAGAGCAAATGGGAATTTTGCTAATGTTAACTGGACTGTTGAAGCAGAAGATCTGGTATTAAAAGGCGCAGGGTCTGCTGTATCCTCAAAACCAGCCCGCGGTAACTAGTGGAAATGAAAAGAAATAACGTGATGCTCTCATATCGGCAGGCGGGTGATATATATGAGTGATTTCTTAAACAAAAGATTTTGGAAATACAGGGGCAAACGAATCCGCCCGTACATGAGAAATAACGTAAAATTAGCAGGCGCGATTATATTTGTGCCTGTTTTTTTATTGTCTATGTTGATCTTTTGGAGAGAACAACTGGTTCATTTTGATCTTAACCGTGTTATAAAACATTTTGAGTGGAATGTACCTTTAATCATTAAAAGTGTTTTAGGCTCTCTGTTAATTGCTGTTGGAAGTATAGTTGCATCTTACTTTCTTTTCTTTGACAGCTATAAGAAAATCCTTCACAGGCAAAAGCTTGCAAAAATGATTTTCTCGAATAAGTTTTACGAAAGAGATAATGTGAAAGTAAGAAAACTCTTTTCGAATGAAACTGACACAAGAGAAAAGATCACATACTTTCCTAGAATGTATTACCAGGTTAAAAACAATCACATTTATATTCGTATTGCTATGGACATGAGCCGTTTTCAGAATCGCTTCCTAGACTTAGGAAAGGATTTGGAAAACGGCTTATTTTGTGACTTGGTTGATAAGCAAATGGAAGAAGGTTTTGTTTGCTTTAAGCTTCTTTATGATGTGAAAAAGAATCGTATTTCCATTGATGATGCAGTAGCTGAGAATGGAGTCCTTCCGTTAATGAAGCATATTTCATGGCAATTTGATAAGTTGCCGCACATGTTAATTTCTGGCGGTACAGGTGGAGGAAAAACATATTTCATGCTAACGATTATCAAGGCGTGTGTTGGACTTGGGGCAGATGTAAGAATATTGGACCCTAAGAATGCAGATTTAGCAGACTTGGAAGAAGTGCTTCCGAAAAAGGTATATTCCCAAAAGAACGGCATTCTCATGTGCCTAAGAAAGTCTGTAGATGGCATGATGGAACGAATGGATGAAATGAAACAGATGCCCAACTATAAGACAGGTGAAAACTATGCCTATTTAGGCTTAAAGCCTGTGTTTATCTTCTTTGATGAATATGTGGCGTTTATGGATTTTTTAGATATGAAAGAAAGAAATGAAGCCCTTTCTTACATGAAACAGTTAGTCATGAAGGGGAGACAGGCGGGTTACTTTCTTGTTTTAGGCGCACAACGTCCAGATGCAAAATATTTAGCTGACGGTATTCGTGATCAGTTTAGCTTCCGTGTGTCATTAGGTTTAATGTCCGATACGGGTTATGGGATGATGTTTGGCGATGTTGATAAAGCATATGTGAATAAAAAAGAGACAGGGCGAGGATATGCCAATGTCGGCACAGGTTCAGTGTTGGAATTTTATAGTCCTATTGTGCCGAAAGGATATGATTTTATGTCATCTATTAAAAATGCGCTGGTTGGAGTCGAGGGAGCGCAGGCGACGGCAGTCGCCAGCGGCAGCGTAAGCGACCAGACGGCCAGCGGCGAAGGAGTGAGCGAAGCGAATGGATGAGCTAAAACAACCCCCCCACGCTAACAGGGGGGTAGTAATCGTAAAAGAAGAAAATGAAACCATTGAAAGTCCTTTGGTATCAATGGTTGACTATATTCGAGCCTCTTTTAAAACTCATGATGTTGACCGAATTATTGAAGAGGTTCTTCACCTTAGCAAAGACTTTATGACTGAGAAACAATCTGGTTTCTATGGCTACGTTGGCACGTACGAACTGGACTATATCAAAGTCTTTTATTCTGCGCCAGATGATAACAGAGGTGTTTTGATAGAAATGTCCGGTCAAGGTTGCCGTCAGTTTGAATCGTTCTTGGAATGCCGGAAGAAAACATGGTACGACTTCTTTCAAGATTGCATGGCGCAAGGCGGTTCATTTACTCGCTTTGATTTGGCGATTGATGACAAAAAGACATACTTTTCTATACCAGAACTGTTGAAAAAAGCCCAAAAGGGCGAATGTATTTCACGGTTTAGAAAATCGGATTTCAATGGCTCCTTTGATCTATCTGATGGCATTACAGGTGGAACGACAATATATTTTGGTTCTAAAAAGTCAGAGGCGTACCTTTGCTTTTACGAAAAAAACTATGAACAAGCAGAAAAGTATAACATTCCGTTGGAAGAACTAGGCGATTGGAATCGTTATGAACTGCGACTTAAAAATGAACGTGCACAAGTTGCCATAGATGCTTTATTGAAAACAAAGGATTTAACCTTAATCGCTATGCAAATCATTAATAATTATGTAAGGTTCGTTGATGCTGATGAAAACATCACTAGAGAGCATTGGAAAACGAGCCTTTTTTGGTCTGATTTTATAGGTGATGTTGGAAGACTTCCTTTGTACGTCAAACCACAAAAAGACTTCTATCAGAAATCAAGAAACTGGCTTCGTAACTCTTGTGCTCCTACTATGAAAATGGTACTTGAAGCTGATGAACATTTAGGGAAAACCGATCTATCAGATATGATTGCAGAAGCTGAACTGGCAGACAAACACCAAAAAATGTTAGATGTGTTTCTTGCTGATGTTACTGACATGGTCATTTAAAAACAAGCTGCTAAACCTTTATAAACACAGGTGATGCGATTAAACGTATGTGTCAACGGTACCGGAACGAAGTGAGGATAAGGAGTTGACAGATTCAGCGCCACCAAAACCCTCTTGGCATTGAACAAACAACCGTTTGTTCTTGCCTACCGGCGAGGGAGTCCCCCAATGATTTGGGGGAATAGGGGGTTAGATTATTAGCAATCCAACGTGCATACGTTGGTGGGTTTGGGCAAAGCCCAAGAAATTTAAAAAGAGGTGTTTAAATGTTAAACGTAAATTTGTTAAATCGTGCATATTTAGAAAGTGAGTTAGAGAAGGTCGGTTTATTACGATTAGCTGAGACATTTATTGAAAAATTGCTAGAAACAGTACCTTATTATGAGCAAGGCCAAAGGATTTTACTTGAATCTGAATCTCCTTTAAAGGATGATATTATACGTTTTGTATCTGCTGTCTTTTTCATTCCTGAAAGTGAAGATAAAGAGGAAGAAACAGAGGAAGTTAATGTTGAGTTTGAAATATTGAGGTCGTATGATAGCTTTCCAAAATGAGGTGGTTAGATGTCAGCAGTAGATAATCACTTCAAAAGAATGGGCTTTAATGTTGGTATTCCTTCTTTAGTCTTTGTAAGAAGTTTAAGCAGAGATTGTATGTTGATTGTCGAGGGCGAACGAGTAAAAGGATTTGCTGAATATCGTTACACATTCTATAAAACAAGATATTTGCCGGACGGTCGAATGACTAGCTTAAAAGTTTATATTGAGAATCAAAGCATAAAAAGGGTGTTACATCGTGTAGCATCCTTTTTATCTTTCTTGGAAAGAACGAAACAAATTGAACAGAAGGAGTGTGAAAAAGTTGCTCAATAAAGAAATTGGCTCTGATAAGAAGGAAGAATCCTTTTTTCGGTCGGCCTTTCAAAAACTGAAACGAATTGAAAGACCGGAAAAAGACAGACAGAAAGTTCCTCGTGACAGGTCAAAGCTGATAGCCGTCACATTATGGTCTTGTGTAGGGGGCTTGCTGTTTATCTGTCTGCTTGCTGTTCTTCTGTCAATTAATACTCGCTCCCAACTTAATGACATGAAAGACGAAGCGAGTAAGCCAACAAATGACGATAAACAAAAAATTTCGGTGACTGCTGCTGAAAACTTTTTGTCAGGGTTCATCAATGAATATGTGAATGTGAAGAACGATCAAGAATCTATTGAAAAACGTATGCAGAGCCTTGAAAGCTACATGGTGAAACATGAAGATAACCATTTTGAGGATGAAGATCGCTTTAATGTAGATGGCTTAAAAGGTGATCGAGAGTTAAAGGGTTACAGCTTATATAACGTGAAAGAAGGTGATAAAAACAGCCTTTTTCAATATAAGGTCACATATGAAAATCTATACCCTGTAGAAAAGGAAGTTGAAAAAGAAGTTAAAGACGGAAAGAAGAAAAAGAAGGTGAAAGAAAAGGTTAAAACAAACGAGAAATCTGAAAAACAAATGTTGCTGAATATTCCAGTCACAAATAAAGGTGATTCCTTTGCGGTGTCTGCTGTCCCTTACTTTACACAGATTTATGATCTGAAAGGCAATATTGCTTCTGAGAGTAAAGAAGAGACTAGAGACGAATATGCAGGCGAGAAAAAAGAATCTATCGAATCATTCCTTCATACTTTCTTTGAGAAATACGCTTCTGAAAAGAAAGAAGAAATGGTTTATATGATGAAAAAGCCGGAAGCGTTGGAAGGAAACTTGTTATTTGGAGAAGTGCAGTCAATGAAAATCTTCGAGACGAAAAAAGGTTTCGAGGTTTTTTGTGCTGTTCTATTTAAGGAAAAAGAAAATGATATTCCGGTAAATGAAAAATTTAGTTTAGAGATTACGGAAAACAGCGGTCAGTTTTATGTAAATAAACTCAAACATCAATAGGAGGTTTAAAATATGGATTTCATGAATTTCTTTATTCTTGGCGCAGACCTTCCAACACTTGGAGGGGTAAAAGGTTGGGCATCAGATGTTGTTATCCAATTCATTACGATTGTGGTCATGTTCATAGCCGCAAAGAATCTTATGAAATTAAAAATGGGCGGCATTATCTTTGTTTGCTGTATTGGTAGTGCGGTGACGTGGGTTATTAAACACTGGTCAGAATTCTCCGGCTGGATCAATGCGCTAATGGAAAAATTGTAAGGGGGCATATGAATGGGGCGTCTGGTGTTCAACTACCGGAAGGCAATGAGAGAGCCGAAAAAAATTCAGCAATTAACCGAAAATTATTCGTTACCCTTTGCAGTTGAGTTAATACCGGCTATTAACTATTTCATTTTTGTTAGTCTATGCTTTGGATTCTGGTACGGCGTGAGGATGATTTTCCCTCACGCTTTTGATAACAGTTACGTCATCGTGATTTTTGGGATACCATTTTTTTTAACGATGCTTGTAACGAAAATAAAGCCGGAAGGCAAAAACATCTATTTATACTTCTTTGATTTTGCAAAGTATTACTTCTTCATTAAGCTTCCACAAAAGAAGTTTTGCAATGACCGAAAGGTTGATTTAAGTAATGAAAAACAAATTGAGTTTCGAAAACTTGTGAAGGTGGTGGATTATTCAAATGAGACTAAAAACGCCTATGAAGGCAATACACAAGAATTTGCTGTTAACAAGAACGGGCGACGTGTGGGCGTACTACCGAATAAAGAGCAATTCGATTCCTATGCAAAATAAAGAAAAAGTTGAGTCGTACAAAAAGAAATGGCAGCATCTTTTTGAAGAAATTACATCTTATGAGGATTTTCACTTGATGATGTATCCAAGTGAGTATGAATTAGAAAAACGATTTAAGGATTTAGAAACAGATATTGCGGCAGATGCAATGGATGTGGCACGTTACTACAATGAAGAAACCGTAAGGCTGTTAGAACAGCGATTAGGAAGGCTGACAAAGTATGATTTCATTTTAGGTGTAAAACTGAAAAGCAGTCTTGTCAATATTAGTGTGGAACTTAAAGACAATATACTATCTTTTTTCAATACGGCGACTGATACAGTTGTGAAAATGCTCGGGTGGGAACAAAATGTTTCCACCTCTTATTTTGAAAAATATGAAGAAGTTGAAGAAACATTAGCCAATATCATGGCTTCTGTTCGCGGAGAACGGCTTTCAGAATCCGAAATGACATACATTAACCGTTATCACTTTGTACGTGGGTTAAAGCACCAAACGAATGAAGAAAGTGAGATAAAGGATGTTCGCTCTATTACAAACACGATCATAGACCCCACTGACCCATCCGTTTTACATCTGCATAGTGACCAAGATGAAGGCTATTCAGCTTTTGTCGTGATTGACGAATTTCTTCACAATATGTCGGAAAGTGATTTGTTTTATGAAGCGCAGGCTCTTCCCTTCCCTGTTGAAGTACAGATGAAAATTCAAACGGAATCAAAGTCCATTACCAAGCCTGCCCTCAACCTCAAAAGACAGCAATTGAAAGAAGAACAAAAAGAACAACAAAGCACAGGCGATCGAAGTGATGTTTCTACTGTCACAAGTGCCACAATGATAAGGCATTTACAAGATGAAATAAAGAAAGAAGATGTGCACGTGATGAACTGGCTGTCTGTGATAGTCGTTCATGGAAAGACAAAAAAAGAATGTGTGGGGAAAGCAACGATTGTCAAAAGGCATTTAAAAGGCGCTGGCATTACATGCCGACTTCCGGTGGCTGATCAACTAAACCTTTTTTATAAAATGCTCCCTGGTGAAAAGTTAGATATAACCGATAAGAACTGGATTCAAAAAACGACACAAGATGGAGTTGCAGAAGGTCTTTTCGCTGTTAACTCTGATATTGGTTCGAAAATTGGATTCTTTCTTGGTTGGGTTGATCGTTTTCAAGAGCACACATACTTAGAAAGTGCCATTATGTCCAGCCGTGATTTTGTCTTATTCCACCCTTTCTTAGCGAATCAACAGTTAAAAGGTTCAAAGACACGTTCTCCCCACTGCTTAATCACAGGAGACACAGGAAACGGCAAGTCATATCTGGCGAAATTGATCTTTAACTATATCAGCATGTTAAACATCAAATCTCTGTATATAGACCCTAAAAAAGAAATGAGAAAGTGGATTCAAAGAGTCTTGAATGATGAGTACATTCGAGAGAATTTTCCCTTATATATTGCACATTTAGAGAAATACAACTATATCACGCTAGATCATGAAAATACGCACAACTGGGGAGCGCTTGATCCTGTTTCTTTCCTCCCTCCTATGAAAGCAAAAGAGCTAGTTCAAGTCATTTTTGAACAAGTATATGACTTTAAAGGGAAAGACGATGTGAACACAGCTTTCCTTCGTGCTACGTCAGAAGTAATTGAGTTGAAGCAAAAAGGCGAACAGGTCGGCTCACTTGATATTATTCGGAGGATGCAGAACCATCCGGAAGAAGCTGTACAAAAAGCTGGCGACTATTTAAATGAGGTTGTGTCAGATTCCATTTTGAAACTTTGTATTCATGATGGTTCAAACCCTGCATTGTCACTTGAAAAACGAATCACCATTTTAGAGGTTGAAAATATGGATTTGCCTGATCATGCTGAGCGACTTGAAAACTACACCATATCACAATTAAAGTCTAGTGCCGTCATGTTTGCGCTTGGTAAGTTCTGCGAACTATTCGGTATGAATCAAGATGAACAAACTGTTGAATTTATAGATGAAGCATGGATATTCACCACTTCCCAACAAGGAAAAAAAGTAGAAAGACAAATGCGCCGGATTGGTCGTTCATACAACAATGCGGAATACTTCATTTCCCAATCCACAAAAGACGCTTTGAAAGAAGAAGATTCCGGAAACTTCGGTGTTGCCTTTGCCTTTGACGAACCAAACGAACGTGAAGAAGTGTTGAAGTGGATGAATATGGAGGTCACTAAAGAAAACAAAAAAATGATGGAATCCATGTTCCAAGGTCAATGCTTATTTAAAGATTACTATGGCCGCACCTCCAAAATTTCGATTGAATGCTTATTCGAAGAATGGCAAGGTGCTCTGAAAACAGTTGAGAAAAAAGCCGTCGCATATGCGGAAGAAAAATATTTGTAAAAGGGGTTGAATCGTACATGGAAATAGCTTTCTTAAACTCTCTTGTTGTCACGAGTCCAGGCTTTTATAAAGCTGAAAAAATCACATTGGACGAAGTTAAACAATGGTTGAGACATTATGACGGACGATACAAAAGTTTTATTGGGCATAAATCAACGGCACAGTTTCTTCAAAAATTATTAGGCATCAAGATTGAACAAAACCGAAAGACTTTCAGACATATGAAATATCAAAAAGCAATCTGTTTCTCTCTGTATGAACGATATCCCGAAAACGTGCTGCTAACACAAAGAGACTTAGAGAAAGCCAGATACCAATTTTATTTATTAACTCGATTAGATTAGGAGGTGGCTGTAATGAAAAAGAAAAGGATACTGATTGTGTCGGCTATCGTGTTATTGTTTCTAACTGTCGCTTCAGCTGTCACTGTTATTTCGGCTGATGGAGATACAACGACACAGCCAAAAGTCGAAAAAGCTGGCGGCGTGGAATTGAAGGTGAAGAGGTTTCCTATCTCACGCTATCAAGCGAATAATGAAGCATCTGACGATTTAATCAAGGGGGCGTTTGTTGGACTGACAAACGTCACTTTTTCTTTTGCAGGCAATATTGTCCGTGTGGTTGATGCGGGAATGGATATTTTGTATAACTTGCAACCAATTGACGAGTTCGCAAATTCTATTACAAACGTCTCTAAAACAGTTTATAAAACCCTGAAAAAGAATTTCGGTGAAGCCTTATTCATCTTCACGTGCGCCTATGTTGTCTACCTGTTCTGTGTGAGAGGTAGCGTAAAAGAAGCAATGAGACGAAGTATTCTTTTTGT
This sequence comes from Bacillus sp. VA15, assembly GCF_055721145.1. Taxonomy (NCBI): domain Bacteria; kingdom Bacillati; phylum Bacillota; class Bacilli; order Caryophanales; family Bacillaceae; genus Bacillus; species Bacillus sp. VA15. The sequence continues at coordinate 118,029 of NZ_JBVQPQ010000003.1, read as the reverse complement.
TTGCGTCATGGTGATCGGTGGGCTCTGGATGTCTAACTCAGGCTATTATATGAAGGCTTTTAATGCTTTATCTATTGAAATACAAGGAAAGCTTTTAACTGCGGGGAATGGATTGATTGGCATTGTTCAAGATGAAGGAAATTTTGCAGACAGTTCAGCGATTGAAAAAGGAAAGGAAATGGAAGGCACAGTTGCGGTTATGCGTAACCTTTACTTTGATATTGCTTTAATGAAACCATTTTTAATCGTGAACTTTGGAGAAACAAGCGAAGCAAAAATTAATGAGAAAGGTGATTCGAAAGATAAATTATCAAGGGTCGATAAATTGCTTTCATACAAACTGTCAAACGACGGAGAAAAAGCAAAACAGAAATATATAAAGGACACTGAAATTGAAAAATACGATAATGAGTCTATGACCTCTGGGAATGTCTTTAATCAACTTGGAGAATCTTTTATCGCTGTGGTCGCTTCTATTGTCATTGGGATACCTTTTTTAGCATTAGCGTTCTTTAATTTCTTGCTTCAAATTATCGCTTTAGTGATTGTATTTTTTGTGCCATTTGCTTTCATATTGGCGTATGTTCCCCAATTAGCTTATTCGGGATTCGTTACGCTTGGACGGTTAGGGAGTGTTTATCTACTGAAAGCAATGTTAGGTATTATCGTTCTGTTTGTGTACGTAACTTGCTTTATCGTTGACAAGTTAATTCCTCCAAACGGTTTCGGAATGTATCTTTTAAATGTCGCTGTTCTTGCCTCAATATTGTGGATTGGTTTTCACAAGAGGGATGCTATTATCAAGTTTGTGACTGCTGGAAAAGTTGTTTCAGTTGATAATAATATGATGGAAAACATGAGACAAAATGTTGTTCAACCAGCTTGGGAAAATGCGAAGAAAATAGGAAGCACATTGGGTAACGGAGGGGGCGTATTTACTGACTTTGCTAAGAATTTTAGGGGGAGAAAAGATGGTTCAAATACTGATGGCGTAACTGGTGCTCCAAGTGGCGGCGGTAATTCTCCGAGTGGGGCTGCTATGGGATATGGTAATACTCATGCTATTTCCAGAACTCCGCAAAAAGAGACAGCTAATGGAATAGCTAGTCATAACAGCCGTAGCCTGAAACGGAATCCTCAAACTCTATCGAAAGAACAAGAAAAGCAAAAACAAAAAGAAACATTTGCAAATGCAAAAGAAAATAAACAGCAATCCCATTTAGATAGATTGAGAAAAGATGGAATAAACTCTCCTATGCTGAAAGATGCTTTGAATGAAGGAAATGAGGATTTATCCAAACGAGCACCTATCTTACAGGATAAAAAGGATGAATCAGCACGAACAGATCAAAAAGAATATGTTGAACAGCTTTTTAAACAGCCTGATAACCAGCAACAAACTGATGATGCATCATTACAACATGAAGAAACTACTTCTAATAGAGCACCAGTCTTACAAGAGAATGAGAAAGATACAGAACGTACAGACCAAAAGGAATATATTCATGAAGGACTAAACCAGAATACTGAAACTGATAAACATCATGACTTTGAAGTTCAGAAGGATGATTCAGCTTCAAAGAGTGAGCCTGTAGCACAAGAGAAAACAGCAGACATCAAACGATCAGACCAAAAAGTCATGACGAATCAACCTGAACCGCAGCTCGGCTTTGAAAGCTCTCAATCTACAAAAGTAGAAAATCAGCCTATTGCCAATAACGAACGTAAAATCAGACCATCTGAACCCGCAAAAATTCATTCAGATGGTATTCGTGTTGAGGAAAAACAGGCTGTTGCTCCTGCTGGTGAAAGTAAGGCTGTATCAAGAGAAAAACAGCCTTCATCACAAAGTATTAAACGGACTGAACAAAGTGTTAATACATTTGAGCAAGTGTCTTTAAATGATATTGGAAGGCGCCCCTCGTCAAAAGTTGAAGATCGACTGAGAAGGGATGAAAGAACAAGATGATAAGTAAAAAGGTAGTTCTTCCTTTGGTGTTCTCGGCTCCTTTTATCTTCTTTTTTGTTTTATGTATCGTAGTGGTTATGACAATTTCAAGAGAAAATCAAGTGGGTGACGATTTTATAGGCGGCGGGGATGGCGAATATGAAACAGTTGGCATTGCGCCGGAAGTCGAACGATTTAGGGCTGTATTTGAGAAGTACGCCCGTCAGGAAGGTGTTTTTGATCAAGTGAATATTATTATGGCGCTCACCATGCAAGAAAGTGGTGGGCGTTCTTTAGATATTATGCAAAGTTCCGAAAGTATCGGCTTACCTCCTAACTCCATAACTGACCCAGAATACTCAATTGAAGTCGGCATTAAACATTTTAAGAAGGTTTTTAAACAGGCTGGCGGTGATGTTCGTTTAACCTTACAGGCATACAACTTCGGTTCTGGATTTATAGACTATGTGAAAAAGAATGGCGGGAAATACACAAAGAAATTGGCACTTGATTTTAGCCGATTGCAAGCATTTAAAATGGGCTGGAAAAGCTATGGTGATCCAAGTTATGTTGATCACGTCATGAGATATGTAAAAGGTTCTGATAAGAATGTAGCGCCTGTGAATGGCTCTATGGACTTTTATGAAACAGTCTTGAAAGAAGCTTTGAAGTATGAAGGGCAACCGTATGCCTGGGGCGGTTCAAACCCGAAAACTGGATTTGATTGTTCGGGCCTTGTTCAGTGGTCTTTTGCAAAAGCCGGAATTACTCTTCCAAGAACAGCACAAGAACAACATGGAGCGACTAAGAAAATAAGTGAAAAAGAAGCGACTGCGGGAGACTTAGTGTTCTTTGGCGGCACATATGAAGGCAAAGCTATTACTCATGTTGGCATCTATGTAGGGAATGGCAGAATGTTTAATTCAAATGACAGTGGAATCGAATATTCTGATCTGAAATCTGGTTATTGGAGAGATCACCTTGTATCCTTTGGACGTATTAAATAACTAGGAGTGAAAATATGAAAACACATATTGCATGGGTTTTGGCTTGTTTATTATTAGTCATGTTAACTGGATTTTTCACGAATGGACAGCAAACGTATAAGATTGAAAAGTTAAAGGATAAGAATGAAGTTTTGACAGAAAAAATCAAGGAATTGAACCATATAGAATCAACAAGCAGTGCTTCGAAAAACAAGGCATTTTTTGAAGCATTTTTTAATTACTCGGACATAGATAAGAGATATGAGACAGTTAAGAAGTATACAACTGAAAAAGGATTTGACTATGCATTCCCTTCTCGTTCTGATCAAAAACACACAGTCAGCGTGCAAAGTGAATTACTTTCATTAGAGAGCTATTCAAAGCCGGTAGATAAGTCCCGGGAATTGTTTTTAAACATTGTTGAAATCTCAACGACTGCAAATTCAGTCACTACGAATCAAGTGTTGATTGTTCAAACGACTATGAAGAAAGAAAAAGATGGTTGGTTAGTTGATAATGTGCAGGTCAAGGGGAATGGATAAAGTTTCCTCGGTCTGTCAGAGAGCGAAGTTCTCTTAAGGGAATTTATTCTCTTAGAGAACTAATTGTTGCAATGTATATTCAATGTGGGTACACTGTAATTACAGCATCGTTATGATATAATTATGATATCATATAGTGTAATGACAGTCAGTACACGCTTATAGGTTTATAATATACAGTGTGTCGGGAATATAATTTGTTTTAATGAGTATACTGTGAATAAAAAAGATCGAAGATGCTGGTAACATCTCCGATCTGCAATAGAATAGCTCCTGCAAGGGAGTCGGCTTTTTTCCAAAAGTCTAATTTATGAGTAGGAACGCTAAGATGTAGGAGTCTGGGGCGTTCTTACTTTTTTTTGTTTGTGAAATTATAGGCTAACGTCAGAATCGCTACAATTAGGATTCCAAAAGAAAGCATCAACTGAATTGCACTTTCTACTGCCATATTCTCACCTCCCTTCTTTCCAAACGTGGAGGTGAGCCGAACGCCCCTACAAAAGCCGATCTATCGCTAAGTTTTACTTTATAGGAACTTAATGGAGAATACAAGTAGCAAAGTTGTTTTTACAAATACTCAGAATTACTCAATCATGTCTTTTAAGACATACTCAATCGTGTCATCATTCTGGATAAAAAGTGGAAAAGAACGAATTGTTTGTTTATACTAAATATTGAAAAAGGAGGGAATGATTGTTTTGAAAAACCTTTTTATTTTTCTTAGTTTGATGATGATGTTTGTTCTAACTGCATGTGGTGGAAACAAGTATGATGATGCGATTAATGAAGTTATTAATCTAGACAAAAAAAGCGCAAAAGAATTGGGCGCTGATACCAGTATATATACAAGAGAAAATGCTTTAATATGTGTGTATGATGGAGGAAAGTATATTCAAGTTGCTTTTTATCTTCCAGAAGATCATTCTCGTGAACTTTCACCATATGATTACTTTGAAAAACTAGGTGATAAATATGAAGAAATGGATAGCATGCCTGGAAACGGAGAGAATGATAGACTAGGTTTATCAAAGAAAACACCAGACTATGAAGAAGCAAAAGGTGAAGAGACAAAGTTAGAGGAGTAGACATTATGTCTGCTCTTTTTTATTAGGGTTAGTTTTATTTATTTAATACAAAGAGGGCTCATAAAATTTAGAGTGATTTGATATTACAATAAATGGTTGTGTTATAATCCTTTTGGATGAGTTTTTAAAATTTTATTATCCGAAGGGAGATTATTAACAGTAACTATGAAATCTGTTAATTTGGTGTCACTAATAAATGCAAAAAAAGATTTAGAGGTATCCTTGCTCAACTCATACCTAGCTAATTTTGGAATTGACCAAAGTAAGGTGAAAGATCAGGAATGGGAAGGTATAAAAAAATTAACAAAAGAAATTCTGGGACATTCGACCGAAACAAGTTTAGTAGATAATTATTTTTGGGGATATACAATTGATCAAATAAGTAAAGAATTTGATTTGTTAAGAATAGGAAAGGATAGTATTGTTAATGTTGAACTTAAAAGTAAAAATACAGGGGAGAAGATGAAAGATCAGCTTGTTAAAAATAGATATTACTTGAAGTTTTTAGATAAAGAAATACATAATTTCACTTATGTTGTCGATGAAAATAAGTTATTTTTATTAAGTGAGAATAATGAAATTGGGGAAGTAGACATTGATGTTCTAATATCAAAATTAAAAGATCAAGATTTACAAGATATTAAAGATATTAATTCTTTATTTGATCCAACAAATTATCTTGTTTCACCTTTTAACTCAACTGAGAAATTCCTTACAAACAACTATTTTTTAACAGATCATCAAGAGAACATTAAGAAATTCATTTTGAAAGAAATTGCACTGCCCAATTCAGATTTTTTTTCTATTGAAGGAAATGCTGGTACGGGTAAGTCCTTGTTAGCGTATGATATTATAAAGGAATTAAAACTAAGAGAGTATGAAATATTAGTGCTTCATTGTGGAATTTTGAATGATGGTCATAGATATTTAAAAGAGAAAGGATGGAATATTGACTCTATAAAAAACTATGCTAACTACGATTTTAATAGATATAAACTGGTTCTATTAGATGAAGTACAGAGAATTTATTTGAATCAGTTTAATAACATCGTAGATGAGATAAGAAATTCTGAGTCAGGATGTAAATGTCTTTTTGCTTACGACCCTAAACAGTGTCTAAGAAGTAATGAAATAAGAAATAACATCCCAAATTTAATAAAAGACATTGTTCCTAATGAACATTCATTTACACTGTCTGAAAAGATTAGAACTAATAAGGAGCTTGCAGAGTTTGTTAAAAACTTATTTAATTGCAAGAGAGTTAGTAAAAAACAAAAGTATTCAAATATAGAAATTCAATATTTCTCGACACCAACTAAGGCAAAACTCTATCTTCAGAACCATCTTTCGAATAGTGAATGGCAAATAATTGATTACACTGAATCGTCCCGTGTTGTTTATCCATATGATCATTACTTGGTACGTAACGGATGTAATGCCCATAAGGTTATTGGTCAAGAATTTGATAATGTTATAGCAGTAATCGATGAATACTTTTATTATACTGAAGATGGAAGTTTATCGACAAAGGGGTGGGGTAATAATCCATATTATCACCCTACTAAAATGCTCTTTCAAATTGTCACTAGAGCAAGAAAGAAGTTAAAACTTATTATTATTGATAATAAATCAGTTCTGCAACACTGTCTCAAAATCTTAGATATAAAAAATAATCATGCGTAAGCGATTTTAGTCATTGTAACAAAACCAAGGGTACTAAGCCTCTTGTCTTTTTGTGTCTTATCAAAACTTAGTTGTAATGCAAATGCCGTAAACAGTGTTGAGGGAGAGGTGAATTCCCTTGACAAGAAGTCGGACTAGATTGACAAACGGGGAAGGTTATTTTGAGTAGACTATGTGTCTGCTCTTTTTTTATGTTATGAACCCTTGTCAAGAAACAAAAGGCTTACAATAACCGCAATAATGACGAAAAGAATAATTTGTTCAATAGACAATTCGTACCCTTTTGCAATTTAACTTTGTCAAGAAAAGTTTGATCTGACATAATACAATTAATGTAAAAAATATAATAATTTATGTAGGGTGGGGGATATTTCTTGCGTCCGTTTCTTTTAGATAAAACTAAAATTCCGTATGATCTAGTTACGAAAAAATTAAATACTTGGTACACTTCGATAAAGAATGATCAAGTTGAAAAAGCAGAGAGAATAAAAAAAGAAGTAGAAGTGGAATTAGTAAATATGGAAGAGAACCAAGACGCTCTGTTATATTATCAACTGTTAGAATTCAGGCATGAGATAATGCTATCCTATATGGAATCCAAAGAAATAGATGACCTAAATAGTGCTTATGAGACAATAAAGGAAATAGAAGAGCAGGGGCAATTGACAGGAATGCTTGAATATTATTATTTCTTTTTCTTGGGTATGTACGAATTTAGACGAAAAGAATTAACAAGTGCTATAAGTGCTTATAGGATTGCTGAAACTAAGTTATACCAGGTTGAGGATGAGATAGAAAGGGCAGAATTTTTCTTCAAAGTATCGTACGTTTATTATTATATGAAACAGACTTATTTCTCAATGAACTATGCTAATCGCGCGCTAAAGATATTTAAAAAATATGATGAATATGCTGTCCAGACATTACGATGTCAATTTATTGTTGCAGGTAATTTAATTGATTCTTTGGAGTTTGAAATGGCTTTACAGCAATTTTTAAAGGCTTTAGATATTGCAGAGGATATAAAAATTCATCATTTGATTGGTATGTCTCACATGAATATTGGAATTTGTTATGAGGAATTAAAGGATTACGATAATGCTGCTAATCATCTGGATTTATCAATTAAAATTTTTGAAAAATCTGAACACAGTTTTTTAACGAAAGCTTTATTTGCTATGGCTCATGTTGAGGCGAAAAGAAATAATTTTAATGTTGCTCAGGAGTATTACTTGCAGGGTAAAGAGGTAGCTGAAAAGCACAATGATAAGGAATACACAGCAAAGTTTAAAATTTTGGAAGGACTTTATTTTACTAATGGTGAATATCATTTAATTAATGAAGCATTTTCTTATCTTGCAGACAGAAAAATGTTTGCTGACGTTGAAAATTTTGCAACCGAAATTGGGCATTATTTTCATCATCGGGGAAATTTAGAGCTATCAAATGAGTATTATCGTATTAGTATTGAGGCGAGACGAAAAATAAAGAAAGGAGAGATTATAAATGAAGATCAGCCGAATTCTATTGACAGTAATGGTGTTAAGTAGCATCTTAGCATTTACTCACTTTTCAGATACAGACAATGCTTCAAATGGTGGTTTCAATATTGCAGCAGACCGAGTTGGTGCATAAAGAGGTAGGGGGATTAGAACCCTTCCTCTTTTATTTGAACGAAATATTGAAATAGGGTCCTTACTTCAACCATATTAAAGGATTTAGAGGTTGCTTGCTTTGTCGTAAATTATTCAGTAGGCAAATGAAAGGTCTATGGCGTATTTTTCAAAATAAGTGCAATTAGAAGACCTTGTATTAAAAAAGGGGGCGTTGCCTTTTTGAAAGAGAAAGCCTCTTTTATTAAGTAACGAGAGACTTTCAATGAATATAATCATACACGTTTTTAACTAACAGCAAGCAGGTTACCACAATGAATAAAGTACGCACATAACTACTACCTCTTCTAATTGCAAACTTTGAGCCACAAACTGCGCCAGCAATTTGTGCAAGTCCCATTAGCAAACCATATGTATAGTTGACTTGCCCTAGGTACATAAACATCAGCAAGCCAGCAATATTACTGCCGAAATTCAAAAACTTTGCATTGCCTGCAGCTTTTAAAAAATCAAATCCGATCATTAAGAAAGCAAACATTAAAAATGAACCTGTTCCTGGTCCGAGAAATCCATCGTAAAAACCGATTGCAAAAATTAAAAGGATAAAAATAATAAAATGGCGGACAGATAGTTTTTTATAGGTTGAGATACTTCCCCAATCCTTTTTAAGGATGGTATAAACTGCGACAGCTGCCAGCATAACCAGCATTAAAGGTTTAAGCAATTCGGGGTCCATTAAATGGACTGTCCATGCCCCGGCCATCGAACCGATGAAAACGAGTGGGAATAACTTGGAAATGGATTTAAAGTCAATCTTTCCAGAACGGTAAAACATAAATGTACTTGTTAATGATCCTATTGTTCCGGCTAATTTGTTTGTAGCAACAGCCTGAGCTGGGGTCAATCCTAAGAATAACAATGTAGGTAATGCGATTAATCCGCCTCCTCCTACAACAGAATCAATAAACGCAGCTAAAAAACCAAAACAAATGACAAGCAGCACTGTGTAAATGTTAATGTCCTCCATAACTTTTCCTCCTTAGAAAGTTTGAAATGGTTTTAAGCATATCCTTATTTCTGCTTTTTCTGTCTCACGGACTTTCAGAATTTAGCCTATCTTACGTATTATCAGAATTGGTAAACTATACAAGAGAATCGTAAACCGTGATGATTTCTTCAAAACAAGCTTTTGTTACCTTTAGCTTGTTAGCAAAATCCCTACTTGTTATTAGACAATTCACCCACAATGGATAGCATCTCGAGAGAAGTGATTTCTGTTCAGTTGTAAGATAATATAGCGTTTCTAAAGAACAGGTAGTTTTCATAACAAAATCCCCTTGAAAGTTTATATTAAGCCAACCAAGGTTGGAATTAGTGTATAGTATTAAAAGAATTTGAGATAATCATTTATTTATATCATCAGAAAAAGAGAGCCCAGCATAAGGCCCTTTTTCCCAAGTATTTTAAATCATTTGTACAATGATTCTATGGGGGTGTCTCCTTCTAAAAGCGTTACGATTTTTCTGTATGCTCTCTCGTTTCCAATTGATGCTTCTATAACGCGTGCCACATCTTCTCGGGATATACGAGAGGTTTCTGAACCAGCAGGGTCAGTGGTTATCTTTCCAGTTCCTCTTTCGTCAGAAAGAACACCTGGTCGTAAGATGGTGTAGTTCAGATTACTTTCTTTAAGAATTCTATCAGCATAATGTTTCGCAATAAAGTAAGGTTTCATACTCTCTGGTTTCCAATAATCCCGTCGGTCTGAATCAATGCTGCTGACCATAATGAATTGCTTTACAGCAGTTTTTTCAGCTGCCTCAACAGCCTTTGCTGCTCCATCTAAATCGATCATAAGTGTTTTATCTGGACCTGTATGTCCGCCAGATCCTGCTGTGAAGACAACAACATCAAACTCTTTGATGGCTTCGGTTATTGTTTCTATATCGTCTTCTAAATTTAGGTGAATTGGTTGAACACCTTTATCCTCAAAGTAAGAAAATTGCTCTTCTTTCCTTAATCCGACGGCTACATCATGTTCCTTTTTTTCGTTCAAGACATTGACTAGATTTTTACCAACTTTCCCGTTCGCTCCAATAATGAATACTTTGCTCAAATTAATCCCTCATTTCAAATAAAAAATTCAGCATAACTTCCCAAGAAGAACTTAAAGTTAGATTTTCCTTCTTTTGTTTCCAATATCCCATGTAAATACAAATGTATCAAAATATATGCTTGCTGCATACATATAATTAATGATTTGAGTAAAAAGTCTGCTTGTCATATACTTAAAAAAGAATATACTTGAGCGACTGGTGGGAAGTTAAGTTATGAATACAAATGAGTTCATGGATCAGTGGTTATCGCTGGATACTATACAAAATACAATAAAAAAGGAATTGGAAAGCATATTACAGGCTGAATTCAGCCTTTCGATTAAAGAGTTCTATGTTCTTTATTATCTTTCTAAGTCACCGGACAAAAGCCTTAGGCTGCAACAGTTGCAGGAAAAGATAGGTTTAAGCCAAAGTGCTCTTTCCAGACTGGTGGGGAACATGGAGGCCAACAGTTGTGGTGCCTTAGAGAAACATATTTGTTCAGATGATCGCAGGGGCACCTATACCAGATTGACGGAACTGGGGGAAAATAAACTTCAGAAAAGTCTTCAGGTTTTCCATGAGATCTTACAAAAGCATTTAAAAACGCATAACTTGGATACAATAGTGAAAGAGCTAATAAATGAACTATAAACAGCTTTATCTGTCAAAGGGCTTGAAATTTTAAAAGCTCTTTGATTTGACTTTTTAACGATTTAGAGATAAATTGTATGCATGATGCATGCATATGTTATTTTATATGTATGACACATACATTTATTTTAGGAAGAAAGGATGTTTAAACATGCAAGATCTATTTAGTACTTTTAAAATTAAGAATTTGGAGCTGAAGAACCGCGTTGTCATGTCTCCGATGTGTATGTACTCTGTCGACAAGAAAGACGGTGTTGCAACTGATTGGCATTATTTGCATTACGTAAGCCGTGCAGTTGGTGGAACTGGGTTTATCATGATTGAAATGACCGATGTAGAACCTGATGGAAGAATTTCCGACTATGACTTAGGTTTGTGGTCCGATGAACAAATCCCGGCACTTGCAAGAATTGTCGAAGCTATTCATAAGCATGGAGCTAAAGTGGGGATCCAGATTGCGCATGCTGGACGTAAAGCTGAAGATGCAGATGTACCGGTTGCACCTTCCGCAATCCCTTTTGATGAGAAATCTAAAACACCAAGAGCGCTTTCAACCGAAGAAGTGAAAGGAATGGTAGAAAAATTCCGTTTAGCGGTAAGACGTGCAATCAAAGCTGGTTTTGATACGATCGAAATCCATGGGGCGCATGGCTATTTGATTCATCAGTTCCATTCTCCACTTACAAACAAAAGAGATGATGAATATGGTAAAGACTTGACTAAATTTGGTCGAGAAATCATTCAGGCTGCTAAAGAAGAAATGCCTGCCGAAATGCCATTACTAATGCGTATCTCTGCAAAAGAATATGTTGAGGGCGGATATGGCATAGAAGAAAGCATCGAATTCGCTAAAGCCTATCAAGAAGCAGGAGTGGATATGTTTGATATCTCCTCTGGTGGTGAAGGACAGATTGCTGCTTGGGGACGACCAGGAACACACGCAGCTTACCAAGCTCCACTTGCAAGAAGAATCAAAGAAGCGTTACAAGTTCCAGTAATCGCTGTAGGAAGACTCGATGATCCAAAATTAGCTAATGCGATCATCGGCAATGAAGAAGCAGATCTTATCGCTGTTGGACGAGGTATGCTAAGAAATCCTTACTGGACTCTTGAAGCTGCTAAACAATTGAGAAAAGAGACATCTGTACCAAAACAGTATACTGATGGTTTCCGTTTTTAATTCATTTCAATCTATAACATAAGGAGGAATAGAAAATGAGTAAAACACCAATCAAGGATTATAACCAAATAGTTGAGGTGATCGGCAAGTATGTAGAAGGACTTGTGACTGGAAAGAAAGAAGTTATGCAGCCAGCTTTCCACGAAGATGCGACAATGTATGGATATAATTCTAATGGTTTTCTCGGAGGCACCATTAAGAATTTATGGGATTTTGTTGATGAAGCAGGCGCCGCGCCAGATCTCAATTCAAGAATCGACATTTTAGATGTAGAAGGCACAATTGCCACAGCTCGTATTAGCCTAGAAAATGATGCTTACGGAGAGTCCTACACAGACTATCATCAGTTGCTTAAAGTTAATGGAGAATGGAAAGTGATTGGTAAGGTATTTCATTTACACGGATAAACGGGTTTGTGAAAATAAGGAATCACGTACAAAAAGGAGTTTTTTTGTCATGTCATATATTGAAGATAAGGTTGTTGTCATTACAGGTGCATCAAGCGGAATAGGTGAGGCAACAGCAAGCTATCTTGCTGAAAATGGTGCAAAGGTTGTATTGGCTGCAAGAAGTGAAAATAAGCTTCAGCAGATTGTAAATCGTATTTCAAGTAATAACGGGATTGCTGTATACAAAGCAACGGACGCTACCAATAAAGAAGACGTCCAAGCCTTAATCGACTATGCTATTGAAAAATTCGATAGAGTTGACACGCTAATCAACTGCGCTGGTCTCATGTTGTTTTCTATGTGGGACAATGCGCATGTAGATGAGTGGGAAAAAATGATTGACTTAAACCTGAAAGGTACTCTGTACGGTATCGCAGCAGTACTGCCGCATATGAAACAGCAAGGAAAAGGACAAATCATAAATGTTGGATCTATTGCAGGACATGCAGTAGGAGAGGGGCATGGTGTCTATAGCGCAACAAAGTTTGCTGTGAAGGCAATAACTGAAAGCTTGCGCAAAGAGGTATCTGTTAAGTATAACATACAGGCATCCATGGTTTCCCCTGGTGTTATAGCTACTAATTGGCAAGATACTGTCACAGACAGTGACGTGAAAGGTGTATTGAATAACCTGGATGAAGTAGCTATTGATGTAAAGCATGTCGCGAAGACAATTGCTTTTGTTGTCGATCAGCCTTCTGATGTATTGATAAATGATGTATTAGTTACACCTACTGCTCAAGAGTGGTAAGTCTATTGCCCCGTTTAAACATATTTTTTAAGTTTAAACGGGTTTCTTTATTGTTGGGAATATCATTTCTTTTTCTTAGACTTATTAAGCCCCTTTAGGAACACCCATGAAGAGACTTGAGTGACATATGCATAACTACACAATATTCAGTGGATTACTGTCTGGAAAACAGTGCCCATTTTGTGCCCAAAATGAATATAAAATGATGTAAATGAGTGTAATGAATGACTTCAAATGCTTGAAATAACAGGCTTTTGTAACTGACAATATACTTCCACTTTATTGAGGGTCTAACTTAGAAAACCATACCAAAACATCTCGGTATGGTTTTTTATATTATAATTATTCAATCCCAAAACAACTTTATTTGGAATGGGAAGATTATTCTTCCCAATTTAAGAGTTTTTATTTTAATATATAGAAAGAAAATCATTTTCCATATATGAGGGGATACCAAGCAGTGTTGGTATCTTTTTTATTTGTGCTTTTACATTATTCAATCTCTGTATTTGGTATCATTAATTAGATAAAACTTTGTCTAGAACAGAAGTCGTCTCATAAGGAGTATCAGTTGATTAAATTTAGTTAAGTGATTATAATTAAATTGACTTAATTATAGGGGTGATTTGGTGAATCTCATGCATGCACTAGATAAATCGTATTACGAATGGGCTTTGAAAAATCTCCGTGCAATGAATAAAGATAATGTCTATAAGAACCTAACCTATAACAGCTTATTATATTTAGAGATGATTCTATACAACGAAAATTGTACAGCTAGTTTTTTAGCTGATACACTCCATGTGGCTCGTTCAGCTGTAACTGTGAAAATTAATGAGTTAGTCTCTAAAGGTTTGGTAATCAAAACACCTAGTAAAACAGATAAACGTGTAAGCTACTTGAAAGTCAGTCCTGCAGTTGCTAAAGATTATATAAGAATTGACGATTCCTTACTAGCTGCCACGAAAGAAATTGAACAGACTTATAGCAAGGAAGAAATTAAGGCATTTACAGAAATGCTTGAAATTATTCAAAAGCATTATACGAGAGGGGATAAGTATGAAAAGTAATGTATTGAATCACAATGATATCTACCTTCAAAAAGTGCCTATTAATAATCTCCAAACTCTATTCAACTATGTTTACATGGATTTTTCTTTCTTGAAGGGTACTTTTCCTTCAAGAATCATAAACTCTGCTATAAAAAAAGGTATTTTACACCCGGTATATCTCACGAATGGGTCTGACATATTTGGATATGCTCTATATCAAGATGTGCCCAAGTTGAATTGTATACATGTTCTATTTCTTGCAGTTTTGCCTGAGTACCGTTCGACTGGATTAGGTAGTGTTCTTCTTGCTCGTTTGAATGGAATAGCAGAGAATGGCCTCATTTTAGAAGTGGAAGACCCTGAAACGGCGAAGAGCGAAGAAGAATTGGCGATTCAGACTCGTCGCATCACTTTTTATCAAAGGAATGATTTTCATCTTATTGATGATGTGAAGTTTAGTCATTTTGGTTATGCTATTCGAGTGATGACCAATTTTAATCCTCCTAATCAGGACTGGCTTAAATTTTATCGGAATTTGTACAATCGTGTTTATCGAATTTGCGGAGTGCCTTTGTCTACATTTACACTTAAAAATCGATAAAATTAAAAGAACCCTACATCTAGATGGGAAAGTTAGGACGGATATTGTTTTGGCTCACCATTTTTTAACCATAATTGATATAAACGTATAGAAATGATGGCAAATGAATATAAGGATTGTAGTGAAAACAAGCTTCCATAACCAATGATACGGATTTACTATGTTGAGGGCCTAGTGGGTGAATAACCCGTGGAGGTTCAAGTCCTCTCGGCCGCATCAATGATACCAAGGGTTGTAGACCCCTGGTATTTTTTGTGCTTATTTTTAAATTGTCTACTGCCCAGTTACCTAAAGGTAATCAACTATTTATCAGCCGTTTCCTTTTGTTTGGATGATGTAATTAACCAATATAAAGAAAACAGAGAAGTGAATAATCCAAATTACGATATAACAACAGATAATGCCTTGGTTAAAGTTTTTGGTGGTGAAAAATAAAGTTGCTTTTTATACGCCTAAAGATTTTAATGATAAATATCTTCGTTTTCTTACTGCGAAAAGCAAAGGGATGAATATACAAGGTTAGAAGACATGTCAAGAACTGGCGAAAATAGTCGTCTTGGCTTATCAAAGAAAACACCAGACTATGAAGAAGCAAAAGGTAAAGATATTAAGTAAGAGGAGTAACCATGTGTTTGCTCCTCTTTTTTTCTCTCTATAAAATGATTGTCCTGTGAATTCAATGCGCTTTTTAACGATTTAGTCAGTTTAGCTTTATTTTTGTGATTACAAACGATAGTTTTTACCTATCATTTCTATATAAATAATTGAATTGTATTATAAGTAAAGCTGACCTATACTTTTATTGAAAATTGACTTTGCTTAGAAAGCATCAAGGTATAAGGCAATTGTTAAATGCTAATTTCGAAAAAAACACGGAGGTATTTCATGAAAAATTTTAATGTTGCTATTCCAACTCCATTTCATAATGATGAGAGTTTATATTTAGAAGGTTTTAATGACATTCTGGACTACTTGACAGAAAATGGGATAGATTCTGTACTTGTATCTGCTACAACTGGTGAACAAAATTCAATGAGCATCGAAGAACGAATCCAGATTATTAATTATTTTAATCAAAAAAAATTCAAAAATGTTGAACTTATGTTTGGTGTGTCAGCAACAAGAACCAAAGATGCAATAAAACTAATTAAGGAGCTTGAGGATTCTGTCTTTGACGCAATTCTAATTCAGTTCCCACCTTATATTCAACCAACTCAAAAACAGGCCATTAGCTATATTAATGAGTTGCTGCAACACACAACTAAAAATGTAGTGCTTTATAATAATCCTTTTAGAACAGGATTTGAGCTAAGTGCTGAATCATTTGAAACTCTTATCAATCAAAAACATTCAAATCTTGTAGGACTTAAAGAAGAGAGCGATGCCAAACGTCATTCAAGTACAAACTTACCGGATGACTTTGTGATGTTCGCTGGTGGTGATATCAATCTTCCGGAAAAAATACTTAATGGTTGTAATGGGCTGTCCAGTATGGTTGGGAATGTATATCCAAAGGAGATTAAACAACTATTTAATCAATTAATTTTGAATAAACCAGTTGATCTTAGGAAATTAAACGATTTAATTATTGAAGTTACAAGCCGTCAAGCAATAATGAATATAAAGAATCACTATAACTCTTTGGGAATAAAA
Source organism: Bacillus sp. VA15 (assembly GCF_055721145.1). Classification (NCBI taxonomy): domain Bacteria; kingdom Bacillati; phylum Bacillota; class Bacilli; order Caryophanales; family Bacillaceae; genus Bacillus; species Bacillus sp. VA15. The sequence goes on along the minus strand of NZ_JBVQPQ010000003.1, from coordinate 101,736 downwards.
GTAGGGCCATGTCGTTCCCCAATTAATTGATTATAAGAGTGATTTAGTATTTATATACTTACAAACCAGTTACGATTTCACTGCTTGTAATCTTATTATATTGATGAAACACAAGTGCAGTTGAAGCAGTAAACATATTGCAACTTAAGGTGTCATTGGGTTATACGGAGGGTCAATATTGATCATGGGTAATTCACAATTAACAAATTACGTAGGACAATCGCGGTTGGATTTAAAGCCTAGGATAGGATGGCTTATCTTAGGTATCATCCTAATTGGCGCAAACCTTAGAGCCTCACTAACATCAGTTGGTCCGCTAGTAGCTGCAATTCGTGATGACTTGGGGATTTCTAATACACTGGCAGGAGTCATAACCACAATACCTTTACTTGCTTTTGCATTTTTATCCCCCTTTGCTTCCAATTTAGCTCGGCGTTTTGGTATGGAGTTAACCTTATTAATTTCTTTAGTAATATTAACAATTGGGATTGGAGTACGTTCTTTTGTTGGAAAAGAAACATTATTTATAGGAACTGTTTTAATCGGATCATCTATTGCCATTTGCAATGTTTTATTACCCAGTCTTATCAAATATAACTTTATGAAGAAAATAGGTATGATGACAGGACTTTATGCAGTATCTATGAATTTATTTGGAGCTGTTGGCTCTGGTATAAGTATTCCCATTTCGTCATCTTTGGGTTTGGGGTGGTCAGGAGCCCTTGGATGTTGGGGACTTTTATCTCTGCTCACCATTTTCATTTGGCTACCACAACTGCAATATCAACAAAAGTCTGTTCAGGTTGAAAAAACTAGGGAGGAAGTTAAAGCAATAAGCTTATGGCGTTCAAAGCTAGCTTGGAATGTTACGTTATTTATGGGGTTTCAATCTTTCATTTTCTACACAGTGATTACATGGATACCTGAAATTCTTGAAGAGAAAGGGTTAAACACTCATGAAGCTGGCTGGACGTTGTCTTTAATGCAACTTGCTATGCTTCCTGTAACATTTCTCGTTTCTATTTTAGCTGGACGTTTAAAAAGCCAGCGGTTATTAGTAGCTGCATCTGCTTCTCTACTAATTTTTGGGTTTGTTGCTATCATATATGGGGATAAACTCCTTATGCCTTTATGGATGATCATAATTGGAATCGGAATTGGATTTGCATTTAGTTTAGCTATGATGTTCTTTAGTCTGCGTACTCAAAATGCTAACGAGGCAGCTGAACTTTCAGGTATGGCTCAATCTTTAGGTTATCTTCTATCTGCTATAGGGCCTGTTTTATTTGGATGGTTACACGACATTACACATAATTGGACTGTTTCTTTACTTATGTTAGTTTTTACTTCAGTTATTGTTTGGATCTCGGGTATAGGGGCAGCGAAAAACGAATTTGTACCCATCAAGGGATCGAGTTTAAAGTCACTATAATAGAGACAGACTAAAAAGTAGAACAGGTGCATAATTGTACACTCTTATGCCCCTTTTCAAACTGTATCTATTCATTTCCTAAAGGAGGCACTAGATGGAATTAAAACAACTTGAATATTTCTATGCAGTATGCCAAGAACTTCATTTTACAAGAGCAGCTGAAAAAGTAGGAATTTCTCAGCCTTCTTTAAGTCAACAAATTAGATTATTGGAACATGAAATTGGCACTCCTTTATTCGATCGTATTGGTAAAAAAACAGCACTTACTGAATCAGGAAAGCTTCTCTTAAAGTATACTCGCAAAATTTTTTACGAGGTAGAACAGGCTAAAACCTCAATAGATGAATTGAATGGGCTTCAAAGAGGGACAATTTTGGTTGGAACTTTGTTGACAGTCGAGGATTACATTATCACGCCTACTTTACTGAATTTTCATCAAAAATACCCTGGTGTGAAGATATCCGTTTTTGGGCTGCGTACTGGGGACATTCACAAACAACTCATAGAAAATAAGTTGGATTTGGGGATTGTATTCTTACCTATGAAAGGCGATGAATTAGAATCAATTTCTTTATCCACAGAGGAAATGGCTTTTGCAGTGCCTAAAGGTCACCCGTTAGAGAATCAGGAAATGTTAGATGTAGAGGTGCTAAAGACAACACCCTCGATTTTACTCCCTCAACATTATTTTATTAGGAAACTTATAGATGAAGCTTGTAAAGACTTAGGGTTCTTTCCTAAGCCGATTTTTGAAATTACAACCATGCAATCTTTAATTAATATGGTTATTAAAGGGGTAGGAGTAACAATACTTCCTAAACCTTATTTAGAGTACCTTAATCATCCTAATATAAGAATCATTCCAATTTTAAAATCTAATCTTTCTCGTGAAATTGGAGTTGTTTATAGAAAAGATAAATATTTGAGTGCTGTAACTCACGCTTTTATTAGTGCTCTTAAAGAAACTGTATTTCATTCAAATTAACTAGTGGAGACCTTGATTTGTTTTGAATACAGGACAAACTAACTCAGATCAACAAATGGCGATTGGAGGGGTATCATGAATAGACAAATCATTCATTTAGCTGTTGGAAAACCTAAGGAATATGATTGGAATAATAGAAAAGAAATGTCCGCGATAGGTAAGTCTACTGTATCATCTATTGAGCTGAAAAAATCCGGTTTCGTTGGTGATGATGTTGCTAACCACAAGTTCCACGGTGGTGTTGATCGAGCAGTATGTTTATACCCATTTGAGCATTATTCTTATTGGGAACGAATGTTTAATAAAAAAATGACTCCGCCTATTTTTGGAGAAAATATTACTGCAACAGGCATGTTGGAAGAACAGGTTTGTATAGGTGATGTGTATAGAATAGGTAGTACCATCATTCAGGTAACACAAGGAAGAGTGCCATGTGCAACTATATCGAAATACAATGAAGAGAGAGATTTTCTGAAGAAAGTGGTTGAAACATGTCTAACCGGTTATTTTTTTCGGGTGCTAAAAGAAGGGACGATTGAGTCTAGTTCAGAAATAGAGCTTGTTGAAAAGGACCCATGTGAAATATCTGTACTTTCTGCCACACAAGTTCTTTTTCATCAAAAAGAGGATAAAAAATCAATTGAAGAAATATTGAAAATCGATGCTCTCGCAGAGGATTGGCGGAAAAGGTTTTTAAAACTGTTATGAGTTCCTAGCATGGAGTTGTTCAAAAAATTTGATTCGTTGAAATTTAGTTATTGAAATTTTCGTAGATGGAATGTGGAATTTTAGGAGTTGAAATATATGTTTGGAATTCATGATCTTTTTTTGTTTGTATTGTCATCATTTGTTTTTATAGCTGCTCCTGGCATAGACGCTGTGTTTGTATTAAGCAGAAGTATCTCAAATGGCAGAGCAAGTGGTTTTGCTGCATCTGCTGGAATTGCTACCGGTGCTTTTGTTCACACAATACTTGCTACTGTTGGATTATCTATTATCTTAGCTAAGTCGGTTGTTCTGTTTACTGCTATAAAACTTGTGGGAGGGCTATATTTAATCTACATTGGAATGAAAGCACTTCTTAAGAAAAATGACGGAATAACTTTAAAGGATGCAGCTAACGAGACGCTTAAAAAACATTATATCCAGGGGGTTATTACAAACATCGCTAACCCTAAAAACATTCTGTTCTATTTATCGTTTTTGCCTCAGTTTGCATCAACATCAGGGTCGACTGTATCATTGTCATTTCTTATTTTAGGGAGCATCTTCGCCGTTATAGCTTTATTGTGGTACATTTTAGTCACGTACTTTTCAACTATGGCCACAAAAACACTTAAAGACAACAATAAATTTAATAATATTCTCAATAAAGTCTCTGGAACAGTATTTATTGCTCTTGGGTGTAAGTTGATGGTTAGTCAAAAATAATTTTTAAGGAGTAGACATAAATGTCTACTCCTTAAAGCAGCTGTCCAAGTATATGTCATATCGTCTCCTTAGTTCAAAAATATAAAACTAATATTAGGGAGTATAGGGGAGAGAATAATGTGGAAATAATCGCAACTATTTTAGTAGGGATCGTAGCATTAGAACATTTATTCATTATGATCCTTGAAATGTTTTTTATTGATTCAAAGGCGGCAAAACGCGCGTTCAAATTGCCAAGGCATTTAGAAGGAGATCGAAACGTAGCCGTTATGTTTGCAAACCAAGGTTTATATAATGGATTTCTAGCTGCTGGTCTCATTTGGGGACTTATACTTGGGCTCAATCCAATTGGCTATATGATTCAATTATTTTTCGTAATTTGTGTGGTAGTAGCAGCCATTTTCGGAGGTTTCACATCAAATAAATCAATTATTGTGAAACAAAGACTTCCAGCTATTTTAGCACTAGTTACCCTTTTATCTGTGATGTATTAGATCCCAAGCATTTTAATAACAAGAGCCCTTTTTTGAAAAAAGTACAGAAAATGTAAGCATTGAGTTGTCAATTATGATGTTCCTTAATTGGCAACTTTTTTATGAAATCAAATGAGTATGTATTGATTATTCTAAGGCTGGGTGAATAACCCGTGGAGGTTCAAGTCCTCTCGGCCGCATCCCAATAATACCCAGGGTTTAATCACCTTTGATATTATTTTTTTGCGGAAAATACGGCAACAAATGTACCACATTGTCGAGTCACTAAAAAAGTGCTGACCTCTGCACAAAACCGTTGCGCGAGTCTGCACTTTTATTCTGCAAGATACACTGTCCCTTATCATCGATTATGGGGAGTTTATTTAATCTGTTGTTAGCCGCGCTGATACTTGGCCTTTAGAAGCTTTTTTTAAGTGGCTAAAACCAACAAATTTTTTGCCTTCTTCATCCCATAGGCGGAACTTTAACGACTTGAGACTTGTTGCCAGTGTAATGGTCGGAACGTTTTGCAATGGCTCAGTGTTGTTATGCACTTTTTCAAGCTTATAGTTTGGGACTCTCGGGCTTAAATGATGAACATGATGGAAACCGATATTGCCTGTTAGCCATTGCATGACTTTTGGAAGCTTATAAAAAGAGCTTCCTTCAACTGCTGCTTTTACATATTCCCAATGATCATCTTCTTCAAAATAAGAATCCTCAAACGTATGCTGAATATAAAACATCCAAATTCCGAGAGATCCCGACATCATAAAAATTGGCACCTGAACCAGCAGGAAGTTTTGCCAGCCAATAGCCCAACATAAAAGTGCTGCCAAAGCGACGATCCCCAGGTTCGTTACATACGTATTCATCCGTTCTTTGCGTTTTGCCCCTTTACGGTTAAACCGATTGGTAATTCCGAAGACGTAAATCGGCCCAATCATAAACATAACAAACGGATTTCTGTACAAACGGTACTTTATTTTTGTCTTAGTTGAGGCTTTCTTATATTCCTCAACGGTCAGTACCCAAATATCGCCTGTACCGCGTTTGTCCAGATTGCTGCTTGTTGCATGATGGACAGAATGGTCGTGTGCCCAATGATCAAAGGGATGCAGAGTCAGAATTCCTGTTATTGTTCCAAGGATTCGATTCGCCTTTCTGTTCTTAAAAAAGGAATAGTGGCAGCAATCATGAAAGATGATGAAGGTTCTTACTAAAATACCTGCCGCAACGACAGAAATCGCTAATGTAAGGAAATAAGAAATCGACAAACTCTTATATGCCAAACACCATAGCAGGAAAAATGGTACCAATGTGTTAATGATTTGACAAATACTTTTTTGTAAATCGGACTTTTCATAAGGTGTAACCAGTTTTCTCAAAGTCCTTAGGTTTTGTTCTTTCATTTTTAAAAGTTTCTCCTTCCCTGTTGATCTTCTAAGTGTAGAAAACGTTTTATAGCCTTTGAAGGCCCAACGTCATACACCACATATATGATAAGTATTCTTCCCATCTATCTGTGAAAATTATTGGAAATGATAAACTGATTTCCAGTTCAATTACATCTTTATTAGCAGAGCCAGCCGGGATACAAATGGTGTATGAAGATTATACCCGGCTCTTTATCGGGCCAAACTCGCTCACTGCTCCCCTATGGGAATCGATTTATTTAGATCGTGAACATTGATTGTTTGAGGTGAAAAGGTTTTGGAAAGTGATAATGAAGTAATGGGGATATCCATGAGTGACTGTTTGGAAACATCTGCAGTAACAAAGTTTTACAAGTGAACAGCCCTGCCTTTAAAAGATTATCTTTTACTTGAACAAGAAACAGCTGAGCTTTTTGACAGTCATTAATGAAGTACTATTAAGCAAAGAAAAAGGTTTGAAGACACTCGTGATTCATTTTCACAGTGTTTTCAAACCATAGTTATTAATAGGCCTCTTATTCGCACTGGCATCCATATGTTTAACAAATAATGCCATGAATAAAACGACAATATTAATTTGCAGTTATTTCCGTTTCGTGTTATGATAAAGAAGAATTATTTTTGTTCGGTGTAAAGGATAGTATGAATATTGACTTTTCGTCTTGATGATACTTTGGGCAAGGATAGTATACACTGTGTGGTTACACACTAGGAGGCAACAAAAATGGAACAAGGTACAGTGAAATGGTTTAATGCAGAAAAAGGTTTTGGCTTCATCGAACGTGAAAACGGAGACGATGTATTCGTACACTTCTCTGCAATCCAAAGTGACGGATTCAAATCTTTAGACGAAGGTCAAAAAGTAACGTTTGACGTTGAGCAAGGTGCTCGTGGAGCTCAAGCTGCTAACGTTCAAAAAATTGCTTAATCTTCAATCGTTTATACAAACAGGCTCTTTCTATAGGGCCTGTTTTTTTTATGTTCTCTTAATAATTCTCAATAAAAAACCCTACTCAACGTTCGAGTAGGGAGATGCTACAAGGTAATAGAAAAAGATTTAAAACTTCAAAGGTTTGTTTACAGTATAACATACTGGATTGACAATATGCGGAATGTATATAAATTAATTACTTTTCTTTTCGAATACAACTGCATTTTATTCATTCTTTTTTCACTAACCTGCCCGTTAATTTAACTACAAGATTAAATGAATCATAAAAATGATTTCTAGTTCTAGAACTTCGTCATTTTTTTATTGTGGCCATATATTTAAATGTTAACAACCCGTGTATCTCTTTTATGAAAAGAAGATACACAATTACTATTCACTGTCGCAGTGGATATAAGAAATTCTTAAAGATAGAGTGGAAATTGAATGTTTTATCTACAAGAAATAATCACTTAGAGATACCTAAAACAATGAAAGCCCTACCTCTCTTCCATCCTTACGGCTCCTTGTCCGTGCCAGTGTGAATCAGGATTACAAACATCAAGTGACTATTTCATCGAGTTTTTTTGATAAAACTTCAAATGTTGTAGAAAAAATGTAAATAATAAAAATGGATTAGATTGTAGGAATAACAAAAGAGGTTAATGTTTTATTAGTAAGTTGAAGAAGTTGAACGTTTTTGAAATGGCTTTACTTTTTATCGTGATATTATCAAAAAATTCGGGATTTTCATGCGATACATTCTCTATAATTAACCTTAACAAAAACTTTTTATTTGTTTTTCAGTGATTCCTTTAATTACTTCCAGTTCACTAATCAAAAATTCATATGCATTATCCAACATTTTTTTTTCGCTTGCATTAAGTGCTTTTTCTTTCTTCATACGCAGTAAATCACGTACAACTTCAGCGCCTTCTTGTATTTCACCCGTTTTTATTTTGTTCGTGTTTACTATATACCTTTGCTTCCACGGCAGTAACCTATCTGATTCTCCATGTTGAAAAATGTGTATAATGTGTTTTAATGCACGTATATCAGTAACTGGTCGTATACTTGAGCTCAATATTTTACGCGTTGGAATCATAACTTGCATATTACTAATCGTCATCTTTATGACATAATACTGTTGTTTTTTCCCTAAGATTTCTTTTTCTTCTATGGCTTCAATTATACCTGCTCCGTGCATTGGATAAACAATGTTATCGCCAATTTGAAACATATCATCCACCTCCATGTATGGTAACCTTCTTAAGATTACCATATATGGAGGTGGAATATCAAACTTTTAATAATAACATGATCAATTTTTTGTTGTCAATAACTTTTTTAGAAAATCATATCAAGCAAAAACAATAGGGAACGTGTAGGATTCCCAATAAAGGAAAGGGCAATGGTCCGTGTATATCCTGAAACCCGACTAATTAACATCAATCAGTTTTTCATTGAAAATGAGTTATTAAATCTCCTTTTTAGGTATCTTTTTTGTAAGGGATTTCTGTATTGCTGTTAAATTCAATATCTTTACATGAGCAGCAAGATTCCCTGCCCCTTTCATTGGCTTATTATTTTCTTGTCTTAATTTCAGAGGCGTGATAAAATACCGATTAACCAAACATCCTATGTTTGATAAGTGCTTTACAGGAGGATAAACACATGCTTCAGAAAACAAACCGGCAGACGCTGGTTGAGCAAGTCGCTCTACAAATGGAAAGTTTGATCGAATCAGGCAAGTGGGGTGTCGGGATGCGCATTCCGGCCGAGCCGGAGTTGATGAACGAGTTGAATGTTAGCCGCAATACATTAAGGGAAGCAATTCGGGCATTGATACATGCAGGACTCTTGAAGACGAAACAAGGTGACGGAACTTATGTCTGCTCTTCAAGTGCTTTGGGAGTCGTGTTGAAAAAACGCATTTCGCGTACCGATACGTTGCAAACATTAGAAGTTCGGTATGCTCTCGAACGTGAGGGGGCCCATCTTGCTGCACAACGCAGAACCGACGACGAGGCCCGCGAACTTCTTCTCCAACTGGAACGCTGCGAGGCAGCGGCAGAACTCGGTAACATTGATGACTTTGTAACGGCGGATATCCGTCTACATCAAAGCATTGTCAAGGCGTCGCATAATGAAATACTGATCGAAATATACAACCATATCGCTGAAGCGTTACAAGATTCGATTACAAGCCTGACTAGTTTTGAAGTCGATACGGATTTTTTGGAAATGCACCGACAACTGGTCGAAGCGATTGTCGGTCAGGACGCAGATCGTGCCGTGGAAGCAGTTCATCGTTATATCCAGGAATCGAAGGATGTTATCGCTGTTGAAGAGGGGGAGCGGTTATGAGCGTACAAAGTGATACCAAACCAACTGGGTTAAAGCGTTCGCTCTCATTGAGTTGGCCGATCATCATAGGCATCGTCCTTATATCATTGACGATGCGGTCACCGCTAACATCGGTAGGCCCACTGGTAGGATCGATTCGCGAGTCCCTTGGATTATCGCATACCGCGGCAGGCTTGCTCACGACATTGCCGTTGCTTGCTTTCTCGCTTCTTTCCCCCTTCGCGCCTATCTTGGCGCGCCGCTTCGGGATGGAACGGATCATACTTTATGCATTGGTTCTTCTCATGGCAGGTATTATTGTCCGCTCGCTGACCGCAACAGTCCCTTTATTTGCAGGCACCGTTTTGCTTGGGCTCGCGATTGCGGTGTGCAACGTGCTAATCCCAGGTCTTGTTAAACGGGATTTTTCTCATAATGTCGGTCTTATGACAGGGCTGTATTCAGTGTCGATGAATTTATGCGGTGCGATAGCCTCCGGTGTAAGTGTCCCGCTCGCCCGCAATCTCGGTTTTGGCTGGAATGGCGCACTTGGAATCTGGGGCCTGCTCGCTCTGGTAGCCGCACTATTCTGGTTTCCTAAAGTGCGGGCGAGTCACGCGTCAGCCATGATAACTACTAGCGGTACGTCGACGCGGCGAAATCTGTGGCGTTCACCGCTGGCCTGGATGATTACACTTTTTATGGGATTGCAGTCTCTGCTTTTCTATGTTTTGATCGCTTGGTTACCTGAAATCTTGGCAAGCCGGGGCTTGAGTGAAGACAGCGCTGGTTGGATGCTATCGCTATTTCAATTCGCTTCGCTTCCCGTATCATTCATCGTACCGATCGTTGCGGGACGCATGAAGAATCAGCGTTTATTGGTTGTCATGATGACTGTCCTGTTTTTTGTTTCATTGGGTGGCCTTTATTTCGGCGATAATGCACTGATTTTGTTATGGACAATTTTACTCGGGTTTGCTGGGGGATGTGCGTTCAGTTTGGCTATGATCTTTTTAAGCTTGCGGACGAAAGATGCCTCCGATGCGGCTTCTTTGTCCGGTATGTCGCAATCTGTTGGATATTTGCTGGCTGCAACAGGACCGACATTGTTTGGTTTGCTCCATGACGTCACGGCAAGCTGGAACTTCCCAATATTACTGTTGCTTATGGTCAGCATTCTACTGTTCATATTCGGCCTGGGTGCGTCAAAAAATCACACGGTATAAAAGGGGCTTTGCTTCAGTAAAGCTCTTAAGAACCCATGAATTTCCTGGTGGGGACAACCCCGTGGAAATTCAAGTCCTCTTAGCCGTATCAATGAAACCAAGGGTTATAGATCCTTGGTTTTTTTATGTTTCTTTGGACGAATGAAATAACTAGGAGTGAACATCACAAGTTAAGGGGAATCGATAAAAAGTGGAAAATAATGAGTTGTTTATCTATACTAAAGAATAAAAAGGAATTGGATGTTTATTTTTGAAAACATTTACTCTTTTTTGTTCAAGACATGGTCTGAACAGAAATAAACAACAATGTATAACATCGTTGCAACCGTAAGTTGACAAAGTGCATTTGCTGGAAGATAGAACGGGGAGCGTTGTTTTCATAAAATGTAGTCATCAAAGCAAAGGAGTTCTAAACTATGACATTTGGTGAAAAACTTTTTAAGTTACGAAAAGAAAAAGGACTGTCTCAGGAAGCTTTAGCTGAAAAAGTAAACACGACAAGGCAGGCGATTAGCAAATGGGAAAATGGGCAAGGGTTTCCTGAAACCGAGAAACTTTTAATGATTGGAAACATTTTTGAAGTGTCAATTGATTATTTGTTAAAAGATTCTGTTGAGCCGCATCGTGACAATAAAGAAGGATATTATGTAAGCAGGGAAATGGCAGATGGCTTTTTATTGCATGAACGCAAAGTTTCCAAATATGTTTCTTTCGGACTGAGCCTGCTTATTTTATCCACTGTCCCTTATTTGGTTTTTAAACAAGAACCAGCCATCTATACACTCCTTATCATGATCATAGCTGTACTCGGCATTGGGGCTATTGTGACAGGATTGATTACGGTAGAAGATAAATACAAGGTACTCAAGAAAGAAGCTCTGATTTTTGACCAAAATCATCATAAAGAACTGACAGTAAAATATAAAGATATGAAAAGACGGTATGCTGCTGTCATGGTTGCTGGTGTTTGTTCAATTGTAGCAGGCGGAATTCCTTTTTTTCTGGAAAGAAAACATATAGTCTCAGGTTTCAATGCCTACTATCCGGTTTGTGTGGTTTTGATCGCTATTGGTGCGTACATTTTAATTCGCACCTTGCCAATAATCGAAGCTCATCAAATCATGGCTAAAAATGAAGAGTATATAAATAGATTCGGTTTTAAGCTAAGTAAGAAAGTGAGAAAAAGAGTGGATGATTTCTAATAATAGGTGCTAACCAATTTTATTCAGGAAAATCGTGATTAAAAAGAGCCTAAAAAGGTTCTTTTTTCATTATAGAGGAGAAAAAAAGATAGGAAGCTTACAGACAGATATTTCTGACCTAGGTTCATAGGAGATCACCTGATATTTTCATTATCCGTGGAAATGAAGAGCTATCAAATGATTAGTATCATATGAGCATTGAGGCGAGATGAAACATAAAAAAGGGGAGATGATAAATGAAGATCAGCCGAATTCTAAGTGGTATCTCAATATTTACTCACTTTGAAGATGCAGACAGCGCTTTTCAAAATTGCCGCAGATCGAGTTGGTGCATAAAGAGGAAGGGATTAGCCCCTTCCTTAAAGACCCTTCAATTCCTCTTACTTCATCGTAAAATATATTACTTTTTTGAAACCGGTATCCAAATTTCACTTTTAAAAGATGGCGATGTTACATCCTTATGCTCGTTCCACAGTATTTCTGGACCTTCTATTTGTTCATAATTTGATGATGGAAACCATTCGGAATAAATGCGTCCCCATACGTCTTGCAGTGTATTCGGAAATGGTCCGATTGCTTCGAATACAGCCCACGTTGAGGCAGGAACTTCAAGCCGTGATAAGTTATCTGGACACTGTTTCGTTGTGGCTGCGCCAATATAGTGATCAAGCTCTCCATTCTCCTCCATCCGACCTTCAGAAAAATTCGTGGATGCACTAATGAGTCCTGATGGTGCTACATTAGAAAGCTCTTTTAGTTTATTTATTGCTTTTTCATCTAAACTTTCCCACATAGATGCAATTTCCGGATTAATCCCATTGAAAATAACAGGAACTCTTTTTTTAATGCCAACGATGCGAAATGCCTCTTTTTCTTCAATACGGTAATTCATTTCATTTCCTCCTTTGATTGATAGCTGGAAGGTCATTCGTGGATAGGCTTTAAGGGAATGGCCATTAAGTCTGGCTTTTGATGGGTTTATACCATGTAAATTCTGGAATGCCCGCGCAAAAGAATCTGGTGAGTTATAACCGTACTTTATTGCAATGTCAATCACTTTTACATTGCTGTCTTTCAGTTCAAAAGCTGCAAGAGTAAGACGTCTGCGACGAATATATTCCGATAATGAAATACCTGCAAGGAAGGAAAACATCCTTTTAAAATGATATTCAGAGCAGAAAGCAAGCTTTGCTACTTCTTTAAAATCAATATCATTTGTGAGGTTTTCTTCAATATACTTTAATGCTCTATTCATCCTTTTAAGCGAATCCATTTATTTGACCTCCTTTAACAAAAGAATAACAGGAGTGAAATGTATCTACCCGACATTCCGTGCACCGTTTTGCAGGATAACTCATATGAAATAAAGTAAGTTCTTCACCTGTATTTGTACAGGTTTTTTAAACATTCTATAAAGACATGTGCATACTGCAACAATTATTCAGTTGTTTATTTTGAAATTTCTTTTGCTCCTATTGATCTAGCAGTGATGTAAGTTCAAAATTGCCTGATTTCCATTAAATTGTTATATTGTTAGATAAAGGTTTAAATACATAATTTGGCGAAAAGAGAGTGAGGTTGTCAAGAGGCAATGTAAACGAATTGATATTGCTTGGATAATGAAAATAAGCGAAAAATACAGAATTCACTAGAAGAATTAATGAAAAATAGAATTGCATTCATATTCTGCAGTGAATAACATAAAATGGTTATGGAAATTGAAAAAAAGCAGGATACCCGTTTTTAGTACATTTGAAAAAGGAGTTATAACGTTGTTAAAAAGGTTTTCTTTGGTTTTTCTTACACTGATTATGTCTATCATTGTTTTACTAGTAGCTGGTAAAGATTCACCTGGAGATCATGTCATTTCATTTGATGAGCCTATTATTTTAATGATCTCAATTGGGATCGTTATATTTTTATTCATCCCTCCTTTAGCCATGTCCTTTTTTGGTAACTTGGTTGTAAGAATAATTTCAGGAGTATATCAATGTGTTATCGTTTTAACTTTTCTGGGACTCATTCCAATTGGATTTCTTATTCCCAATGGCTTTTTGACAATTCTTGTTTCTATTGCAGGAACTTTAGTCAGTATAGCTAGTGTTGCAGTAACCTTATGCGTTGGCAAGAATAAAAAAGTTACATAATAATAGAATTGTTACTTTTTCAGATTGACAGTGAAGTAATAAAACAAGGTGAGAAGGCTATATTGGCCTTCTTTTTTTATATTGTGGACATGGATATAACCCTTGATGACTGCTGTTGCTGTTTGGATATAGATACTCGGCAAGCAAAGTGTACCCGGGCATATCTTATAAGATGTCCGTCATATGAATCCCTGTGTTTTTTGTTGTTGCATCATCTCCACTTTAAGCTTAATCTATTGAATAATAAGAGAAGGAACCTATAGAAGAATAAAATAAATACCGAGATGTCAAAAATAAAACTGGACTTCATTAGTGTTAATTCACGTAAATGTATGACGAACCATTAAGCCTTTATAAAAATGCCTGGAAAGAGGGGAATTCCTTCATGACAAATAGCAGAACGAATCCTAAGGTTGATGAATTTTTAAGTAAAGCGAAAAAGTGGAAGGAAGAATATGAGAAGTTGAGAGCTATCGTTCTTGACTGTGAGCTGACCGAAGAATTTAAGTGGAAGCATCCTTGCTACACGCTTAATAATAAGAACATCGTTTTAATACATGGATTTAAAGAATATTGTGCGCTTCTGTTTCACAAAGGTGCCTTGTTACAGGATGCCCATGGGATTCTCATCCAACAAACGGAGAATGTACAGGCGGCACGCCAGATCCGGTTCACCAATGTTCAGGAAATTGATGAAATGGAAACGATCTTGAAAGCCTATATTCATGAGGCCATTGAAGTTGAAAAAGCCGGGTTGGAAGTGGATTTAAAAAAGAATACAGAATATAAAATTCCTGAAGAACTTCAAAATAAATTCGATGAAATCCCTGCCTTGAAAACAGCTTTTGAAGCATTGACGCCAGGACGGCAAAGAGCATATATTCTTCATTTTTCTCAAGCCAAACAATCCAAAACCCGAGAATCGAGAGTCGAAAAATATTTGCAAAAAATTCTCGATGGAAAGGGATTAAAGGATTAGTAATTTTCCGTAACTCTAAGTATTACTAGTTACTCGAACTCTTCGGATTCCTAAAAACAAAAAAGATTCGAAAGAAGCAATAATTAGTGTGTGGCATTGAAAAAATAGATACGCTGAAATGTCGAGGAATGTGTAAAAAAACCTTAATTAAAAGTTAATCAAGGCCCAAATATCAATAAATTAAGTTATATGCGTTATCTTTTCATCCGTAATATATTGTATTTAAATAAAAGCGTTATGCCTAAGTTCATTAGAAAATGTACAACAAAAGGTACTAAAATATTGTTCGTGTCAAAATATATCCACCCGAAAGTCAAACTTGGGATGCTTATATTTATGAGCATCATAGGCTTTTGAAAGTATTGGATATGAAAACCTAAGAAAATTAGAGTGGCAGTTATAATTGCAATCCATTGGTTCTCTATGAATATAAAAAGCAAATTTTGAATAGTTCCCCTGAACAAAAGTTCTTCAAATAACGCACCTGCAAACATAAAGGTAACAATACTTAACAGTGAATAATTTTGATAGCTCTTGTTTGTATCGTCAATATATTTGGAGGGAATGGAAAGCGATAAAATTACACCAAACAAAAGCAGAGCAAATGAAGCAATAAATACATGCAGTATCATTCTGATTGGTTTATCGAATGACAGGAAATTTTGAATCGTGAGTACATTATAAACCATTAGCATAAAAATGATAGCCACGCAAATGAATGTAAAAGAAGAGAATACGAAAACAGCGTCTTTTGGATTGAAATCCTTTTTTATTTTCTTGGTTTCGTCTTTTATATTTTCCATGTTTACCTTCTTTTCTGTATTTTTAGATGAATGAAAAACACTTTATATCTCTATTTTGTAGAAGGCACTCGCCGAAAAACAGTGCCCGTTTCGTGCCCCCTGCCTCTTTCTAGGAAGGAGACATTCAAAAGTTAGTTAGTTGCCGATTGCTTTTTGAGTTTCATGAGACTTCCAATAGATGTTGATGCTATAAAAGCTCCAGCAAAACTAATACACTGAGGGTAATCAAATTTTGCTTCTGGCAAAAGAATACCAGTAATAAATAAAGTAATACCAACTAAAATTCCAGTAACTCTAATTTTCATGATGTAATGCCTCCTGCAAGTAGATAGGAAGAATTATACATTATGTTGCTGGATACCGCATCTCAAAAAGGTTAATAAGGCCCGAGCAAACAAATAATGGAACACGTTTTTTACTGTGATGTTGCTCAAAAGAATTATAGTTTGCTGTTATAGATAACGTGAATGTAATAGTTCAACCACGTTTAAGATCTAAGAGGCTGAATATGGAGTCAGAGTTTGAAGGAATTAGCTACTGTATGTAGAAGAAAAACAAGCATATTGTTATATGCTTGTTTTTCTTAAGACATCATTCATTTACTACTAAGATGTTATTTTTTGATTAATATTGTATGCTACTAGACATACAGCGCTATAAAATAATAATGCAACACCTAGTAATAATACGATCCAGTGAAAAGGCTCTGATAATTTTAGGGTAAGACTCATCACATTTAGAATGCTTCCAACTGATAGGATAGCTAATAGAATCGGTAGATTTTTCAGCAAGTGATCACACTCCAAACTTTGCTCAATAGTAATGTATCATACTTTTTCCTTATTATCCATTATTTATAAAAGGAGATTCAGGTGAAAAAGCGCGTTGTCTGCTGTAGACAAACGATTACTGATTAATGAATAACCATGATGTCAATGAGTCGCTTGATTTTTTCATTGTCACCTGGATCAACGTACACTTTTTTTATATTTTTAATGATATTCTCAGTCACTTCCCGCATCACGCCTTGATCGAGATCATCAGCGGAATCCCAGCGTAAAGGGACATTGTATACATGAATCGTGCCATCTCCATTTCCATGATAAGTGACTGATCCATCCACTAATCGAGAACCAGCTAACTGGATCACATCTTCTGGATAGCTCGCACTTGTATCATCATTAGGATTAATCAGTTCGCCAGCTGAAATGTGTCGAACATTCAATTCATCTATCTCTTGATTGGGTCCAAGCTGGAGCCAAACTCGGGCATATTCGATTTTTTCAGAAGAGTATGCCGCCAATACATTGCCTTCTTTACCTTCCTCTTCGTTTTTTACTTCTTTTGATGAAGTTTCATTTGATTCATCCGCTGCGGTTTCTTTTGAAGGATGTTCATTTGAAGCCTTTGTTACGGATTCTTCTGATTCTGTTGTTGGCTCCGATTCATCTTTGTCTATTTTGGTGCTATCTTCAGTCCCATTATGATTTTCATCAGATTGTGCAGCAGCATCATGATTTGAAGATTGTTTTGATACTTCGTTCTTACTGCCCGTACATCCAACAAGCAATAAGGCGAGAAGCAACAGGGCAACATTACTATAAAATACCTTTCTAAGTTTCTTCATTCTTTCATTCCTCTCCATCAATATATAAAAGTTTATGTATCTAAATATTACCATGTAATAGATATGATCGTTTTGAAATTTGTTTAAAAAGAGGAAACGATTTTTAGATCAATCCTAGGGCCCGGCTGTTAGCTTGCCAAAACTTAAGAATTCCTAAGAACTTTTGCCCCTTTTTCTTCAGGTTTTGAATGTAAAGTAGGATTAAAAATGCAAAACAAATGGAGAGATTAGATATGAAACGTCTGTTATTCTTTCGGCATCCAACAATCCCAAGGGTATAACTGCCCTTGGGGTTATTTTCTTATGCAGAAAGATGCCCGGCGGCATTCATTATAAAGGCAACCGAACTGCGTCCTAAACGTTCTTTAATTGAGGTAAGCCTTTAAATAATAAACGATCATAAAATATATTTTTGATTACCAATCAATTCGTTTTCTGTCTCTGAAGAATCCCCTTTAGGTCCATCTGGCCCAATCGTCGCTAACCAAAGGATAGACTCGGCAGCTTCCTTAGGCGTTCTCGGAGCAGATGGCCCACCCATATCTGTACTTACCCATCCCGGATCGACCGCGTTTATTTTGATATCGCCCTTGATTTCTGCAGCGGCCAATCGTGTCAATCCATTTAGTGCAAGTTTGGATAACTTATAAGCCCCGACTCCTTGGTCAGACATTTCGCTCACAGCTCCATATTCTGAAGAAACATTAATAATTCTCCCGTAGCCCTGTTTTTCCATGAGAGGAATAAAGGACCGCATGACATGATAAGCGCCGAAGAAATTAATTGCCATCGTTTTCTCTAGGATGGAAGGGTCCATATACAATAATTTTTCATTCTTATCTAAATACACACCTGCATTATTGATTAACACATCTAATCTTCCATATTGCTCATTTACTGTAATCACAGCTTGCCGGATGCTTTCTTTATCTTCTACATCAATCAGCACAAATGAAACATCAAGACCTGAAGCCCTAAGTTTTTGTGCCGCTTCAGGACCTAACACTGGATCTCGGCTTGCCAGAATGACCTTAAACCCATTCACACCTAATTGCTTGGCCAGTTCATATCCAATTCCGCGATTTCCGCCGGTGACAAGTACAACTTGTTTGTCCTGTGACATATATAAATCCCCCATTCTTGCTTGTGATCATTTTTTGGTTTCTCTGTTTCTGGTTGAATCATAACCAGAAGAAAAATGAAATCGTGATCTGGAAAGCTGTTTTGTCGAACGATAAAAGCTTTCTTAGCCAACATTATGACCATCGATCATTGTGTGTCTGGTTTTGATATGAAGAACCGTCTGCGGCTGTACCAAAAACAAAACAGACGCTGGGCTATATTTGATATGATGGCATGAATTGAACATTGATTACTGTATATAAGCGTTTTTTATTAAATGCTCTTTCATTTTTTGAATAGCCTTCGCTTCGTCGGCTCCATGAGCGTATATATATATTTCGGTTCCGGGTTTAATTCCTAAATCCATAATGTCCATGATGGATTTTGGTGCTTGTTTGAGGTTGACAGTTTTCCCTTGATGTTCGAGAAAAATATCAGATGTAAACCGATGAGCCAAACTGACTAATAGGGTAGCTGGTCTCGCAAATCCTGTTTCATTAATGATCGTAAATTGTCTTTTAATCATTCTTCACCTCATAAGATATTTTTGATACAAGTCTGCTTCTTGACGGATTTATCGTTGGGTTGCGGGTCAAATTTGAATTTAGATAAGCGGACTCATTCCATCATTTTCTCTGTATTTTGACATAACGCCCTTTCTTTGTGTTTACAAAATAATTCTCTTGTCACTAAAATGGACATTGACTTCATCCAAAAAAACATGATTCATTAATCAACATTTGTTTATTATTGTAAATAGAAACATGGTGCGTACAATGGTTAAATTCAAGCGATTTGTTGATTATTCAACATTCCACTCTAAATTGTTGATTATCTTAAGAAAGTTAGGTGAAAAGCTATGTCCAAAGTGGATAGAAGAATAACCAAAAGCCAAGAGGCTATTAAAAGGGCTCTGATTGAGCTGATGACTGAAAAAAGTTTTGATCATATTACGATCAAGGAAATTTCCGACAGGGCAAATGTGAACCGGGGAACTATCTATCTTCATTACTTAGATAAATTTGATCTATTAGAAAAGATTATGGAAGAGCATATCAACAATATGGGGAATTTTTGTGAATCGGCAACTGAAATGGACTGGATTGAATCGACCGTACATTGCATGGAATACCTTGAGAGTAATTATTTATTCTTTTCCACGATGTTAGCCAGTGAAGGAGCTCGATATTTTCGCAGTCAGTTCCTTAAGTTTAATATCGAAGAGTTCAAGAAAGATGTCGATATAACGAAAGGAAAAAATCATGGCCAAAGTGAAGAAGTCATTGTTGAATTTGTTGCAAATGCTTACGTAGGAGTAGTGGAATGGTGGTTAAAAAACGAAATGCCTTATCCGCCGCATGTCATGGCAGAAAAAGTGGGAGAATTGTTAGAGAGGATTGTATAATGGCAATAGATGGTGGGGCATTAATGCCACGAAGAATGATTACGAGCAAGAGTTGCGCTTTTACGATCTCAACGGGAATACAGATGAAAAAAAGACCAAGCCATTGCTTGATCCAGTTGATATATTTCTCTCACTAGCGAAGGAATGCCAAGCTGATGATGAAGAATATCGTGCACATCTGATATGATCTTTGTTCAATGGTTTTACTCTTCAATACGCAATAAAATCATAAGAGAAAATGCAACGAATTTCCCAATTTGCAGGGACATCAGTAAATCGAGTTTCTTGATGCTTGGCTTCAAGTATAAAATAAACAGCTACAAGGCAGTCCCTACAGCCATATTCGCTTAAATTAGCATTTTGAAATCTTGGAAAGCATCATAGTTTTTCTTCTCAGATCTCTCCTTAAAGCAGTAACATTTAAAATGAATATGATTCGCCATCATCAGGCACTAACACATGAGAGGAGATTGCTTTTTCATGAATAAAGGATTTTAATTCTTCTCTTGATAATCCCCAATGGTTGACAGCTTCCATGTGGCTCACGATGATTTTTGCTTTTGGAGCAGCCTTATACGTTTCATAGATATCTTCTTTACCCATGATGAGAGAACCACCTTCATAGAATTGATTATCTCCGCCGTTCACTACAATGATTTTTGGCTGATGTGTATCAATCTCTTCTTGAACCGCATTATACCAGACTGTATCTCCGGCTACATATAACGTTTTTTCACTTTGGTGCTTGAACACAACGCCGCATACAAGGCCTGCAAGTTTCAAAATTTCTCCTCTTCCGTGTTCTCCTTTGGTTTTGATTAATTGAATTCCTTCAAAGACTGTATCCTTTGTTAAAACTTCGACGTTTTTGAATCCGGCATTTCGTATTTCTTTTGCATCGTCTTCATTTTGGGAGAACAACTTGATATCTTTTGGCAATAACTCTTTAGCTGCCTCATCCCAATGATCATCATGTAAATGAGTTACAATGACAGCATCAATATGATGGATAATATTGTCGACAGAAGTTGGCAATTCAACCAAAGGGTTGTTTTGATCCTGTCTTGGCGCATTTGGGAATGGAGGGTAAGCACCTTTCTCAGCTAACATTGGATCTATTAAAAACGTTTTGCCTGCATATTCGACAACAAGTGTAGCATTACGAATTTGTTGAATGTTCATGTATAAAACTCCTTTTCTCTAATATGTGTATAGTTTACATACAGCCGCTGAATAAATACATGGAACTAATCAAGTCTTTCAGTCGATTGACTTGATTTTTGAAAGTATGTATTTTATTTTGTATAAATTGTCACTAAAGTAGAATCAGGGTAATTTAAAGCACGGATAAGAAAACGAATTTTTAAAGTAATGTGCAGGACTGCACCTTTTTAGAGAGAGGATGAACAGGAGGATTTTATTCTTAACGAATATTGAAGGGATTTGATTTCATGTTGGATCACACAGACATGCAAATATTAGAAGAGTTATCTAAAAATAGCCGTATTACGATGAAAGAATTAGGAGAAAAAGTTCATTTAACAGGGCAAGCAGCAGCCTCGAGGGTTGCGAAATTAGAAGACAACGGTGTGATTGAGGGATATACAATTAAAGTGAACCAAGTGAAATTAGGGTGTTATATACATGCTTTGCTTAATATCTATACAAAAAGCACCCATCATCAGCCATATCTGTCATTTATCAAAACACAAGAGAAATTTGTAATCAATAATTATAAAATTAGCGGCGATGGCTGTTATCTGCTTGAATGCAGATTTCCGTCTAATGAAATGTTAGATCAATTTTTAGTAGAATTAAACAAGCATGTCAATTATAAATTATCGATTGTGATTAACAAGTAGAGAGACCTTTTACTGTATTGAGGGCTAGTGGACAATTAACCCATGAGGTTCAAGTCCTCTCGGCCGCATGAAAAATACCAAGGGCTGCGGCCCTTGGTATTTTTCATACCTTCATTTATTTTTACTCATCGGCCTTTTTTAAAATGGCCTGCCTTACTTTGCAAATCGCCGAGCAGCAGCCACGCACATGATAACGGCGATATTCACTGCCACGAGCGCCCAGCCCACTTTCTCGTGCAGAATCACTGAGGCAAGCAGCAGTCCAAAGAAAGGCTGGAGAAGCTGCAGCTGACCAACCGCCGCAATTCCGCCTTGGGCGAGACCTCGATACCAGAACACGAAGCCGATCAGCATGCTGAATAAGGACACATAGGCAAGACTGAGCAGCGCAGGAACGCCGATGCCTGACCATGAGTCCGGTGTAAAAAAGAACGACAAAGGCAGCATAAGAGGAAGCGACAGAACGAGTGCCCAAGAGATCACCTGCCAATTCCCCAGACGCCGTGAAAGCCTAGCCCCTTCTGCATAACCAAGACCGCATACGACGATAGAAGCCAGCATGTACGCGTCGCCGAGCGGGGATGATCCTCCCCCTTGGATCAGAGCGAACCCTGCTACTAGTAAGCTGCCAGCAGCTGAGAAAATCCAGAAGACTGGGCGGGGGCGTTCGCCTCCGCGCAGTACACCGAAAATCGCCGTCGCGAGCGGAAGAAGCCCAACGAAGACAATGGCATGTGCGGATGTGACATACTGAAGCGCTAAGGCTGTCAGCAACGGGAAACCGATTACCACGCCGAATGCTACCACCAATAGTGAAATGATGTCTCTTTTGGCAGGATGCTGCTGCCGGAAGATGAGTAGGAGACATCCAGCCAATACACCAGCTATCGCAGCGCGGCATACGGTGAGGAACAATGGGTTGAAGTCCGTCACCGCCAAGCGGGTTGCAGGCAGCGAGCCGCTGAAAATGAGTACGCCTATAAAACCATTTATCCAGCCATTTGTTGTTTTGTTCATGACAATCACTCCAAATATGTTTCTTTTCCTTCACTATTGATCTGAATTTTCTTAACAAACAAGGTATCTAAGGATTACAATGACTATAAACTGGAATTGACCTTTTATAAACAGCCAGTTTTCATAAAAAAATGCATACCAGTTAGGAGAACAATGTGTAAATGGATATCACGCCTTTTTTGAATAGAAATCTGGATATTCCGCTTTATCAGCAGCTCTATCGCTATTTCAAAGAAAACATGCATCAGGGGCGTATTCAAAAAGGAATGAAGCTCCCTTCCAAAAGACTCCTGGCGAGTCAGCTTTCCATCAGTCAAACGACTGTAGAACGTGCCTATGAACAGCTTGCTGCTGAGGGCTATATCATAAGCAAGCCAAGAAGCGGATGGTTTGCTGATTATCATGATTCTGATTTTGCCTATCGTAAAATGCCAATCGCATCACCAAGTGAAGAAAAAGCCCAAGAACATAAACAATGGATTGATTTTCACTATGGAAATGTAGATTCTTCTTACTTCCCTTTTTCTGCATGGCGAAGAAGCATGGTCAATAGTTTAGACCAATATGGCCACGAGCTTTATCGGCCGGGACATGTTTTAGGAGAGTTTGAGCTAAGAACACTCATTGCAGAGTACCTGTATCAATCACGCGGTGTTCATTGTGCCCCTGAACAAGTCATCATAGGTGCCGGGAACCCTATTCTTCTGCAAATCTTGTGCCAGGTTTTTGAGCCGAATATTTTTATAGGATATGAGGATCCAGGTTATCCAAGAGCACGCAAGATTTTTGAAGCCAATCGTATGAGTATTCTTCCTATACCAGTTGATAATGAAGGAATCTGTATACAGAAGATCAAAGAGCAGCAGCCAAACCTTGTATATGTCACGCCATCCCACCAATTTACGCTGGGAACCATTATGACGATTAACAGAAGAATTGAACTGCTCAAATGGGCGGCTGAAAATCAATCTTTTATCATAGAGGATGATTATGATGGGGAATTTAGATACACAGGACAGCCGGTTCCTTCCTTACAAGGGCTAGATCAGCATAACCGTGTCATTTACATGGGCACTTTTTCCAAGTCTCTTCTTCCCTCGCTGCGCATCAGCTATATGATTCTTCCTTCGCCTCTTTTAAAAAAAGGCCATGAAATCACGTCATTATATAAGCAAACGGTATCCTGCCACAGTCAGCTCACGCTAGCTGACTTTATAAAAAATGGAGAGTGGCAAAAACACATCAACAGAATGAGAAAGCTTTACCGTAAAAAAAGAGCCATTTTACTTGAAACTGTGCAAAGAGAATTAGGGGAGCATGTCAGAATTCGCGGAGAAAACTCTGGACTTCGCATTTTACTTGACGTTTATTTGCCATTTAGTGAAAAAGAGTTAATTGAGAAGGCAAAGGAACATGGAGTAAAAATTTATCCTGTATCTCTTTCCTATAAAGACCATCCTCCTACAAAAACGGTCTCACTTGGATTTGCAGGGGTTTCTGAATTCAACATACAGGAAGGCATAAAAAAACTGAAAGCTGCCTGGAAGATATGAGGGTGCTTTCAGGTTAGATTATAAAATAAAATACTCTGATATTCGAAAGGATAGCGGTTTCTCTGGTTGTGAAATATTGTCTCATGCAATTGATCCATCTTTTTCTTTCTCTTTTTTATTGTGAATAAATACTTCTTATAACCTTACGTCTTCATGAAACGCTTTGGAGGATAGGGAGATGAAAAAATTCCGGAGCGATTTTTTTATTAACTGTTTTGGCAGTGCTAAAATAAACAAGTACATAATTGACAAAATAGAGGTGTAAGGATGAAATTAGATGAGTTTACAATTGGTCAGGTATTCAAAACGAAATCACTAAAAGTAACAAAAGATGATATTATGCGGTTTGCGGGTGAATTTGACCCTCAGTATATGCATTTAGATGAAGAAAAAGCGAATAAAGGCAGATTTAATGGAATTATCGCTTCCGGAATACAAACGCTGGGCATTTCTTTTAAACTTTGGATTGAAGAAGGTTTCTATGGAGACGATGTGATTGCCGGAACAGAAATGAATAACATTAAATTTATAAAACCCGTATATCCTGATGATGAACTGCACACAATTGTTGAGGTTCTTGATAAGCAGCCAAAGAGAAATGAATTGGGAATACTCACTGTATTGTTATCTACTTATAATCAAAAAGAAGAAAAAGTATTTGAAGGTGAGTTATCTGTATTGATGAAACAATAACTCAGAAAGCCCGTTTTTCGCGGGCTCGAGTGAAGCAGATGGGTGAAAGATTTTAGCGAGTTTCTTTTGAAAAATAAGAGGTTAAAACATCATAAACAATAGGCAAAGAAGTAAACCCTTCATTTTCTAGAAAATGGCCCCCGTGCTGGACTTCGTACAACGCAGCGTCAATTTGTTGTGCCAGATCCTTGCTCCATGAAAATGGAACAATTTGGTCGTCCTTAGAAGCAATGACAGCACGGTGCTTCGCGGACTCGATGATTTTTTGATGATCAAACGATCCCTGTGTAAATTCATCTAACATCTTTAAAGTGGGCAATGATTTGGCAAAGCCGGAAACAAGTATGATTCCGCCAAGTTGTTTTCGTAATTGAATATGTTCCAAAAATCTCAAAATGGCGGGGCACCCTAAGCTGTGCGCAACCAAATACGTATTTTCATGTAAAGTGTGTTGATAAAAAGAGAGTGTATCCAGCCAATCCTCAAGTCTTGGCTGGAGCGGATTAGGCATGTTTAAAATGTCTGCTTGGACCCCATCTGCGAGCAGACGTTTTTTCAGCCAAGGGAACCAATGATTTGTTGAAGAGGCTCTGTAGCCATGAATGATATAGACTTGTTTTGTCATTTTTTCCTCCTAACGAAGTATTTTCATTCAGTATAAAATTCCCCTCATTGGGAAACAAGTACGCACTTTTTTGTAAGTAGCTTTTACATATGAGGCATTCCTTGTGCTATTCCCCACTTACACATTTCATCTATGAGGGGATACAAAGACAGCCCTCTGTCAGATAACGAATACTCTACTTTCAGTGGGATTTGAGAAACCTCAGACCGATGAATAAGGCCGTCAGTTTGCAATTCCTTAAGTTGTGCGCTTAACATTTTATGTGTGATGAAAGGCATAGCCCTTTTCAGCTCGCCGTATCTCATCGTTTTTTCACACCCTAACTCATAGAGAATTCTCATTTTCCATTTGCCCCCTATAAGAGATAAGGTGTATTCAAATGGGGCTTGTTTACTGCGGCACAGGCTATTCATTGTAATCAAACCTCCTTTTTTAAGTATCATATCAGAATAAATTAGGATTTTCGGTGTTGAAGTTTGAGGGCGATTCACGATCTGAACTGAAAGGGCCGCTTGCTCAACAGGCGGCACTGCACATGAATGTTCTAAGTCAAAGAGGGGTTACCTTACTGTTAATTAATTTATTTAAAAAAACGCATGTTTTTAGCTGAAAATATCTCTTATGGTATATTTAAATATAACGAAATATTTGAGAAATGAGGAATGGTATGAATAGAATCGAAAAACATAAGAAATTTAAAGTGAAAAAGATACTGCAAGTCATCATGGTCATTATTGGAGGAATCATAGCGGCATATGGATTAGAAACAGTTTTGATTCCGAACAGTGTCTCTGATGGAGGGGTGACAGGCCTCAGCATTGTTGGTTCACAGCTATTCAATTTGCCGCTGGGGATTCTTATTGCTGTCATTAACATTCCGTTTGTTTGGTTAGGATATAAGCAAATTGGGAAAAGCTTTGCGTTATTATCAATTATCGGAATCATATCACTCGCCGCGGGGACAAGCTTTTTCCACCACACACCCGCTATTATAGAGGGAGATACTTTGTTAATCACCGTTGTTGGCGGGATTATCCTTGGATTCGGAATGGGGTTGGCGCTGCGTAATGGCGGCGCATTAGATGGGATTGATATGCTTGCTGTGCTGCTATCCCGAAAACTGCCATTTGGAACGAGCGATCTCATTTTATTCTTAAACCTTTTTGTGTTTATTTTTGTTTCCACTGTATTTGGCTTGAAAGGGGCATTGCTTTCAGTCATTGCTTACTACATTGCATCGAAAGTCATACATGTCGTTGAGGAAGGCTTAAGCGGTTCTAAAATGTTTCAAATTATTACAACCCAACCTGAATTGATGGTAGAGACCATACGTGATCAATTAGGCCGAAGCGCCACATATAAAGAAGCTTACGGGGGTTTTTCCCACGAGAAATTTAAAGAAATCACATGTGTCATCAACCGCTTAGAAGAAACCAAACTAAAGGAAATTATTAATGATATTGATAAAACTGCCTTTGTTACCGTATATGACGTAGCTGAAGTGAAGGGCAGCAATTTTAGAAAGCTTAATAATCATTAGAAAAAAGAATGACCTTTTTAACGGTAGCCCTCTTTGCCACCATACGTTTAGACATGCCGCCAATGATATAATCAAAAACGCTTTATTGAGGTCTTGCGGATGAATAATCGGTGAGGGTCTCAATCATAGAAATACCAAGGGTTTTAACGCCCTTGGTATTTTTTGCATTTTGCTGAATTTAGATTTCTTCTTCAGCTTTACGTGTTGTTTCAATTTTATTGATTCTGTCTCTGTACTTTTCTCCCCAGTCTTTCATGTGCAGGATAACAGGTTCTAACGTTCTTCCAAACTCGGTTAAAGAGTATTCCACTTTTGGAGGGACCTGTTTATAAACCTCGCGGTGAATCACGCCATCCCGTTCCAATTCCCTTAATTGTAGAGTAAGCATGCGTTGGGTAATTTTAGGATATAATCTTCGGAATTCATTAAACCTCTTTTTACCGTCAATGAGATGATAAAGGAGAATGCCTTTCCACTTACCCCCGATGATATCTAATGTTGTCTCCACGGGGCATCCTTCAAAGTCATCCGAAGAATAATCAATACCAAGTTTTCTATTTCTCAAGCTGTTCACTCCTAATAGTATACTTTTTGATACTATATACAATCAATGTGCGTACTTTTTATATCTTAATATACATCATATAATGATTCACATCAAAGGAAAGAAAGGAATGGATGATATGAAAACATTAGTACTCGTTGTACATCCGAACATCGAATCCTCTCGTATAAATAAAAAGTGGAAAGAAGCGGTTTTAAGTGAACCGGATGTAACTGTTCATGATCTCTATGAAAAATATCGCAATCAACCGATTGATGTGGAATTTGAACAACAGCAGCTTCTTGCCCATGACCGTATTGTTTTTCAGTTTCCGTTATATTGGTACAGCAGTCCCCCGCTGTTAAAACAGTGGTTTGATGAAGTGTTTACTTTTGGCTGGGCTCATGGCCCTGGCGGAACGAAATTGAATGGAAAAGAGTGGGTGACTGCAATGTCCATCGGTTCACCTGAACATTCTTATCAAGCCGGAGGATATAACTTATTTTCAATAAGCGAACTGACAAAGCCGTTCCAAGCATCTGCCAATTTAGTAGGCATGACTTATCTGCCTTCCTTTGCTGAATATCGCGCTAATCGAATCAGTGACCAAGAAATCGCCGAAAGTGCGAATCGCTATGTAAAGCATATAACAAATATAGAATTAAACCCTAAGGTTCGCCTGCAAAGGTATTTAAAGCAACTGGAGAGTGTTGATTTAAAATCATGATGTAATGTGTGAAAAATTATCGGAAATCCTGTTCTCATCAGACAGGATTTTTTCTTGTTTTGCAAACTGCCTTAGTTTATACATAAGGGAAATGAATGAAAGAGGCTATATGCAGCTTTTATAATGACGAAAGGTATGCAAAGTGAGGATTCTCATCATGAGATGTGACATTAAGCAAATCAATTTTATTTAATGTTTCAAATATAAGTTATTGTTTATATAAACAATGACTTATATAATGTCGGAGTGATATAAATAATGAATTGGCTCATTTATAATGATTTAATTATATTGTTTTGGAAGGAGGAGTTCATTTGGCTGTTGATACAAAAATAGGAGTTGCCACGATGACCCGCTGTTTAAAAACACTTAGTGATCAAACAAGGCTTATGATGATGAAATTATTTCTTGAAAAAGAATATTGTGTCTGTCAATTGGTTGATATGTTTGAAATGAGTCAGCCTGCCATAAGCCAGCATTTGCGAAAATTAAAAAATGCAGGATTTGTAAATGAGGACAGAAGAGGGCAATGGCGCTATTATTCAATAAATAGTTCATGTCCTGAGTTTGATACATTGAAATTTGTTTTACTTCAAATCGATCAGGAGGACAAATTGTTAAAGCAGATCAAACAAAAGGAAACTCAAACGTGTTGCCAGTAAGGAGGCATTAGATTGACTTCAGTGATTTTGGCGTTATTGATATTTTTAGAAACTTTGGTTTTGGTCATATGGCAACCGAGAAACTTGTCTATTGGGTGGTCAGCCTGTGGAGGAGCTGTTTTAGCTCTAATAGCCGGAGTTGTCAATTTTCATGATGTATTAACTGTGACAGGGATTGTGTGGAACGCGACATTGGCATTTGTGGCAATTATTATTATATCGTTAATCCTTGATAATATCGGTTTCTTTGAATGGGCAGCGCTTCATATGGCTAAGGCTGCAAAAGGAAACGGTGTGCGGATGTTCATATATGTATCTATATTAGGAGCTATCGTCGCCGCATTATTTGCAAATGACGGTGCGGCTCTTATAATGACACCAATTGTATTAGCGATGGTCAGAGCATTACATTTCAATGAAAAATTAGTTTTTCCTTTTATCATAGCCAGCGGGTTTATTGCAGATACGACTTCGCTTCCATTAGTAGTGAGCAATTTGGTCAACATCGTTTCAGCAGACTATTTTCATATTACGTTTATTGATTATGCATCCAGAATGATTGTCCCCAACTTGTTTTCGCTACTGGCGAGTATCATTGTACTTTACCTTTTCTTTAGAAAAAGCATACCCAAACGTTATGATCTGACTGAGGTTAAAAAACCTGAAGAAGCCATAAAAGATCAAAACATGTTCAAGCTATCATGGTATATCTTGGGGCTGCTGATAGTTGGATATTTTGCCAGTGAATTTTTCTCTATTCCTGTATCAGTTGTAGCAGGTATCATTGCAATCTTTTTCTTAGTTGCTGCGCAAAAGAGCCCAGCCGTTCAAACAAAGAAAGTACTGAAAGGAGCGCCGTGGGCTATCGTGTTCTTTTCAATTGGCATGTACGTTGTTGTGTACGGTGTCCGTAATGCTGGATTGACAGATGTCCTTTCAGATGTAATTCAAGCCGTGGCTGATCAAGGGATGTTCGCAGGTACAATTGGAATGGGCTTTATCGCGGCGATTCTTTCTTCCATTATGAATAACTTGCCGACTGTCATGATTGATGCACTGGCTATTGCCGGCACAGATACGCATGGAATGATGAGAGAAGCGCTCATATATGCAAATGTCATTGGTTCAGATTTAGGACCTAAAATAACGCCGATTGGTTCCTTGGCGACATTATTATGGCTTCATGTCCTTTCACAAAAAGGTGTGAAGATTTCCTGGGGCACGTATTTTAAAACAGGAATCATTTTGACAGTCCCAACATTATTTATTACACTTGTCGGCCTGTATCTTTGGCTGATGATCATCCATTCATGTTTCTAAAAGGAGAAGATAAACATGTCAAAGAAAACAATCTACTTTTTATGCACCGGAAACTCTTGCCGCAGTCAAATGGCTGAAGGGTGGGGGAAAAAGTACCTTGGTGATAAGTGGAACGTGTACAGCGCAGGAATCGAGGCTCATGGATTAAACCCTAATGCTGTCAAAGCAATGAAAGAAGCGGGGATTGATATTTCCAATCAAACCTCAGATAGAATTGATCCGAACATTTTAAACAATGCTGATTTAGTTATTACTCTCTGTGGTGATGCAGCTGACAAGTGCCCAATGACGCCGCCGAATGTAAAACGCGAGCACTGGGGATTTGATGATCCGGCAAAAGCACAAGGAACAGACGAAGAAAAATGGGCATTTTTCCAAAGAGTGCGTGATGAAATTGGAGACCGCTTAAAACAGTTTGCTGAAACTGGGGAATAATTAATAGATATACTCAGCTTTTTCTTTGGTTTATATAAGTTCAATGTGTTGTTCAACAGGTGTCTGCGGGCTAGTGCAGACACCTGTTTTTGGTTTAACTTATCTGTGATCCGTGAACTGCCTGCTTAAAAGGGAAGTTATTTAGCTTGTGACAGAGGAAAATTGATTTTGTTAACAGAATCATGAAGGAGACGCTGTTTTTAAAGGAGTTGTCAGTTTGCAGGAATTAACAAAAGAAAAATATAACGGCTTAAAAACATTGTTTGATGAAACATTTTGCCCAACATTTGTCTATTCAATATTAGAACAAACCATTCCGGGAGTTGTTTATGTAGATGACCAAACATTCCCTAGATCGTTTTTAATAGGGACTGAATCAGGAATTTATTTTATTGCAGGAAACCAAGGGAATCGAGCTTTTAATGAGTTCATTGCAGGATATTATG
This sequence comes from Bacillus sp. VA15, assembly GCF_055721145.1. Classification (NCBI taxonomy): domain Bacteria; kingdom Bacillati; phylum Bacillota; class Bacilli; order Caryophanales; family Bacillaceae; genus Bacillus; species Bacillus sp. VA15. The sequence continues at coordinate 70,770 of NZ_JBVQPQ010000003.1, read as the reverse complement.
AAGAGCAAGCGAGATCCACAAAACGATTTACCTTGTTTTCTTCTAACGATACATGGGATAGAGTAATGAACACAATACTGAAAGACGATTTGAATCAAATGAAAAGAGTGGCATTTTCTTATCAGCAAAAACCTTCTAAAACAGATATGGTTCCAAAGGGGCTTGAACTGAAAAGAATAGATGAAGACGTCATTTCAAACAGCACAGAATTTAACAGAGCTTATTATGAGGAATATTGGGATTCTGTCTCACATTTTTCATCAAAAGGCTTTGGGTTTGCCGTATTACATGGCAATCATGTTGTAAGTGAGTGTACCTCTATATTTTTAGGACATAATCGTGCGGAAATGGATATCTATACACTTGAAGAATATAGAGGTATGGGTTTAGCTTATTGCGTAGCAAGCGAATTTATAGAATTTTGTCTGAAGAACGGGATTATTCCTAGCTGGGATTGTGATGTTTGCAACAATGCGTCCATTACATTGGCAGCTAAATTAGGCTTTAAGCCAGTAAGCGAATACTCTATTTTTTATTCCGGGAAATCGTAAAACATTAATCTAAAAAAGAGAGAAGAGATAAGAACTCTTCTCAATATCTGAATAAGCGGTTTTATGAATACATTTATTTTAAGATTCTAGATTTAATTGCTGGCGAAGTTTTTTCGATAAGTCCTTTCTCGTTTCATCAGTTACAACATGATACCATAAGTGATCTATTTTTTTATCCTCACCTTTTATTTCGATCTGTTTCACATGTTGAACGGCTTCTTTATAAGAACGTTGAATATCGATCATTTTATCAAGTGTTAAGTTTGTTTGAATATTTTTTTCTAAGGCAGTTAGAATTCCTTGATAGTTTTTTAGTGATTTTAATTGTGCGCCTTCGTGAATAATTTCATTAATAATTTCACGCTGCCGCTGCTGGCGCCCAAAATCACCGCGGGGATCTTCTTTTCTCATCCGTGCATATGTAAGAGCAACCTTTCCATCAAGGTGCTGTTCCCCTTTTGGTATATGCACTCCTTCAAGGGTGAAAGGGAAATCATTATGCACTGTTATTCCGCCAATGGCATCTACAATATCTTTAAAACCTTCCATATTTACTTTGATATAGTAATTGATTGGAATGTTTAAAAATTGTTCGACGGTTTGAACGGTACCTTCAATTCCCTCATAAGTATATGCTGAGTTCATTTTAATATTGGTATTCTTTGATCGCATAAATACCCTGGTATCACGCGGTATACTTACCATTGTCGATGTTTTCGTCTCTGGATTTACCGTCAGTACGATCATCGAATCAGGGCGTCCCTTATCACCGGGACGCTCATCTATTCCCAGCAAAAGAATGGATATAGGGTCATGCCCGATATCAGCATCTTGTTGCTTGGAATCTTTATCTAGAGGCTCATACATATGATTGACTGATTTTGCTACGTTGCGGTAAATACTGTAGCAAGTCAGGCCTCCAATGGTTAACAAGAGGGCTAGAATAAACAATATAATACTATGCATTTTCAGTTTCCTTCTCCCGATTTTCACTATCATAATCCTTTCTAAACAATTGGTAGATTCTAATACAAATTGTTATGCACTGTATCTTATGCTTCGTATCTCAGATATTTTTGGAATGAAATTGTGGTATACAGGTTAACGGTTCTCTTATAAATAATTCCTTTATCTCCGTGATATTTTTTAGTTCATATAAGATACTTTAGACTTTTACTTCAATTGAATCTGAATTGTACCGGCTTTATTGAATCATGGATTGCTTTCATGTCGTAGCCGCTTTCGCGGAAATATTTTAATAATTCTTCTAGATATGCCGCAGTAGTCGGTTTTTCATGCATTAATACAACAAGCGGCTCTTTCCCTACAAGATTGTTTACTTGTTGAATTGTATTTTTTACAAATTCGCCGTGAGTGTATTTCCAGTCTTCTGAATCAACTGTCCAATCCCATAGATTAAAATGATCACGCTTAACAACTTCTCTAAATGGGCCTGTAATGTAAGGCTTTGACCCGTAAGGTGCTCGTATCAAATGTGTGTTGACTTTGGTTGTATCTTTGATATAGTCCAGCGTATCGTTCATTTCTGTCGCAAAGCTTTCAGGGGATTTATAGATTTCGGAAACCTGATGCGTCACGCCGTGAGACCCCACAGAGTGACCGCTTTCTACCATTTTTCTCACAAGAGCAGGATTTCGCTCGATATTAGGTTTTAACATGAAAAACGTTCCTTTAGCATTGTATTTATGGAGCAAATCCATAATTTTCTCTGATGCAGCAGGGTTTGGTCCGTCATCAAATGTTAAATAGACCACCTTTCCGATTTCAGGTGATGTTTTTTGTTCCTCCTTTTTCTGTGCTGTATTTTTGTTCTTATCTTTGTGCATTTGCTCAGAAGTAGCGGCACTTTCTTTTATTGGTTCCTGCTTTGGACCAGCAAGTGCTTTCCAAGAAATGCATAATAAAGTGACACCCAGAATAATCAATATCCCAAAACCTATTTTGCCTATTTGATTTAATTTACGGTCCCTTCTTGGTGAATTTGACACTTTTTCCAACTCCTCAATTGTAAATATCAAAACTAGTCACATAGATAAGAATGAAACTTTGGAAACAAAGTTTGATAGTAATGATGCTCTTTTACTATAAATAGAAGATATCGCAGAAGTTTGATCAACTTGTAAACAAAATGTCAAAAAAAGCAGGAATACTGCAGCGGGACTTTTTCATTCTCTTGCTGACACAATAAAAAAACCTTATTTCCGTATTCAACAGAAATAAGGTTTTAAATCATAGATTATTTAAATGTAATGATATAAGAGTGAGCGTCAAAAAATCGCACTGATGAATTTTCTATTGAGGCATACTGATTCTGGTTATAAACGAGCAGGTTGCTGCCATCAGGACTCCAATATATTTCTGATGGATTGGGGCCATGGTATATTGGTTCTGCGTACAGGATATTTTTCCCTTGCAGTTTTCCTGCATACGTATTGTCCTTATTAGATAAAGAGTAAGCGATTTTCTTTCGGTCGTTTGAGATCTTGAAAACAGCTACATTTTCGAGCAGGACAGAAAGCTCATTGTTTCTGAGATCGTATTCGTATAAGGTTTCTCCGGTACCTAAAAATACAAATTTGTCATTGTTTAACCAAACAGGCCCGTCATAGCTATTCTGCCGCTTGTTCTGAATGGTGATGCCATCACCGCTAATGGTCCCCGTCATAATGCGATATTGTTGCCCGTGTAACATCGTAAACAGCAAACTGCGTCCATTATCAGAAATTGCCGCTGCTGTAGGCGACTCTTTGTCATCAAGATTCTTCAATGGATACGTTTTGAGAGTTCCAGAATCTATATGAAATACATTGACCGCAGTCTGGCCATTTTTCGCAGGATCAATGACAAGATAACAAATGTATTTGCTATTATTTGACCATGAAACATCTTGTACATAGGCATCCTTGCTAGGAAAGCTTGCTATTTCCTTTTTGTTTCTGTTCGTCAATGACATCAGATTTAATGTTGTCTTATCCGATGACATCGTTAATCCGACGATACTTTTCCCGTCGGGAGACATCTTTAGGTTAGCAGTATTGCTTTCGATGCTCTTCAGGGTTTCAGGTTTTTCAAAGGGAAAGGGAAGACGCTGAAGATGATGCGCTGCACGTTCAGTTGAGTCATTTCCTTTGAAAAAACCAACTATAGCGTTCGATGAAGACCATCCAAGCAACTGGTCAGCTTTGGGGAGGCGATATATCTTCTTCACTTGAAAGGAGCCGGACTTCTGATCATCCTCACTCTGATTTTCTTCCTTGTTTGGAATGATAATGGTTTCCGATCTTTTTCCCATATTATAACTGGATACAAAAATCACGAAAATCAGTAGAATTCCTAATAAAATAATAAACTGTTTGTTCTTCATGATCATTTCTCAACCTTCATGTAAGCTAGTTCAATCGTGATTATTGTATGGTTTTCTTTGTAGAACATCTTGATTGTTCCCCGATGTTCCTCAACAATTGTTTTCACTATGCTTAAACCCAAGCCTAAACTTCCTTCTTCCGTGACCTTTTGGTTAATCGAATAAAAAGGCTGAAACACTTTAGTGTATTGGGTGTCATCATATGGATCACTTGGATTCTTGAATATAAAAAGAACCTGATCTCCAACAGCTTTAGCCTTAATCATGATTTTTGAATTCGATAAACTGTATTTGATTGCATTGTCCAGAAGATTAATAAAAAGTTGGCGCAGTCTATTCGTTTGGCCATACACATAGAGGCCTTCGTCCATTTCACAGATGATCCTTTTGTTATATCGTTCTGCACGAAATTTCATAGATTCGCATACATCTTTCAAAATTGTTCCTGCATCGATCCTATCGAAATGACGATCTTTAGATGTTTCTCGAGATACCTCAAGAAGTTTTATGACCAAATTGTGCAGACGCCGGCTTTCTTCAACAATATGATTCATTCCTTTATTAAAAAACTTCGGATCTGATTCCCCTTTTTCTTTTATGATTTCCGCATAGCCTTGAATAGAAGTCAAAGGTGTTTTCAGCTCATGGGTCATATTGTCAAAAAAACGTTTTTCCTGCTCGTTAAGTTCCTTCAACCGATCCCGATCTTTTTCGATGGTTGAAATTTGATCTCGAATTCTGGTAATCATATCATTGAAATTAATAGTAAGCTGGCCAATTTCATCTTTTCTAGGAAAGTGGATATCCACATCCAGCTTTCCTTTTTTGACTTCTGAGGTAGCCTCTGTCAGCTTGACGATTGGTATCGTGATATGTCTGGAAAGTATATAAGAGAAAAGGAACGCCGCCACAAATATCGCAAGGGCGATATAAAAAATAATATTTAAAATCTCTCCACTTTGTTTGTAAAGCAGATTAAAATCTTTAGAAAAGCGTAATATGCCAACTTTTGCACCATCAATGACAACTGGATAAGAGAAAAATACCTGTGCTTTATTTCGATCATAGGTGATGTGATAAGCATTTTTTCCGTTAATCGCTTTTTCTAGGTCCTCATCAATACCTTGCGAAAACACCGTTTTATTAGAAGAAGACAACAAATTGCCATCCACGCTATAAACACCTACATTGCTTCCGGTTGAATGAGTTAAACTTTCCACTATTTCATCAGCCATATCGCCGAAGTATAGTTCATTGTTTTTATAATGATTGATTAAAAACGCTTGGTTGATATACACGATACTGTTTTTTTTCAACTCTATTAAATCTGAGGTCACAATTTTTTCATTACTTGACCTAATGACGCTCTTGACCGTTTGATTGAGCACAAGGAAAGAGAGAGAGAAAATCAGAAAAAAACCAATAATGAATTTACCCTTGATGGTCCGTAACACTCTCTACTGCTCCTGCTTCTCACATTTATATCCGATGCCAAATACTGTTTTAATCAAGTCACTTGCATTCAGTTTTTTACGGAGTCTTTGAATATGAGTATCTACCGTACGTGTATCCCCGGCAAAATCATATCCCCAGATAAATTCCAACAGCTCTGAACGTGTAAAGATTTTCCCCCGATGGTCAATCAACGTCTTAAACAGATCGAATTCTTTAGGAGTCAAATCAACAATGATCCCGTCTTTTTTTACTATTCTTTCGTCTGGGATGATCACAATATTTTTAAACTGAATAGGTTCCTCATTAGACGTTCCTCGATCATGAACGTGGTTAGCTTGTTCAAGACGCCTAAGTATCGTACGAATTCTAGCAATAACCTCGCGTAAGTCAAATGGCTTTGTAATATAATCATCGGCCCCAAATTCCAACCCAAGTACTTTATCGGTGATGTCTGACTTTGCGGTGATCATAAGGATAGGGATATTATAGCGATGGGTCACTATTTTACAGATATCCAATCCGCTGCAATCTGGCAGCATCCAATCGAGCAGCAGAAGATCGGGTTTGAATTGATCTAGCTGTTTCAACCCTAAAGCGCCGTTAGCCTCAGTACACGTTTGAAAACCTTCCTGCGCAAGCCCGTATGAAAGTAGATCAGCTATTGCTTCGTCATCTTCAATAATAAGTATTTTAGTTTTATCCATCATTTCATTCATTCCCTATTTCATGATTATATTGAATATATCTATCCTGGAGTGTATATTATCAATTCATTATAGCATCCTTTAATATAGATTATTAATAACTTCAGATCATACTATAATTGGATATTTTCACCATATTCACATAATGGGGGGAGTTGGATTAGAGCATTAGGGAGATACAATTCTATTTGATACTTAAGAAGAAGATACCAAACCATATTGGTATTTTCTCTTTATTTGTGTCTAAGAGCGTTTCCATACCAATTCATTTTGTTTTGCCTTAAATAGGTGAAACACACCCCGCCGACTGTCACCACTCCGCCTAGCAGAGAAATGAATGCGGGTATTTCACCTATCCACAACCAAGAAATAAGCAAGGCTAAAGCCGGTGTTGCATAAAGCGAAAGGGTTGCTTCTGATGAGCCGACGAGTGAAGTGACATATGCAAGGGCAAAGTAAGGCACGATTGTTGGCAGCAAACCTAAATAAACAATAGACAGTGTTGAGTTCATGGAAGCGTTTATCATCTCTCCGCCTAAGCCTGGCAGAAATATAAGCATAGGTATTGTTCCGCCCCAAATTGAAAATGTAACGAATCGGATAAAGCCATATTTTTTTATATAGCGGGGTTGAAAAACGAAATAAATACTCTCCGAAAAAGCGGCCAGCAGGATGAACAAAATACCTTTCATTGAATAGGTATAGTCTCCAGACCCAAATGCAATCAATGACACACCCAATAAACTGATCATAGAGCCAATCCATTTCGTAAATCCAAAATGCTCTCTAAAAAACAGGCGGGATAACATGGCAGAAAAGATCGGTGCTGTGGTGACGAGTAAGCTTGCAACTCCAGCACTAACTGTTTTTTCACCGATATTCAGCAAAATGTGATAGAGTGCAAAACCTAAAAACCCTAACAGAAAAATGGCAGGAATGTCTTTCATGTCAGGCAAGCGCATCTGAGTCAAAACAGCAAAAAGCAATAATGCCATAGAGCCGATTAACAAACGAAATAAAGCAAGATGTTCTGGTGTGTACCCTTCCAGACCTGCGCGAATTCCCGGAAAAGCTGATGCCCACAAACCGATCATCAGACTGTTAGATATGATCATTTGAACTGTTTTCTTTCGCATATTTCTCACTCCTCTTTACAAAAACCAACCAGTTATTTAATGTGTTTCTATACTAATAAAGATTTGGTGATATGACTTCAACCAGTTAAACGAATTTTGACCCAACCAATTTAAGTTGTGAGGAGACTGCTTTCATGAGCTTTCCAGAAGAAAAAAAGACGAAAAAACTTCCTAAGTACAGACAAATCGTTCATTTTATTAAGGAGAAAATAGGAAATGGAGAGTGGCCGATTGGAAGCCAGATTCCAAGCCAGCGCACGCTTGCAAAAGACTTTCAGGTAAATCGAAGCACAGTGATTACGGCCTTAGAGGAATTAATGGCAGATGGGTTAATAGAAGGCAGAATGGGGAAAGGCACAGTTGTTATCAACAATACATGGACACTATTAGCTAAGAATTCTGCTCCTAATTGGGATCAATATGTAACCTCTGGAATTCAGCAGCCTAGCCAAAAAATCGTACAGGAGATAAACCAATCAGAATCAAATATGGATCTTATACAGCTCAGTAAAGGCGAACTTTCAACTGAGATTTTTCCTTTAACTGCTATGAAAGAGATGATGGGCAAGGTATCTCAAAACATGGAAGCATTCGGATATGAGGAACCAAAAGGATATTTTCCGTTGAGAGAGGCATTAAGCAACTATTTAAGAACCTTTGGCATCAATGCCTCATCTTCTTCCATTCTAATTGTTTCGGGAGCATTGCAAGCCCTGCAGCTGATATCGATGGGGCTTTTGCAAAGAGGATCAACCGTTTATCTTGATCAGCCATCTTACCTTTATTCATTACACGTATTTCAATCAGCTGGCATGAAACTGACTGGGCTTCCTATGGATAATGAGGGACTTTTGCCGGGAAATCTTCATATCACAAGAGGGGAACGGGGAAGGGCTATATTATATACAAATCCTTGTTTTCATAATCCGACCGGTATTTTAATGTCGCAAAAGCGGCGGGAAGAAATCATTGCAGCTAGTGAGAATACACAGCTTCCCATTATTGAAGATGACATTTATCGCGAGTTATGGATAGATGAAATTCCGCCCTATCCTATTAAAACAATAGATAAAAATGGGCATGTGCTATACATAGGCAGTTTATCGAAAACATTAAGTCCGGGCTTGAGGATTGGGTGGATAGTCGGACCAGAACCGGTGATTGAACGTTTATCTGACATTAAAATGCAAACAGATTACGGATCCAGTTCATTATCCCAGAGAGTAGCGGCGGAGTGGTTTACATCCGGCCAATACCAGCAGCATTTAGAAAAGGTTAGACAGCAATTAAAGGTGAGAAGAGAATTGGCCTTGAGTGCATTAGAAACCCATTTGAAGGATGTTGCGACATGGAACATGCCAAAGGGAGGGTTCTTTGTCTGGATAAAAATATTGCCTTTAATATCAATGAAATTACTTTATACTAAAGCTTTATCAAAAGGGATTCTTCTCAATCTCGGCAGTATCTATGCTCAGGAAAAAGGGAATTATGTTCGCTTATCATATGCTTATGCATCCCTTGAAGATCTTCAAAAGGGGATTTATGAGTTGGGTTTAATGATAAAAGAATTGGCAAGTAAGTAACTTTTATATCCTTAAATGGATGTTTCACTAAAAAAGAGACCAAGCCTAATGATCGCTTGATCTGATAATAACAAGGGTTACTAGAATAGATCAAATCATGGCTCGGTCTTAAAAAGGGTCATGTTGCTGAACGAAAGGTCTTTCCTATTTCTCTTCCTAAACCAAAATAATGTCTAAAGTTATAGATCAGCGGACTCCATTTTGAAGGATTGATATGGTTTTCGTTCAATATGATACTCTCCTCGGCGTGAAAATGTAGTGCCTGTGTCTCTACAATCGCAAATGATGGCTCATATTCTGGGAACCGAATATGTTTGACTTCGGCTTCAATGTGAATAGGGCATTCTTTAATGCGTGTTGGTGAAACTGTTTTTGATTGTAAAGGTGTTAAGCCTGCTGACTCGTATTTTTCTTTTTTATATGTAAACCCGAGCTCTTTCTTCAAAGGCGGTATATTCTTTTTTCCGCTATAAGACGAAATTCTTTCAACGTTTTCCCATAATTCCGGGCCAGGCAAGTTTATGACGCATTCTTTGTGTCTTTCCAAATTTTCAATGGCTTTTCCTCCTAGCCCAACTCCAAGGACAATATAATTTCCAAGAGCCCAAGAAGAAGACATAGGACTGATATTAGTGGTTCCATCTTCATTCAATGTGGTAAGAAGAAATGTAGAGGTACCATAATACATGATGTTTGGTTTGATTTCTTTAAAATGAAGAGTATCTTGTTTTTCAATGTCCAACGTTTATTCCTCCTTGTCATCCTTATATTCATATTGTAAAGGTTTAACATTTCAACTATCATCGAAATATGAATGTAAGGAGGAAAATCATGAATCCTAATATCGCAAAAATCTCATCGTTGCTATCTGATCCCTCCCGTTCTTCCATTCTTCTCACCCTAATGGATGGAAGGATACATCCTGCGGGAGAGCTTGCATATCTCGCGAACATTAAACCTCAAACCGCAAGTTTTCACCTGAAAAAATTGCTTGAAGAAAAGCTGATCAGTGTAGAGAAGCATGGAAGACATCGGTATTACAGATTGTCTAACTCTGATACTGCAAACATGATTGAGCAATTGCTTCGTATTGCGCCTAAAGCCAAAGTCACATCTTTAAAAGATTCAAAAGAGAAAAGTGACTTGCATTTCGCCCGCACCTGTTATGATCATCTGGCAGGTTATGTGGGTGTGCAAATGACACATTCACTAGTTGAGCAGGGAATATTAAAAAAAGTCGATTTAAACTTTGAGGTGACTTCAGAGGGTTCTTTGTTCTTTTCGAAGTTAGGCATCAATGAAGAGCACCAACGACATAAGAGGAGAGCATTTGCCCGCTGCTGTTTGGATTGGAGTGAGCGGCAGCATCATATTGCAGGGGCGTTAGGAAACGCCTTATTGGTGCGCATGTTAGAAGAAGAATGGATCGTTCGTATGCCGAAAACGAGAGCGGTTAGGATGACACAAAGCGGGAAAACCGCATTTGAGAAATACTTCAAAGTGAATATTTAGGGAACTTTTTAATAAGAGAATGAGAAAGAAGGAGTAAGATTCGTTAAAATCTTACTCCTTCTCATTATCTCGAAGTTGCTTGATTACCCATTGCAATAGAGATGCGATTCCAACTGTTTATTTGATTGATGATGAGAACAAGGTCAACATATTGTTTTTCATCGTAATGTTCTCGCACTCGATGATACAGCTCATCAGGAACCCTTTTAGAGGGAATGAGCGTGATGTGTTCAGATAGTTCGAGCGCTGCTTTCTCTTCAGGTGAATAAAAATCACATTCATTCCAAGCATGTAAACAGTAAATTCGCTGTTCAGTTTCGCCCATTTTGCGGGCATCAGAAGTATGCATATCTAAGCAGAAAGCACAGCCGTTTATTTGAGAAACTCTGATTTTAATTAGCTCTCTCGTCGTTCGGTTAATTGAAGATTGTTTCGTGTATTTCTCCATATCCATCATCATCTTCATACCTTCAGGTGCAACATCATAGTAGGACACTCTTTGACTCATAAGGCAAGACTCCTTTCCTTAAGATACATAAATTGTATCCCGACATTGACCATTTTACCAATGTGCAGTTTGTATGGCGTCTATTTCATTATCTTTTGGCAAGAAGCTGCTTTGAATAAAAGTAAGGATAGCCAACAATGATGAGTGGAGCTGCTAATGCAAGGAGTATCCATGAGCCTGAGTGACTGTCTCTAATGACTCCAATGAATATACAAGTACCGATGAGAAAATATAATAAAGCGCCTAAAAACCAATACATATTCATTCCTCTTTTTCTTTACACGTGTTCTTTGATTGAGCATTTTTGTTTCTATGCTTGTCTGTTTTTTGGTTCACATTGCTTAATCGATCAGGGCACTGATTTTTTAACACTTTCTCAGTTCGGATTCCTTTTCTTTTTAATGATAAAATTGTGAGATCAATCGATTTCAATGATGATCATTCCTTCAATGAATAGTGAGTTCCTCATTATTTTAACTGTAAATTTGGAAAGATAAAACGTACATAAAGGCAGAACGCTTATGTACTTTTGGGCAATGGTCACATGTCAGGAACTCTAGTTATTCACTGTATCTTGGTATTGTTGTGTTCCTGCTCTTCCTATAAAATGAGTGGATAAAAGTATGGGTTGCACGTTCAAATAAATGGTGTGCCGCTGTCATTAGGATCGGTTCGGTAAACAGTTAAAGGAAGTGGATGAGGTTTGTTTAGAAGGAATCCTTTCAAAGAAAAATACCACTCACATGATAGGCGGGCATTAAATATGCTTGCACTCAGAGTTCCAGGACTGGCTTTTATTCTCATGATCTATATAGCCTCTATCGTGCTGCAATTTATTATTGGGAGCTGGTCCATTTTATTGCTTCATGTGTTTACAGTATTGACCGCCATTTTTGCTTTGCTGCATTGGCATTCATATCGCTGGGTTAAAAAAAGGGTCATTCTATATTTTGTGCTGCAAGGTTTGATCACTTTTACACTGGCTAATGTCATGACTGGCTTCTTAGTGCTGATCATCATTGGCCTTTATGCATTTTTGATTGGACAGATTGCAGGAATGGCAGACAGAAGAAAGACGTTCCTCATCCTTTATTTATTGCTTCTGCTGTCAATCAATGTACCACATCAGATTCACAAAGGTGAATATTTGCATTTTCTTGTCATTGCCGTACCTATTATGAGCGTGATTATTACTTATGCCGCTACATTATTTGCCCAAGTCGATGAAAAGATAAAAGCGCAGCTGACTCTTGAAAGGCTGGAGCTTGCCCATCAGCAGGTAGAACAGCTGACACTGCAAAACGAGAGACAGCGTATGGCCCGGGACTTACATGATACGCTTGCTCAAGGGCTGGTTAGTTTAAACATGCAGCTGGATGCGATTCATGTTCATCTCGCCAAAGACAACACAGAGAGAGCAAAAGAAATCGTTCAACAATCTATGAATAGAGTGAAAAGCACATTAGCTGATGCACGTTCAGCGATTGACGATCTGCGCAGCAAATCAGAAGAAATCGGTTTTTTAAAAGAAAGAATTACCTCTTTAATGGATCATTTTCAGGAGTCAACAGGCACGGCTTGTTTTGTAGACTACAGGTTACATCAGGTGTTAGACGTTCGTACAGCTGAAAACTGCTATTACATCATTGGAGAATGCATAACGAATGCAGCAAAGCATGCCGAAGCAGAAACGATCTGGGTATCCATTTGGGATGATGAAAAAGGGAGACTGCATCTAACTGTCAAGGACAATGGCAAAGGATTTAATGTTGAGAAGGGAAAGAAAAAGAGAGGACATTATGGGCTTCTTGGTATACAAGAACGCGTCAGAGCAATGAATGGCCAATTCAATATAAAGAGTACAAAATCTATAGGAACACACATCGAGATTAACGTACCAATTCAGGGAGAGATGCAGGATGAATAAGGTTTTAGTCGTTGATGACCATCTTGTCGTGAGGGAAGGTCTGAAGCTTTTAATTGAAACGAATGATCACTACACCATCATAGGAGAGGCGGAAAATGGCAAAGCAGCAGTCCGCCTTGCAGATGAATTAAAACCGGATATCATTCTCATGGATTTGTATATGCCTGAGATGAGCGGGTTAGAAGCCATTAAACAAATAAAAGAAAAACACGACATCCCCATCATTATTTTGACTACGTATAATGAAGATCACTTAATGATCGAAGGAATTGAATTAGGGGCGAAAGGATATCTATTGAAGGATACGAGTTCAGAAACCCTCTTTCATACAATGGATGCAGCAATAAGAGGAAACGTGCTATTGCAGCCTGATATCTTAAAACGTCTGCAAGAAGTCCAATTGGAGCGGATGAAGAAGCAGAGCAGTGATACGCAGCTGACAGAAAAGGAAGTCATTGTTCTAAAAGCCATTGCTAAAGGTCTTAAAAGTAAAGCGATTGCCTTTGATTTGGGTGTCTCTGAGAGAACTGTAAAGTCTAGATTAACGTCCATTTACAATAAATTAGGCGCAAATTCAAGAACTGAGGCAGTGACGATTGCCATGCAAAGAGGCATTCTGACATTAGACGAATAACATCATATATTTGAAATTTGCCCAAACGTACATGCCCGAATGTACGTTTTTTTTATTTCAATGTCAACTACAATGAGAAAGCAAAGAATGTTATCAAGCAATGTGCTGAAAGGAGATTATCATGTCTAGAATGTTATATAAATTAGGAGGATGGGTTGCTCGCAATCGCATAAAAGTAATATGTGCGTGGATCGTTGTGTTAGTTGCTTCGGTAGGCCTTGCAATCACGTTAAAACCAAGTTTTTCTGAGGATATGTCCATACCTGACACACCTTCGGAAAAAGCGATGGATATCATTCAAAAAGAATTTCCTCACGGTCCTGATAAAGGGAGCATACGGGTGATTTTCGGAGCTGAAGATGGAGAGAAACTTACTGCAGAGTCAGCCAAAAAAGCAATAGAAAATACGTTCACGGAAATCAATAAAGATGATTCTGTTGACTCGATTGCAAGTCCTTTTGTTACAGGAACAATCGCGAAAGATGGCACCGTTGCCTATGCTGATATCAAGTATAAATCTTCAGCAGATGATATAAAAGATTACTCTATCAAACACTTAAAAGACAGTTTGAAATTGGCTGATGACGAGGGATTACAAACTGAGCTAAGCGGAGATGTACCAGGAGCCGAGATGGAGATAGGCGGAGTGTCTGAAATTGTCGGCATTATTTTGGCCTTTGTCGTTTTAGCCATTACATTCGGCTCCTTATTAATAGCAGGTTTACCGATTTTAACTGCACTGATTGGATTAGGTGTAAGTATTGGACTTGTTTTGGTTGGGACACAAGTATTTGATATTGCTTCCGTTAGTCTTTCATTAGCCGGAATGATTGGCCTTGCTGTTGGGATTGATTATGCTTTATTTATTTTTACGAAGCACCGCCAGTTTTTAGGCGAAGGTATACAAAAAAATGAATCAATCGCGAGAGCTACAGGAACAGCTGGGAGTGCAGTTGTTTTTGCCGGACTTACTGTTATTGTCGCACTTTGCGGATTGACTGTCGTTGACATTCCTTTTATGTCTGCAATGGGGCTGACAGCAGGTCTTAGTGTATTGTTAGCTGTCCTCGCTTCAATCACGCTTGTGCCTGCCGTCTTGTCGATAGCGGGGAAACGGATGGTTCCGAAATCAAACAAGAAAAAAGAAAAACAAAGCGCTGAAACAAATGTCTGGGGACGCTTTGTCACAAAAAATCCTATCATGCTAAGTGTATGCAGCATTCTCATTTTGCTTGTTATTAGTATCCCATCTATGCATTTGGAGCTGGGCTTGCCTGATGCAGGGATGAAAGCGAAGGATAATCCAGATCGCCGGGCTTATGACTTGCTTGCCGACGGTTTTGGAGAAGGATTTAATGGTCAATTAACAATCGTAGCGGATGCCACAAGTGTAACAGAAAATAAGGCGGAAGCCTTCGCAGATGCAGTGAAAGAAATAAAGGAACTAGACCATGTAGCGAGTGTCACGCCTGCAATGCCTAATAAAGAAGGGAACTTTGCCATCATTACGGTAGTTCCTACAACAGGTCCAAATGATGCAGCAACGAAGGATTTGGTAAAGGATGTACGCAGCTTATCAGATAAAAATGGGGTAGATTTGCTCGTTACTGGATCGACTGCAGTGAATATTGATATTTCAGAACGCCTTAATGATGCGATACCGGTGTTTGCTGTACTCATTGTTGGTTTTGCGTTTGTATTGCTGACAATCGTATTCCGTTCGTTGCTTGTGCCTCTTGTTGCTGTTGCGGGTTTCATATTGACGATGACAGCCACTCTTGGAATCTGTGTATTTGTTTTACAAGACGGTAATCTCATCGACTTTTTCAAAATACCTGAAAAAGGGCCGATACTCGCGTTCTTGCCGATTTTATCTATTGGGATACTGTTTGGATTAGCCATGGATTATCAAGTATTCCTTGTAAGCAGAATGCGTGAAGAATATGTGAAAACAAAGAATCCAGTACAAGCGATTCAAGCTGGATTAAAACACAGCGGTCCTGTTGTCACCGCAGCTGGCCTGATCATGATATTCGTTTTTGCTGGATTTATCTTTGCTGGTGAAGCTTCTATTAAAGCCAACGGATTGGCTCTTTCCTTTGGTGTGCTCTTTGATGCATTTATTGTACGAATGACACTGATTCCAAGTGTCATGAAGCTGATGGGGAATGCAGCCTGGTATTTGCCAAAATGGCTAGACAAGATCATTCCGAATGTGGACATAGAAGGGCACCAACTCACGAAAGAAATACAGCCAGAAATAGATCATGAACAAAAGAAACAAATCATGTAATAGAAAAAGCAGATCTTTTATGATCTGCTTTTTTTTGCTTAACATTTATTCCCTGATCATGTTGTAGGCGATTTAATAGCCTTTCAATGTGGTAGTATTTAGAAGATGAAGCCGGCAGTTATAGCCATTCATAGGGATTACAAACAAACATACCAAACGGTTTGGTATGTTTTTGGGTTACAGCATTCATTTTAATATCTAATAACACTTAGCGGTCCAAACTAGCCTAGATAATGTTATTCTTTACTATCTAATGATTCTGTTGAAGAAAGCATAACACTCATATATGGTTCTCTATTTTATTATACAAAGGATCATTGTCATCCTTACAATGATCTTGTTTTTTGTATGGATTTTGTATGGTACATTAAATATGTTGCTCAAAGGTGTGAAGATCAAAAATGGGCTGTATTTCGTTCGGCCTTCCGATATACGATTCCGATTTAGGCAGGTGGATTGCTTATGGAATCTTTATGCATGACATAGGAATTCATGCAATTTATCCGAGCATCATGAGTTTCATCATTTTTACGGGATCAATGGAGTTTGTAGCCGCTCATTTTTTGCGAGGTGGTTTTGCAGAATTAAAGCTTGGGAGTCTAATTCATATGGTTCATGCACATGAAAAAAATGCTGTCTCGGCGACAATCCAGTTTTTTCAGCCGGCTAAACCAGTTGGTCGGATCATCGCCCATGCGACAGAGATCAAACGCAGCTATCGCCTTGGATTCTATTGAATCGACATCTTACATGGTCAAAGTGAGATAACAGCCATGGATGCAGTGTCTATTCGAAAGGATCATGATAAAAATATGTAAGACTGATACAAGTTTATGATTTTAGAATCAACGCCGTGCCAATGCAAATAGCAGCTGCAATGTTTGCTGGTCAATTAAAAAAGTATTTACGGTAATCGGAGGATTTATCATGTCAAAGAAAGTTTCTTCTTCCTATGTCATCATTATAGGATTAATGCTATTTGCATTGTTTTTTGGAGCAGGAAATCTCATTTTCCCGCCTATGCTTGGTCAAATGGCTGGAACAAATGTATGGATCGCAAATGCTGGCTTCTTAGTGACAGGAGTTGGCTTGCCATTGCTGGCAATGACAGCATTTGTTTTTTCAGGTAAACATAATTTACAATCGCTAGCCAGCCGTGTGCATCCGGTGTTTGGAATTGTGTTTACGACGATTCTCTATCTGGCAATCGGGCCTTTTTTCGCAATCCCGAGATCCGGGAACGTATCGTTTGAAATTGGAGTGAAACCTTTTTTATCAGATGATGCAGGCCCTGTTCCATTAATCATATTTACAATTTTATTTTTCACGGTTGCATGTCTGTTATCACTCAACCCTACAAAAATCATTGATGTAGTCGGAAAATTTTTAACGCCAATTAAATTGACATTTATCGGATTGCTTGTAGTGATAGCTGTTGCCCATCCAATCGGAACAATTCAAGCACCATCAAAAGGGTATACATCACATGTGTTTTTTAAAGGCTTTCAGGAAGGATATCTGACTCTGGATGCCCTTGTAGCGTTTGTTTTTGGAATCATCATTGTGAATGCAATTAAAGAACAAGGTGCTGCCACCAAAAAACAGCTGGTGATGATATGTGCAAAAGCAACTGCGATTGCTGCGACACTCTTAGCCCTTATCTATACTGCCCTTTCATATATGGGGGCCTCCAGCGTTGAAAAGCTGGGGCTTTTAGAAAATGGAGCCGAGGTTTTGGCTAAGGTTTCATCCTATTATTTTGGATCCTATGGTTCCATCTTTTTGGGCTTAATGATTACAGTAGCATGTCTGACAACAAGTGTTGGACTGATCACAGCGTGCTCTTCCTTTTTTCATGAATTATTTCCGAACATTTCGTATAAAAAAATTGCTGTGATTTTAGCGGTGTTTAGTACGCTTGTCGCAAATATAGGGTTAACACAGCTCATTAAAGTGTCAATGCCTGTCTTAATGACGATGTATCCAATCGCGATTTCCTTAATCTTTTTAACGTTTTTACATTCTGTATTTAAAGGGAAGGCTGAAGTGTATCAGGGCAGTTTACTGTTCACGTTTATCATTAGCCTATTTGACGGTTTGAATGAAGCTGGGGTAAAAATTGAAGTCGTGAATCGCGTTTTCACTCAGATTCTTCCTATGTACAGCATAGGGCTCGGATGGTTCATTCCAGCTATTATAGGGGGATTAGGCGGCTATATACTGAGTATGTTCCGAACAAAAAAATCGTGATAAGCGCTGTTATAAAACGAATAAAGGATTAACAGCGCCACTCATCTTCATAGATATGTTGATTTCCCTGGTCAGGGTACTAAAGAGTTGAACAATTACTCAGATCTGCAGGTGGAATAAAGCTTTTGTCCGCCTGCTTAATTGGGGGGAAGAAGATGGCTGAACAAAGAAAAGCTTTGTGTATGAGATTAGCAGAAATAGACAAACATGAAATATCGATACTTCGTGAGTTTCAGTTAGAACGGGAGAAGATCTTTTCAAGCTTAAGAGCATTAGAAAGGTCTAGTAAAGAAAAGAAGCGCCCATCTCAAGTCGCGCTCGTTGAACAAACAGCAAATGATGTAAAGACATATCATATAACATCAAAACCAATCCAACAGAAAAAAAGAAGGCAGGGCAGAGCTGAATCAAAAGCCTCTCGAGAAGCAGCGTTACACATATTAAAGCAGCAGGATAAGCCAATGAGCAGTATCGATCTGAAAAGAAAGATTGAGAAGGAAACCGGTGTGCACATCTCTAATATGACATCATTTATGAATACTTTAATGAAAATGCACCCAGAGGTGAAAAAACCTTACAGAGGACAATATAAAATGAATTGATTCTTGTTGGTATTCGGCTTCTGATTTCCAAAGACTGAGCATAATCTTGTCTGATGCGAAATCGCATAGTAAGACATCCTTGCTATTACGAATGTAGAACGGGGGCTAAGGTAGTGGCAGGGAATCCAGGAAAAGTCTTAAAGCGTATAAAGTGATTTCTTTAC
Source organism: Bacillus sp. VA15 (assembly GCF_055721145.1). Classification (NCBI taxonomy): domain Bacteria; kingdom Bacillati; phylum Bacillota; class Bacilli; order Caryophanales; family Bacillaceae; genus Bacillus; species Bacillus sp. VA15. The sequence goes on along the minus strand of NZ_JBVQPQ010000003.1, from coordinate 52,066 downwards.
AATCAAAGACCATTTTCATCATGATACCAAGGGTTGTGAATACCTTGGTATTTTTTGTCCGCGTGTTGTGAAGTGAGCTGCTGTCCGAAAACTGCCGCTTAGTTATGAGGGTAGGTTCTTGAAATGATTGAAGTCATTCATCATTGAATAAATTGAAATTCTATAGAAAAATAGAGTCCATCAGAGGGACTCTATTTTGTAAAATATAACGGTTAGAAGAAACTGTAAAGGTTTTACGGATGCAATTTACTTCTTTATGAACACTCACCGTCAAATGTTGTTCATGAACTAAAAAAACACATTACACGTTCATTTATGTATGCTGGCTGTTCCATAGATAAGACATGGCCGGCGTTAATGATTTCCGCTTTAATGCCAGGAACTAATGAAGTAGCGCGGTGTAAGGCTGAGTGAGGATCATAGATGACTTCATGTTCACCAAGTAACAATAGAATGGGGATTTTTACTGACTTTAATTCCCCGTCGGTGAAAACATACGGAAATCCGCCTGCTTTAGGGCTTGGATTTCTTGATCCATCCTGCCACATCACTCCTGCCTGAAACTGCTTCACAAAATTCGGGTGCAGAGCATTGCGATCTCTCATCATCCAACTTAAGAATTTCTTAACCCCATTTGGCGCTGAAAGACTAAGAGCGTACTTGTAAAAATCGTGATGAAATGGTAAAAATGTTTCTGCCGGACTAAGGATAGCTGCGCTTTTTACTCTCTCTGGCACATGTAAAATGAAATTCATCGTATGAAGACCGCCAAGCGAAAGTCCAATCATATGAGACTTTTCGATCCCCAGATTGTCAAACACATCAAGAAGCCAATTGGCGTAATCCGTTCTCGTACCGCTTAAATTCTCAGGAATACTCTTGTTTTTATCACCTATGATATCAACTGCATATGTTCTGTATTTGCTGCTCCAATCGGCGATATTGGGATACCACATAGTCGAGCTGAATAATGCCCCGTGAAGTAATACAAGCGGCGGGGCATCCTCTGGTCCGCTAGCAATCACGTGTGTTTGACCGAAACGAGTAGATATATAGAATGATTTAAAGGGGACCGGCCAAAGACTAAGGCTTTCATTATAAGTTTGAAAATAACGAATACCGCTGTCACTTAATTCGGGAATACTAGATGAATCGTTTGACATACAATTTCCTCCCAATCCTGTTTAAAAATGAATGTACCGTTTCGAGATGGGGAGTCTGATTTTTACATAACAGACTTTATTTGCAATATAATACAGTGGTTATTCGATGTCAAACCCAAGAGGAAATAAGAGAATTAAAGCGATTGAAACAGATTCCCGAAAATCAATATAACAGAATATTAGTCTCCTTTGAGTAAGCGATCTCATTAAAACCGCAATCCAAATACATGAATCACGTAAATGACAACAGGCGGGATTAACAGGGAGGGCAGCAGGTTTAGTGTTTTAAACTTCTTAATTCCCAGAATGCTTAACCCTGAGCTGAGGATGAGGATACCTCCTACAATTGTGATTTCGTTTATAAGATCCGTATTGATTGCGCTCTCCATTACTTTAGCAAATAAATAAATAGAGCCCTGCCAAGCAAATAATACAATGGCAGCCGCTGCTATTCCAAAACCAAAAGTCGAAGCGAGCACAATGGAGGTAATCCCATCTAACATCCCGTTTGTCAGGAGATACGTATAATTTTCATTCAGCGCCGCTTCAACAGGGCCCAATATTGACAGTGAACCTATACAAAATAATAAGATCGCAGTTGATAAACCTTCCGCTAAATTGCTTTTAGAGAATTTGTTCACCAGCTTGTTGAACCGTAATTCCAGATTGATGCTCTGGCCAAGCAAACCTCCAAGGGCTAAACTCACGATAAAAAGAATGGGGTATTTACTATCAGGCAAATGCTGTGTAATCGCGTTGATCCCCAGCGCGACTGCAGCGAATCCCATTGCCTGCATCAGGATATCCTGGTATTCATCTTTAATGCCTTTTTTGAATAACCCGCCAATTATACTTCCTGCAATGATCATCACTGTGTTAAAAATGGTCCCAAACATAAGCTTTCTCCTCCAATAATGATTCCTGCATAAAAAATAAACCCTCAAGTTAGTAGAGAGTCAAGGGAGATTAAAAACATATTCATGAAATTTATTTGATGGGCAGCAGGATTTCAGTCACATAATTGTCTAGATTATTTGTAATCCCATAATCAATGAGTGTGATTTCGATTGAGTCTCCCGCTATCTCATAATGATGTTCGTTCATATATGCCAGTAACTGTTTGTAATATGGTTCGGCTTCTGGATGTGACCCTTTAAACCTGATTTGCAGATAGTCTCTTGGAGGAAAAATGATTTCGGATGAAGTTTCTTCATTTTCATCTTCAAGAATCATGAATATGCTGGAATATTTGTCGAACTGATTTGCTATTACATTTGCTGCTGAAATAGATAAACCGATCTTGCCTATAAATATATCCTCGTTCACATTCAGATGAGTTCTCAATTTGGCTAATGAATGTTCGATATCATGGCCGAGAATATACTCATGCTGTAAATAAGCCACACGTAATGCGGGAAGTTTGATTTTTGTAATGTGATGTAACGGCGTGTGGACGGCATCTTCTATTTGCATGATGCGGCGGGAGATCTTTTTTTCTATGCGTTCCAATTCTCTTTTTTTGCGATCAATTTCAGTTTGCTGGCTTTTCAGTAAATGAATCAGAGTGTTTGTATTTTGAGAATTATAAAAATCAAGAAGTTTATTGATTGGCAGGCCTAAAGCTCTCAAATACTTGATGGTATCCAACCGCTCGAACTGTTGGGTAGAATAAAATCTATAGTTCGTATGCTCGTCTTTATATTCCGGTTTCAAAAGACCAATTTCATCATAGTACCTAAGCGCAGAGACTTTCACATTGAATAGCTTTGAAACTTCTCCAATCGAAAAAAATTCCTTCATTTTAACAACCTTTCTGTTCATATGATTTATACATTCACATTATATAGTAAGGCGCGATAATGTCCGAACAAATTGACATTATCGAGGATAAAAAACATTTTTGAACAAACGGCATAAAGAAAAAGCTCCTTTTAAAAAGGAGCTTTTTCATTCTTCAAAATAAGGATTCACATGGATGAGCACTTCTTCAACATCTGGAAACTGTCTTTTGATTTCATTTCGGATTTCGCGGGCAATATCGTGTCCCTGTTTAATCGTCAAATCATGATCCAAAGATAGACGGACATCAAGCAATTTATAGTGGCCATGTTCTCTCGCGCGGATTCTATCGATTCGCTTTACTTGATCACATTGAAAAATAACAGCTTTATATTCCTCTATCAGCTCGGGAGCAACACTTTTCTCCATAAGAACATCAACAGACGGCCTGATTAATTCCATTGAAATCTTAAAAATAAGGTAAGCCACGATTGCACTGGCAATTGCATCGGCGTACAACAGATAGGACCATCCGCGGGTGTTTCCGATAATCGCCAATAGGACGCCGATAAAAGCGGCAAGAGAGGCAACGATATCGCCTTTATGATCGTATGCAATCGCTATAATCGCTTTGCTGTTCCATTTTTCCCCCTGCTTTATGGAATAACGATATAGGATCTCCTTAGCCACGTACGAAATCAGAGCTGCAAACAATGCGCTGTATTGTGGAACGCTTGGCCCTTCAACAAAGGACAGAATCGCTTCTATTAGGATATAAACGGATACGATCACTAAGATAATTCCTACAATCGCCTCACTAATGACTTCAGCTTTTCCATGCCCAAAAGGATGGTCTTGATCAGGCGGTTTATTGGAAATGCCGATCACTGCCAGGACAGCAATCGAAGCAACGACATCCGCTGCGGAATGGATTCCGTCTGCAAAAACAGCTTCACTATCGCCTATCAGCCCAAAAAAGACCTTTCCTGCCATTAAGATCAGATTGGCTATCAATGCAATCAAAGCAACCTTTTTGCTTATTTGTTCTCTTTCACTTGCCATTTTTTCCTCCTATAAAACTGCACAAAAAAATAGGAGTGCTTTTTATTCGCTCTCCGTATCCTTTCTTGTGTAATCACTTTGCTTATCATACCAATTCCATTTCGAGTGGGTCTATAGCAACGTTGTTTCCTGTTTACTAATAAATAAGGTGAAAGAAAAAAAGTTGGAGCCGGGCTAAAAGATCACACAGCAAACAAATAGGTTCTTATGTAACAAGCGGTGATGGTCAACTAAAATTCTGCTTCAGTGAAAAATTTCCACTTCATTTTTAAAAACCTGTTGACATTAGAATATCCGTGTTTTATTATTATCTCATATTCAGGATATTTTAATTCAAGATAAATTGCCAACGATCAAGCGTAAACCTGCGTGTTGCTGAATAATGTAGAGAATTTCAATCATTGTAAGTTCTTTTGAATTTCTGCAAGGTGATTTTTTATAAAGTAATATCTCGAATTCGAGATAAAAGGGGTGTATCGTAAATGACTGAATTTTCACAGCTAGTCAAAGAAAGAAGATCTGCAAGCAACTTCCTTCCAGATCATCCAATCACGAAAGATGAACTTAATGAGATGTTTGAATTGGTTGCATTGGCTCCATCGGCTTTTAATTTGCAGCATACAAAATATGTGACGGTTCTAGACCCGGATGTAAAAGAAAAGCTGAAACAGGCCGCAAACGGACAATATAAAGTGTTTAGCTCATCTGCGGTTCTTTTGGTTTTAGGGGATAAGCAGGCATATCAGCAAGCGGCTGATATCTATGAAGGATTAAAGGTGTTAGGGGTATTAAATAAGCAAGAGTATGATCACATGGTTCAAGACACCGTTTCGTTTTATGAAAACAGGGGAGAACAATTTAAGAGAGATGAGGCGATAAGGAATGCTTCACTTTCAGCGATGATGTTTATGCTGAGCGCTAAGGAAAAAGGCTGGGATACCTGCCCTATGATCGGCTTTGATGCGGAAGCCGTGAAACAGATTTTGAATATAGATGATCAATTTGAGGTTGTCATGATGATTACAATTGGGAAAGAAAAAACAGAGAGCAGAAGGCCGCGCGGCTATCGGAAGCCTGTAAATGAGTTTGTCGAGTATATCTAAATGAACGTTTAAAGGAGCGGATAAAAATGGCTAAAAAAACGATGGGAATCCATCATATTACAGCAATTGTCGGTCACCCTCAAGAAAACGCAGATTTCTACGCAGGAGTCCTGGGGCTTCGATTGGTCAAGCAAACGGTCAATTTTGATGATCCAGGCACGTATCATCTTTATTTTGGAAATGAAGGCGGGAAGCCGGGAACAATCATCACCTTCTTTCCGTGGGCGGGAGCCCGCCGAGGCATCATTGGAGATGGGCAAGTTGGCGTGACTTCTTATGTGGTGCCGAAGGGAGCTTTGGCTTTTTGGGAAAAGAGACTTGAAAAGTTCAACGTTCCATACACCAAAATCGAGCGTTTTGGAGAACAATATGTAGAATTTGATGATCCGCACGGCCTGCATGTAGAAATCGTGGAAAGAGAAGAAGGAGAAGCCAATACGTGGACGTTCGGAGATGTAACACCTGATGTTGCCATTAAAGGCTTTGGCGGTGCAACCCTGTTATCAGCGCAGCCTGATAAAACCGCTGAGCTATTAGAAAACATCATGGGGCTGGAACGAGTCGGCATGGAAGGAGACTTCATTCGTTATCGTTCTGCCGGTGATATCGGAAATGTGATTGACCTTAAATTAACGCCTATTGGCCGCGGGCAAATGGGAGTCGGTACGGTGCATCACATCGCTTGGCGTGCTAGCGATGACGAAGATCAATTAGATTGGCAAAGATATATTGCTTCTCACGGATACGGTGTGACTCCTGTTCGGGATAGAAACTATTTTAATGCGATTTACTTCAGAGAACATGGGGAAATTCTGTTTGAAATCGCAACTGATCCGCCGGGCTTTGCACATGATGAATCACCAGAAACAATGGGTGGGAAATTGATGCTGCCTGTGCAGTATGAACCGCATCGAACACAAATTGAACAAGGGCTGCTGCCGTTTGAAGTGAGAGAGTTGGATTGATTTTAATGAATGCTGACGCATGATGAAAATAAAAGGCATATATTCAACAGATGATTGCTGGACGGTACTGGCGGCAAAGAGTCAGACTGGTGCCTTTCAGCATATCATGTTACATGAAAAATAAGGAGAGATAAAAATGGAAGATGCAGGACTATTGCTTATTCGTATTATGATTGGTGTGGTGTTTCTGTTTTATGGATCACAAAAATTATTCGGCTGGTTTGGCGGATACGGGATTAAAGGAACCGGACAATGGTTCGAGTCAATTGGGGTTAAACCAGGTAACGTCGCGGCCGCTTTATCAGGTCTTGGGGAATTAGTAAGCGGAATTCTATTTATTTTAGGTGTGTTCCTCCTGCTTGGAGCTGCTATCATCACGATCATTATGTTAGGTGCTATCGTAAAAGTCCATGGAGCGAAAGGATTTGCGAATGGCGCCGGCGGTTTTGAATATAACGTGGTGCTGATTGCAGTCTCCATCGGGGTTGCACTCATCGGTTCAGGGGCTTACGCTTTGCATTTTTAATACGAAAGTATCTAAGAACAGTTACTGGCATGCGGTAACTGTTCTTTTGTTTTGCGATTTTCGGGCAAACTTGCAGGTACCCTGCAAAGCAAAAAAGCGGATATAATAAATATAAATGTGTATAGTGAATGATACGTATCGATGAGCTTGGTCATGAAAGACAGACCAATTTGAAGGAGTAAATGGATGAAAGAGATGACAGAATTACATTCATTAGATGCTATAGAGAATTTTATTAAACAGCATCAATTCAGTTTTATCTATATATCAAGGCCCGGCTGTACAGTATGTCACGCTGTTCTGCCGCAGCTCAGAATAGTCTTGGATCAGTTTCCAAACATCACATTGGGGCATATCAATGCTGACGATGTAGAAGAGGTCGCCGGCAGATTTTCAGTCTTCACCGTCCCTGTGCTTCTTTTGTTCATCGATGGGACTGAGTTTCTGAGAGAAGCCCGTTTTGTTCATTTTGAACAGCTCGAAGAAAGGCTGAAAAGGGTTTATCAGTTATATGAAGATGAATAAAGCTTTACGCTTTCCAAATGAAAAGGAGCTTTCTGAAATTGAGCTGGAGCAAATGAATCAATATGTTCTGCATTATAGAATGAGGATCAATCATGGGATATAAGTGATTGATCCATCAGCATATCAGTATTCCTCACTTCATCATATTTTCAGCGCCATCCTGTGGAATATCATTGGGCTTGCATAGAAACATCACATCAAATCCAGCAAAATCATTTCTAAACAAACCAATAAGTGAAGCAAAAAAGGGTGCTACAAGGTGTAGCATCCTTTTTGATTTTTTAGAAACAGTAATATTCAAATGATCATCTGACACTTTGTATACGTTTGTATACAATTAGGATCACATAATGTAGGAAAGGGGCTTTATGAATGAAGAGCAAAGATGTTAAGAAAGAAGGGCATCATCGTGGGGATCGTCACAGGGGCAGAGGCGGTTCACAGCATCATGGACCAAAAACTTTTCGCCGTGGCAGGGCCATTGCCTTTTTAGAGATGATGCATTTGAAGCGCGCGACTATTAAGCAGCAGTTAGAACAGCCGGAATTCCAATCTATCCAGCAAATGCTTGTCGGCGAATTAAAAGCCATTGATATGGTGATCAACGAATTTATCCAGTTATTTGAAATACATGAAAGTGAAGCAAAGGATGTATCCGGAAAAGGTGAAGATACAGAGGCATCTTCAGAAAATGGAGAGAAAGGAAAGGAACCGAATGAAACAAATGAACAGTTATATTGATTCGTGTTTTCTAATGAAGATGATCTTTTGGAAGAAGTGGTTTCGTCCATCAAAGAAAATGGTATGCCTTCTATATCTGTATCTCCTTCTGCTGGAAAGCTGCTCACCATGCTTGTGTCCATTTCAGGCGCCAAACATGTTCTGGAGATTGGGGCACTCGGGGGGGATAGCGGAATTTGCCTTGCCAGAGGATTCGGGAAAGAAGGAACCTTAACCTCTCTTGAATTAAAGAAGGAATATGCCGAGTTAGCGCACAGCAATCTAACAAAAGCCGGCTTTGGCGGTCAAGTCACATATATGACAGGTGCTGCGTTGCAAAGCCTTGAACAATTGGTCAAAAGTGATAAGCGATTTGATTTTTTCTTTATCGATGCTGACAAAGGGAATTATGAACAGTACTTGACACATTGCATTGAGCTTGCAAAGCCAGGTGCTGTCATTGTTGCAGATAATGTGCTTGCAGGTGGCAGTGTGGCAGATCAAAAGGCTGCACCCCGGCGCCATACAGAAGTCATGAGGACATTCAATAAAACAGTGGCTCAGCATCCTCAGCTGGAATCCCTGCTGATCCCAATCGGCGACGGAATGACTGTTTAAAAAGTAAAGAAATAAACGAAAAACACCTGAGTGATTTCCTGACAAAAGGTGAGATACAAAAGCTGGAGAGGCACTTTCATCAAAATGTTTAAAAATTGGCTAAAAGCTTTGGATAAGCTCTTGAAGTGAGTTTATCACTTGTTGACTCGAATATTGACTATTGGTGGAGCTTGTTTGACTAAAAAGGTTATATTGAAAAACAATTCCCGTATTCGATCCACCAGCACCGGATTCTGATTTAGACATCGTTAGCGGACTGATAGAAAATGCGCCGCCAGTATTCGAGACGCTGTTTCCAGAAATCGAATGAATATTTGGATGTTTGTCCATTATATTTCTCCTCTCTCTGTATGAACTGCTTATTAGATTACGCAGCGTGAGGATCGATTGGTTAAACGAAACGGTAAAAAATAACGTGAAAAAATCGAAAAGACGTCCAAAACAGGCGTCTTTTTAATGCGGCTTATGAGGACTTGGTTTTACATTCTCATTGATTTTATCTATTCTAACCCTAACTGGCCGTTTGCTTCTAATGTCGCTTTTTTGACATCCGGTAGGTACTCTCTGAAGTCTCAGTTGCATTTCAAGCTGATCAGCTGTAAGCCTCATTTTTTTAAGTTTTCTGTATGTACATGTCTATTATCAATAACGATTCTCGCTTTTCCAGTTAGCCTTCACTTGAAGCCATTACATAAAGAGAGCAATCGTAAAGATTGCAGCTGCGATCAGTGTTTTGATGAGGTTGTGTTCGATGATGGGCTGAACGATAATCGTTCCGATAGAAATCCCGACATTCTCAGCAAGATGACATCAGATATAATGAGAACAAAATCTTCCCAAGTGAAGTTCCAGTTTAATTTAGATTTCTTTGAAATCCGAAAGGGTGGTCATTCATTCGTATAAGAATACCGGGCGGGTTCATTTGAGGATCATATTCACAGTCTCTCAACCATGACTGATTGTTGATTAGATGGTATAAATGTATCTTATTAAAGCCCTTTATCAAACGCGATGGTTTCGACTTGTCTTGGGTACGAAATGTGAAGAAGCCCGTTTAACAGCTGAAGCTGCAATAAATGGGATTCGGTGGCTTCAGGAAGCTGAATAGTGCGCTCAATTTCGCCGTAATACCGTTCACGCAGCACCTCCATTTCGGCGGGAAAAACAGGCGTGATCGTTCCTTTGATCAGCAGCTGGGTTTTAGATATTAAGCGGATCGTTAATTCCTCTTCATACACACCGGGCATTTCCACAATGATAAAATTATTCTCTTCATCTTGATAAAAGTCATAAACGAACGTATAAGTATCGGAATCAAAAAATTGTTCTGGGGCTTTATGCTTGAGCACATTTGTCCAAAAATCACTTTGCTTATATTCATTCGTAATCTCAAGCCATTTTCGTATTTTTTCGATATCCATATGACGTTCTCCTTATATTTGATTTGCAATTGGTGCAGAAAAATTTCCGATTTTGTCTTGGTCACTGACGTCAGTATCAAGATTTCCAGTGTTTAAAAGCGAAGAAGAAGGCGAAAAATCCCCTAAAGAAAAGTTTGCTCCAAAATACTTGCTGTTCGCTGTATGACTGTTATGCAAAGTTGGACCGATATCCACATTCCCGTTTTGCGTAACTCCATTAACCTTAATATTCGCGATATTAATTTGATATGGCATAAACGATACCCCTTTAATCTAAGATTGGCGGCGGTACAATCGGAGGTGTATTAACATTGGATGTAGCAGAGCTGCCGATAGATGTCTGGTCATTAACATCAGGATCATTTAAGAAGTTTTCCATTACGGATTCTGTAGGTGATGTATCACCGAAAGAAGAGTTGATCCCTTGAGATTTATTATTGGCGGTATGGCTGTTATGCGCGGCTTCGCCTATTGTAATTGAACCATTGCCTGAAATGCTGTTGATCTTCAAATAATATAGATTGATTACTGTAGTCGGCATCCCATCACACCCTTCCATCATTCTGTACAGTACAGTATGCGCCGCTGCATCCAATTGTTCCTTGTATTGGGGATTCAATAAGCAGAAGAGAATGAGGCGGCCTGTATTAATGATATGAGGATAAAACGGGCGGCCAAGTCTGGATAAAAATGAAATTTATTGACATAAAATCCAACGGCATGAAATAATACTCACAAGTAACATTACTTTTGAGTATCTTTTTGTGGAGGATGATCCTAGTTGAAAAGCAAAAAAGGACGTAAAGGGGAAGAAAGCCGGAAACGATTACTTAACGCTGCTGCTAATGAATTTGCGATTTGGGGATTTCATGAAACGAAAGTAAGTGAAATTGTGAAAAGAGCGGGACTGACGCAGCCTTCCTTTTATCTGTACTTTCAAAGCAAAGAAGCGATCTTTGAGGAGTTAATCAACGATTTTCACTCCCGTGTCAGAAAGCTGACAGAGTCACTCCTCCTAGAAAACGGATTACACACGGAGGATGTGTCAAAACGGGTGCTGTCTGCTGTGGAAACTGTTTTTCAATGTCTGGCTGAGGACAAGGATGTAACCAAGATCGGCTTTTTTCTCAACCCAGAGGCGAAACAAATGAAAAAAGACTTGGCGATGGCTTTGAAAGAAAACCTAGAAGCAGAACAGCGGCTTGGCTATTTTCACTCCGAGCTGGACATGGAAACGGTCGCTGAGTGTTTGATCGGCATGATCGAACATTTAACGGATTCCTTTTTGTTAACCGGAATCAAAGATCCGGCAAGCCTCGCCGCAGAGGTTGTAAATCTTTTAATATACGGGATGCTTCCAAAAGGGAGTGACGTAAGGTGATATCTATGATTATGAAAGTCAGTTTGGCAGCTTTTATGCTCGCGGGAGGCATCATAAAGGTGTTCCGCGTTCCCTTTCAAGTTGAGCATTGGCGGCATTATCAATATCCATTATGGTTTCTGACTGTTACTGGAATTCTTGAAATAGCTGGGGCACTTGCTATGACAGCGGGAATTTGGAATCGGTATGCAGCATTTGGAGCAGGCGTCCTGTTTGTCGTTCTCATGGCGGGAGCGGTTCATGCGCACATTGTTCGAGCGCATCAATCGCTTCTCATGACGATACCCGCAGCGATCTGTTTGATTGTTTCGATCATGATCATTATTAGAGAGTTCACGTAAGCTTTTCTCTTATATTTCCACAGTCTTTTATTTTGGTTTGCAGGAAATCTATTTCTCTTATCGAATGATAGAGAGTCAGAGGCTTAAACCAGCTTATTTTTTATTTGTACGCAGTGATTGTCCGGCATTGGCTGGACTTTTTTCATAAGGAGGAAACAGGATGACGTTAACCTTGGAAGACATGACTGTAGAAGAGTTCGAAGCATTTCGCGGGATGTCCGTGCAAAATTATGCGAAACAAAACATAAAATCGGGAAATTGGACAGAAAAGGAGGCGTTCGAAAAATCGGAGCAGGCATATGAAAACATGATTCCGGAGGGACGAAACAGCAGCAATCATTATTTTTGGAACATCACAAATGAACAAGGAGAAAGGATGGGGTGGCTCTGGCTGTATGCTGATCCGTTTCATCCGCAAAAGGAAGCGTTTATCTATTCCTTTGGATTGTATGAAGCCTTTCGCGGTAAAGGGCTGGCTCAATTGGCGCTTCAAACGCTGGATGAAAGAGCAAGAGAGCTTGGTGCGGAAAGACTTGCTCTTCATGTGTTTGCGCACAACGAGACAGCCGTCTATCTTTATCAGAAGATGGGCTATGCCATGACCAATATACGTATGCGGAAACAGCTGTGCTGACCCCAGCCGCTTACTTAAGCGGTTTCCCAAACACAATATGCCAATGTAGATGTTTAGAGTCCTGGTAAGCTCCTAAGTTGGTGATCACACGGCATGCGCCTTTTTCTTCCGTCACCATGGAAGCGACCTTTTGAATGACACCCATTAATTCAAGAAGCAAGCCATGGTCGTGCTCTTCCAGGGTGATCAATGAGGAAATATGTTTCTTAGGAACAGCCACAATATGGACTGGATAAAAAGGCTTTGTATGATAGTATGCCAATACGTTATCTGTCTCTAGTACCTTATTCACTTTCGTTTTGCCGCTAAATACCTCATCACAGTAAAAGTCTTCAGTCATATGATCCATCCTCACTTTGTTTGTTTCATTTAATAATCTTCTGCATTTCTTCATCACCTCCCTTCTATTGTGGGAAATTTCCATTTGAATGATCAAGGGCCGCGCACCCTTGATATTTTTTTGCCCATGAACATGAATTATCGCAGGCTTGATCGACGGCTAAGGAGAGGCCTGCTGTTAAAAACAGCAAAAAAAGATTGACCTGTAAAATGTAAGGGATTACAATTGAAAACAGTTAGGAAAGACTTTCCCTGTTTTTAAATTATTATTATAAATATTTTTGGGAATTACTTTTATTTTCTAATGATATATAGGGAAAGACTTTCTTTATTTTCGCAGAATGGGAGTGGTAATCATGGGAAATGTACAGGTTGGGCTATTAGGTGCGGGACGGATGGGAGCTTTTCATGGAGAAAGTATTGCGTTCCGTGTGAAAGGGGCAGATTTGTATGCGGTTGCAGATCCGGTTCCGGGTAATGCAGAAGCATTAGCGAAAAAGCTCGGCTCAAATATTAAAGCGTTTACAGATCCGTTAGACATGCTGGAGCACCCGGATATTGATGCGGTCATTATTGCTTCGCCGGCAAGGACGCATGCCGCAAACATTATTGCAGCGGCAAAGAAGGGGAAAGCTGTATTTTGTGAGAAACCGATGGCTGTCACGCTGGAAGAAGCGGATGAAGTCACCAGGGTAGTGAATGAAGAGTCTGTTCCGCTTCAGATCGGTTTTAACAGACGTTTCGCTAAAGGCTTTCGCAGTGCGTATGAGGAAATCCGCGCGGGAAAAATCGGCACGCCTCAGTTAATGCGTTCCATCACAAGAGACCCGGCACTCGGTGATCCGACACCAATTCCTCAATGGACGATCTTCTTAGAGACGCTGATTCATGACTTTGATACGTTACTCTACCTCAATCCAAATGCGAAGCCGATTGAAGTCTATGCCGCTGCTGATGCGCTAGTCAGACCTGATTTTAAAGACAAAGGTTTTTTGGATACTGCAGTTGTCACGATCAAATTTGATAACGGAGCGATCGCAACGGCGGAAGCGAACTTCCAGGCCGTTTATGGATATGATGTCCGCGGAGAAGTGTTCGGCTCTGAAGGCATGCTGACCATCGGAGATATCCGCCATACAAACATGACAAGGTATAACAAAGACGGAGTCAGCTACAACACAATTCGCTACGACCAGGATTTATTATTTGATGCTTATGTTGATGAATTGCAATCGTTTGTTGATGCCGTTCGAAATAATAATCCAACCTCAGTAACAGGTGAAGATGCGCGTGCAGCACTTGCCATTGCCGCAGCTTGTATAGAATCTTGCAAAATGAAGCAGCCTGTCACATTAAAAGACGGAGTGCCGCAAACGGTTTGAGTTTTTCATAGAAGAAGCGCCTTTTTAAAAAGAAATTCCTGTCGGCATTCGTTTATACTAGAGAGGATCTATTTTATAAAGGTGGCCTTCTTAATGAAAACAACCATTTATGATGTTGCGAAGGAAGCAAACGTTTCAATCTCTACAGTTTCAAAGGTTCTTAATCATACAGGCAATATAAGTGAAAAAACGAAAAAAAGAATTTGGAAAGTGATTGAGGAGCTTCAATATCAGCCAAGTGTTGTGACTTCAACGAGAAAAATGATGAAGACCATCGGGCTGCTCATTCCTGACATCGCTAATCCATTTATGGCCGAGCTGGCCAGAGCTGTGGAGGACAGCGGCCGTAAAAAGGACTTTAGTGTCATCATATGCAGTACGGACAACAATTCGCTGAGAGAAGAAGAATATATCACCATGCTGAAGCAAAAACATGTAGACGGCATTATTGTGGCGACGGGTCTCAAGAACAGTCAGGCGATACGTGAACTGATTGAAAGCGACATGCCTGTTGTCATGCTATCGAGAGATATACCGCATCTGCCTGTAGACACTGTAGTGGCGGATGATTTTAAAGGGGGATATGAGGCAGCCGTCCATTTAGCCCAATTAGGGCATACAAACATAGCTGTCATAGCAGAAAAGATTAACAATACATCAATTAAAAATCGTGTCATCGGCTTTAAAGAAGGACTGCAGGTTTCAGGAATCCAAATCGATGAATCAGCCATTCTGGACTGTCCGTATGACTTGTCAGCCAGTAAAGACATCAGTTTAAAGCTGCTTCATCAGAAACATAGGCCGACGGCTGTCTTTGTGACAACTGAGTTGCTTGGTTTAGGGGTTTTGCAGGCTGCAAGGCAGCTTCACATTTCTATTCCTTCATCTCTTTCACTGGTTGGGTTTGATAACAGCATCCTGGCAAAGATCAGTGATCCTCAGTTAACGACAATCGCACAGCCGACTGAAGAAATGGGAGAAAAGGCAATTGAACTGCTGATAGACGGCATGGCTCATTCAAAGCAAAAGAAAGCGGTACAGCGGGTGATGCTGTCTCCTTCATTAATCGTGCGGGATTCAACGGCCTCACTGTTATAACCCTTTTGGCATTGGGAGATCTTTCTCTAAAACGGAGGAATCTCCCTTGCTTAAACGTCAAATACAATAAGTTGGAGGTTTCTTGATGACATCCAAAAAGGCCTATATCAGTCTTATTTACTTTTTCGGGGCATTAGGAGGTTTGCTGTTCGGGTACGATACAGGTGTAATATCCGGTGCTCTGCTGTTTATAAGGGAAGACATGGAGCTGACTCCATTTTTAGAAGGATTAGTTGTCAGCGGAGTGCTGATTGGCGCTTTAGTTGGCGCAGCCTTTTGCGGAAGATTTTCCGATCGTTATGGCAGGAAAAAAACCATCATCTGGCTGGGTGTGCTTTTTACAATTGGAGCCATTGGAACAGGCCTGGCTCATAATATCGGAATATTATTACTATTCAGAATAGAACTGGGCATAGCGGTTGGAGGAGCCTCGGCAATTGTTCCTTTGTATTTGTCAGAAATGGCACCTGCCGCAATCAGAGGCAGAATCGCTTCATTGAATACACTGATGAATTCTTTCGGGATTCTCATGGCTTATATTGTGAACTTTGTTTTTTCATCTTCCGGCAGGTGGGATCTGATGCTCCTATTAGCAGTGATTCCCTCCTTCATTCTCATGGCCGGCATGTTTTTTATGCCTGAAAGCCCGCGATGGGTGTTGCAGAAAAGAAGTGAGGATGAAGCACGCCATATTTTGCTCCTGACGAGAGATCCGAAAACAATCGATGCTGAGATTCGCAGTATGAAAGAGATCAAGACGGAAGAGCGTGTTTCAATATCAATATTATTATCGCCGGCAATCAGGCCGATCTTATTTATCGGTATTGGGGTCGCCATCTTTCAGCAAGTGATAGGCACGAATACGATTATTTATTATACACCGACGATCTTAGAAAATGCGGGGTTCGGCGCTTCCAGTGCCATTGCAGGAACCATTGGCATCGGCATTATCAATGTCTTATTTACGATCCTCGGCTTGCTGCTGATTGATATGATAGGCCGAAGAAACCTCATGCTGATTGGCAATGTCGGAATGTCTTTGGCACTTGGTATTTTGGGGGTCAGTACGCTTTTCTTTCATGCACCCGGGTGGCTGCTGTTATCCTGCTTATGCTTGTTTATGGTAGCGTATTCAGCGAGCTGGGGAATGGTCGTTTGGGTTGTGCTGGCTGAAATTTTCCCGTTACACATCAGGGGGACGGCATTGGGGATCGCAAGTACTTGTCTGTGGCTGGCAAATATTGCGGTGTCGCTGTCCTTCCCGCTGCTTTTAGATCTGATTGGTACAGGTATTTTATTTCTCATGTACGGTGCCATTGGCGTCCTTGCCTTTCTCTTTGTCTATAAATTTGTGCCGGAGACAAAAGGCAAATCATTGGAACAGATTGAAGGAGAAATCATGTCAAAGAATACAGCTTCATCTTTCTAAAAGGGGGATTTCAATATGGGAAGAGAATATGGGTTATGCTTATGGACTTTCGGCAGCATTCCATTTGAACAAAAATGCCGGCTGGCTGCAGAAATCGGAGTAGACGGAGTTGAGGTCGAGGGGGATATTTCCCTGAATCCGAAAGAGCTTGCCGAAACACTGGCTGCTCATCATGTAAAGGTTTTATCGGTAACGCCAAGGAATGTGGATATTTCAAGCACGAATGAAGAGGTTCGGTCAAAGGCTGTACAATATTTCTTGGACTTACTGGACTGGGCTGTGGATTTAGGCGCTCCCCGTATCTGTCTTCACGGTGATGTCGGCAAAGTGAGAGGGAGCGGTGATGATGAGAGGGATTGGAGTTTATTGGTCGAAAGCTCTAAAAAGATTATGGCTAAAGCGGAGGAATTACAAATTCAGGTGGTATTCGAAGTATTGAACCGGTACGAAAATCATCAAGTGATCACTGGCGAAGAAGCTTTACAATTCATACGTGATGTCGGCAGTTCCAAACTCGATGTTCTTCTCGATGCGTATCATATGAACATAGAAGAGGCTGATCCTGTGAAGGCCATTGAAATGACAGGGCAGAAACTCGGAGTCTATCACGTGGCTGATTCAAATCGCCAGGCCATCGGAAACGGCCATTCCAATCTGAAAGAGCAAATCGAAGCACTCCATTCTATCGGTTATAAAGGCCCGATTATTATGGAGATGGTGGCAGCCGGTCCTGACCCTTTTACTCCGGTAAAAGGAAATAGCTATCTGGAAGTGGTGACGGGGTACTTTAAGTCATCTCTAGAGACATTAAGGTCATGGGAAGGTTTGAAAATATAAAGAAAAAGGACAACATGTGTTGTTCTTTTTTTTTGTCAATATTCTATGGAGCTCCTCGCCTGTAACGACTAACCAAACTTATTTTCCTCCATTTAAATGAATCTGACTAATGTCAGTTTTGTGATTGGGAACCATTTAATAATAAACGATTATCATAAGTTTTATTTATATTAACAGTTTACAATCTGACTATAGTCAGATAAAGTGAGTGTGATCAAATAAATCGATGAACAGAAATAGGAGGAGAAGCTGATGGAGTTACAAGTGGAAAAAATACATACTGCAAAAATGTGGTCCTTATCATTTATTTTTGTCACACTTTCAAATGCCTTTTTATTTATGGTGTTTGAAATGTTATTGCCGACATTGCCATTGTTTGTAACTGCTATCGGAGGAGGGGCAAAGCAAGTCGGATTGGTTACAGGTATTTTTATGATATCTGCCATTGCCATACGTCCTTTTGCAGGGGTTTTGGCAAAACGATTTAACAAAAAATACTTACTTATATTTGGAATTGTTATCAGTGCCTGCTCAACCGGTGCATATTATTTGGCGTCAGATGTGAGCGCCCTATTGCTCATTCGCTTAATACATGGTGCCGGTTTTGGATTAGCGACTACTTATTTTGCCACGATTGCCGCGGAAATTATTCCGAAGGAGCGCCGAGGTGAGGGGATTGGATATTTTGGGGTAGGCGAAACGATTGCAGTTTCGGTTGGACCTATGATTGGTATCGCAGCACTGGAGCTTTATGATTTTGAGAGGCTTTTTCTTGGCGGGATGTCCATTCTTTTACTGGCTGTGCTTATGGCTGCACTTGTGCGGAGGCGGCCTGAAGCAAAAGACACGGCTGAAAAGGGAATGGTAAAGGTAAAGGTAAAGGTAAAGGTGTTAGAAAGACGTGTGCTGTTTCCTTCGTTTCTTATTTTATTAGTAGGCATTGCTGCATCTGGGATCATGTCCTTCTTTTCACTCTATGCGATCGAAAAGGGTTTCCGAAGTGTCGGAATGTTTTTCTTTCTGATTGCGGCAGCCAGTTTTTTTATACGTCTTATCTCTGGGAAAATATTTGACCGATTCGGAGCGGCAGCCATCCTTATCCCCGCATCAATATTTTCAATAGCAGGCCTTTCAATATTATATATTGCCCAAACCAATGCAATGTTTTTTACTGCGGCAATATGTTACGGTTTTGGGTTCGGCTCAATATTTCCGGCTATCCAGACATGGTGTATCAATCTTGTAGAAGAGCATGAACATGAGGATGCTATGGGGACATTCTTTAATTTTTTTGATATGGGTATTGGCGGAGGCTCGTTGTTATTAGGTGTGGTGGCAACGATCTATTCTTATCAGGAGCTTTATATCGCTTCCGTTTTGGTGTACCTGCTGTTTCTTTTATTATATATTTTATTTATCTGTTCCAAGAGAAAACGGAGAAATAATGTAGGGAGGGCAGAACAGTGACCCGTGAGAATATAAAACGCACAGCCGTTCGCCAATTTAATGAACTTGGCTACGAGGGAGTCAAAATGGCACATATTGCAAAAGAATTGGGAATTCGGAAACAATCTCTGTCCTACCATTTCTCGTCAAAGAAGGATCTGCTGATGGAAGTATACCCCGAGATTGTTGAAGAAGAAGTAGCGTTTATCAATGATTTTTTTGAATCCCGAAAGCATTTGCCAGCCAAGAATCTTATATATGATTTTTTAAAAGAAACGCAGGTGCGCTTTCATGCTATGCCCAATGTAGCCTTTTTGCAGGCGATGTCGTTTAAGGCTCCTGCTGAAGTAAGTGATTTTATTTCAGCCCAGTACCTGATGTTTCTGCATGCTTTGAAAAGCCGGGTTGCACTTGTTTTTAAAGAATCGGACATCACCTGTCCGCCCGAGAAGTGTGCGATAGCCTTCATCACTCTTTTTGACGGTCTGAACATTCAGCTGGTATACGAGAATAAACAATCATTTGAGCGATCTTTAGAGATTTCCTTCGATATTTTTTGGCGAGGGCTGAAGGCGAAAACTTGAAAAATACCAAGGGCGAACAGCCCTTGGTATCCCTTACACGCTACTGATCCAGCTCTTTCATTCGTTTCGTAAGCTCATTGAAAGCCTGATCAAGCTCCTCGTACTCTTTATCATTCGGCGTCATAAAACTGAGCTTTCCCAGCACTTCTTGTCTTTCTGTTTCAAGCTTTAAACGAAGCTCTTCCCGGTCATTTCTTTCTGATGGAACGTTACTCAATTGCTTTTCGATGCCATTGTCCGAGATGACGAGTTTACTGTTTGTTGTTTTTTCGAGAAAGTATCGGTCATGTGAAACCGCCAGCAATGTGCCGCTATAGTGTGACAGTGTTTCTTCCAGTTGTTCGCGTGACGGCAGGTCGAGATGGTTTGTCGGCTCATCTAAAATCAGCACGTCTTTCTCCTCCAGAATATATGCCATCAGCTTGACCTTTACACGTTCACCCATACTCATATGCTTGATTGGCTCAGTCCATTGGGAAGCAGTAAAACCTAAGTGCCTCATCAGATTTTGAACGTGCCCTCTTACTTTGTATGTTTCATTCTCAAATAACTCTTCCGGTGTTTGTTCTAAAGGTAAATCAAACACCTCCTGCGTTAAATAGCCGATATTTGCGGACGGTGACACCCACACACTTCCCTCAGCGGTTTCCTGTCCCAGAATGATTTTCAGTAATGTTGTTTTTCCGCTGCCATTGGGGCCTATGATCGCAACCTTTTCGCCGTGCTGAATTGTAAAATGTGCGTTTTTAAACAGGGTTCTTTCGCCAAAAGCCTTCGTTACATGCTGAACTTCTAAAAAACGTTTTCCTGTTTTTTTGGTTGTATCAATTGAAAAGCGGACAGTATATTCCGGCTCAACGGGTTCCGCCTTTACTTTTTCCAGTTCTTGTTCAAGCCGCTTCCGCTTAGATTTAACCTGGGCATCCGTACGCTTCGCTTTCACACGGTGATATTCTTTAAACCCTTCCTTTTTCGTCGATTGGGCGTGGGCTTTTTCCGACCATGAAGCAAGCTCATTCATTTGTGCTTCAATCCGTTCAACCATTTTTTGCTGCTTTTCATATTCACGCTGCTGGGCGAGTCTTTTCTTTTCTCGGTACTTCATATACCCAGAGTAATTTCCTTTGAATTCAATCAGGGTTTGAGCTTCAAGCGACCATATTTTTGTTGCAGCTTCGTCTAAAAAATAACGATCATGGGAAACAAGAATCACAGTGCCTCTATAACTTTTCAGCTGTTGAATGAGAAATTGCAAGCTTTCTTTATCAAGGTGGTTTGTCGGTTCATCTAATAGTAAAAGATCTGCATCCTCTGATAGTCCTTTCGCCAGCCGTGCTTTCAGTTTTTCACCGCCGCTTAACTGTTGGAAATCCCGGACGGGCACACGCCATTTCTCCAGTAATTTCTTTTCGGCAGGCGTCTGATCCGCAAAGCAATACGACGCGGTTTCCTGTTCAACCAACGTCATTTTTAAACCCTGCCGAAGGATTTGTCCCTGTGCAGGAGATAAGTCATTGTGTATGAGGTGCAGCAGCGTAGATTTCCCAGCGCCATTTTTGCCGATAATCCCAATGATATCTCCCTGCTGAATACTGGCATTTACGTTTTTAAAAACAGTCATATCCTTCACTTCATAGCTTACATTTGTTAATGTTACGATCTCTTTCATTCATATCCCTCGCTTTAAAGGGAGAATAAAAAAATCCTCCCAAATGTGTTGGAAGGATTAGCCGCGCCGTTGCATGATCAAATAAGCTATTATTCATAAATAGCAATGTCGTATATATAGAAAATGGGCAGACTAATCCTATTTTTTCTGATTTGAAATATTGATTTCAAACGGTAAAAATAAGATTAGTTAATCATTGTCCACCCATCATCCCTTCTTGTTTTGATTACACACACTATAGCATAACTTCAAATTCAAAAGCAAAGGTCATTTGTCATTTATTTTCATTAAAAAAACTCCTGCTCTCATTTCTGAGGCAGGAGCTGCGAATCTTATTGATGCTTCGCTTTTCTCACTTTATAAATCACAATCAGCAAAATAAACCAAACCGGCGTGACAAATAAGGAAACACGAGTATCCTGAGCCAATGCCAGCACAACTAGGATAAACGCCAGGAACGCAAGAATCAGGTAATTTGTAAACGGATAAAGCGGAAGCTTAAACTTGTTTGTTTTTGCTAATTCAGGTCTTGTTTTACGGTATTTCATATGGCAGATGACCGTAATACCCCAAATATAGATAAAGCAGACGGTTGAAATGCTTGTGATCAGGGTGAATACGCCTTCTGGCATGATGTAGTTTAACGTAACACCGATTAAAATCACGATAGCTGAAAAGAACAACGCATTTCTAGGTACTTTACGCGGAGTCAGTTTCGCCATTGATTCAGGCGCATTATGATCTTTCGCAAGGGAATAGACCATACGGCTTGTACTGAATACAGCGCTATTGCATGCTGAAGCAGCGGATGTCAGTACAACAAAGTTGATAATGCTTGCTGCCCCGACGATGCCAACCGCGACAAACACCTGTACGAATGGGCTCTCGCTGGGATTGATGACATTCCAAGGATAGATACTCATAATCACGAGAAGAGCACCGATATAGAAAAGCAACACCCGGACAGGGATATTGTTGATCGCCTTAGGGATTACTTTTTCAGGGTTTTCTGTTTCACCGGCTGTCAGTCCGACCAGCTCAATGCCGACAAAGGCAAACACAACCATCTGGAACGATAGGATAAACCCGTGCATGCCATTCGGGAACATACCTCCGTGGCTCCAGAGATTTGTGAAACTGGAGACCCCAGTGCTTGTGGAAAAACCTTTAAATATCATCACAAGGCCAATGACGATCAGTGCCAAAATGGCAATGACTTTAATTAACGCAAACCAAAATTCTAATTCTCCAAAAAGCTTGACGGTTGCCAGGTTCATTATCAGTAATATGATCAGAGCGATTAAGCCGGGCACCCATTGCGGCACACCCGGGAGCCAATATTGAGTGTAGAGCCCGACGGCTGTCAGATCAGCCATTGCAATCGAAATCCAGCAGAACCAATAGGTCCAGCCGGTGATAAAGGCTGCCATATCGCCTAAATAGTCTTGTACAAAATCAACAAAAGAGTGATAGTTCAAATTCGATAACAGCAATTCACCCAGAGATCTCATAATTAAAAAGCAAATGATCCCTGTGATCATGTAAGCAAATAGAATAGACGGTCCAGCAAAATGAATCGATTTTCCGGAGCCGAGAAATAAGCCCGTTCCAATGGCTCCGCCGATGGCGATGAGCTGGATGTGCCTGTTTTTCAAGCCTCTCTCCAATTTTTGCTGATTTATATTGTCTTTCGTCATGTCGTCTGTCACTTTGTGTGTTCCTCCATTGAAAAATTGTTTATTGAGTCAGCAATATATTTTTAATGATTATTATAACACTAAAATTTATATCTTTTTTACTATACAGAAAATATGAAAAGAAATTTTAATGTTTTTGAACGTTCCATCATAAAAAAAGCGGCTCACTTAGGAGCCGCTTTCTTTTATGCCATTTCTGTTTTTTTCATGTACAGGTAGAGCCCATAATCTGTCGGAGCGGATGGGTAGCCTGTCTGCCGCAGCATTGCTGTGATATTGCCGCGGTGGTAAGTCCCGTGATTGACAACGTGGGGAACCAGCTCAGAAACAGTCGTTTTCATAATTCCGCCTGAGGGGTTTTGAATCTGAAGGGGCTTATTGAGCTGTTCTTTTTGCTGTAAAAATAATGTATAGCGCTCGGATAACGTCAGAAACAGGGCTTCCATTTCCTCCATTTCTTTTGCCTCTGTCTGTTCTTTGAGCTGTTCAGCTAATGCCAAAGCATCGGTCATGCTTTGGCCGGAAAACACTTCAATCCAGCCGAGATCAGAAAGATAAACATGAGACAACACATGGGATATCGACGGAAACACGCTTTGAATTTCTTGGCGATATACTTCTTTTGGAAGCTCTTTTAATCGGTTGAATATTTGCTGATTGGCCCAGACGTTATATTCATACAATTGTAATGAAAAATCTGACATGTTAAATTTCCCCTTTCGTGTTTCTAATGTCTATTATACACGAACAAGCGTTCTTGATAAGGTGTTCGTAAATAAAATATGTTGACAGATATAGTTTAGGGGTATAAACTAATTGGCATTGATCATAAAGTTTAGAGGGGTAAACTATAATGAGGAGGGGAAGATGTTGAATGAACAAAAGCTATGTCAGGCAATAAACCTGTTTGTGGAAGTATTACTTGAAGGGACAGAGTTTGTGCATCATGAAATCAATCAGGATGTCTTCAAGCATATCTCAAGGGAACAGGCAGACCTGTTAAAAATTTTAAAAGTCAAGGGCCCAACCTCTCCTGGCAGCCTAGCCATGTATCAAAATGTACATAAAAGCGCGATTTCTAACAGACTGAAAAAGCTGCTCGATAAGGGATTGGTTGAATGGGATGACTGTCCGGCGAAAAGTGATAAGCGCTCTAAGCTTATTAACATCACAACCAGCGGTGAAACCATATTGGAAGAATTAGATTCTGCCATTTTTAACGCTCTCAAAGAGCTGATCGATGATATAGATGAGAAACACTTAAATTCTATCATAGAGATATTCACCATTCTAAAAAGCAAATTTAAAGGAGGAGATTCTGCAGAATGAGAGCAATCATCAAATTCAAGTGGGCAATTGCAGCGGTTATATTAGTACTTACCGTCGTTTTGAGTTTGTTTTCTCCGAACTTAACGGAGCTGGCCAATCAAAAGGGGCAGGCCCAGCTTCCTGCAGATGCTGTTTCAGAAAGAGCAAATGCCATTTTAAAACAAGCGGGAGAAGACAATAATTCGATCAGTATAGTCTTTACATTAGACCACGCTTTGAAGGAAGAAACAGAGGATCAGCTCCGGACAATGATCGATAAAGTCAAAAAGATCGACGGTGTAGAAGAAGTAACATCTCCTCTGACAGCGGAAAAAGAAGTCAAAGACCAATTGATTTCAAAAGACAAGAAAACGCTTCTTATTCCTGTCACGATTACAGGTTCTGATAAAAAAGCGGAAAAAATCGCGGATGACATTTATAAAATCGTTCCTGATGATTTGACTGCATATATTACGGGAGCCTCTCTCATCAATCAGGATTTCGCTCACAGCTCAGAGGAAGGGCTCAAGAAAACGGAAGTGATCACAGTCTGCTTGATCATCGGTTTACTGCTGATCGTGTTTCGATCTGTTGTGACGCCTTTTATCCCGATTGTAGTTGTCGGTTTCTCTTATCTGATCAGTCAATCCATACTGGGCATCCTTGTGTACAATGTTGATTTTCCTATCTCGACGTTTACGCAAACCTTCTTAGTCGCCATCCTGTTCGGGATCGGAACAGATTACTGCATTCTGCTTCTTACCCGATTCCGTGAAGAGTTAGCAAACGGGCATGACAAAAAAGAAGCGGCGCTTATCGCTTACCGTACAGGGGGAAAAACCTTATTTATCAGCGGATTTGCGGTATTGATCGGATTTTCCGCCTTAGGATTTGCAAAGTTTGCGATTTTCCAATCTGCAGTAGGAGTCGCAGTCGGTGTAGGGATCTTAATGGTCATCCTCTATACACTGCTTCCATTATTTATGGTAACGTTGGGTGAAAAATTATTTTGGCCTTCTAAGAAAGTGCTGTCGCACAGTGACAACAAATTATGGGCGTTTCTCGGCAGGCATTCTGTTGTGCGTCCGTTTCTGTTTATTGTCATCACGGTGATTATCACGCTACCGTTCATTTTGACCTATGATGACCAGATTTCATTTGATTCGACTGCGGAAATCAGCAGTGATTATAAATCAGTAAAAGCTCTCGAGGCCATCAAGGATGGATTCGGTGAAGGGAAAGCGTTCCCGATCAATGTTGTCGTGAAAGGAGACAAAGATCTTACAACAGCTGATACAATCCCTTATCTCGGAAATATCAGCAAAGCGATCGAGAAAGTCGAACATGTTGACTCTGTCATGACCATCACACAGCCGACTGGTGAAAAAATCAAAGATTTATATATTGATAAACAGCTAGGCTCGGTTTCAGACGGACTGGATAAGACGGTAAAAGGAATCGCTGATGTCCAAAGCGGTTTAACGGATATAGAAAACGGGTTGAATCAAATGGCGGGGCAAACCGGCTCAGCCTCAAATAGCAGGTCCAGCGGTTCACTGGGCGATGCGGCAGACGGATTGGGCAAAATCAATCAGCAGCTGCAGCTCGTGAGCAAACAGATTTCCCAAACCGGCAATACTGCACAGACTGTGCAGCAGCTTACGGCAATCAGCGGACAGCTTGGACAGATTCAAACCGGACTTGAACAAGCGAATCAGCAGCTCTCAGGCCAGCAAGCACAAGCCGGAACGCTGACAGAAAGCCTGCAGCAGCTTGCCGGGGGCGTGAAGAGTGCAAATGATGGCCTGACGAAAATCTCTGACGGCATTACAGCTTCCAGTGATATGTTAGAGGACATGAGCAAAAGCTCAACCGTAAGGGATACAGGCATATTCATTCCTGATCAAGTCATGAAGGATAAAGACTTTAAGAAGTCAATTGACCAATATTCCTTTGCAGACGGCAAAGGCGTACAATTAAGCGTCGTCCTGGACTCTAATCCTTATTCAGAACAAGCCATTACAACAATAAACCAAATCAAAAAAGCTGTAGCAAACGAAGTTGACGGCACTCCTCTCGAGGATGCACAGATCGTATACGGCGGGGTCACAAGTGTAAATGCAGACTTAAAAGAGCTGTCCACAACGGACTTCTCCAGAACAATGGTGATCATGATTATTGGCCTGTTTATCGTGTTAACGATTTTGTTCCGTTCAATGATCATGCCGATTTATATGATTGCGTCACTGCTGCTGACGTACTATACGTCGATATCCATAACAGAATTAATTTTTGTAAACGGCTTAGGTAACGCAGGCGTCAGCTGGGCAGTACCGTTTTTCAGCTTTGTCATCTTGATCGCATTAGGCGTGGATTATTCGATCTTCTTGCTGGACCGATTTAAGGAAGAGGTGCACCTCGGCATTGCGCAAGGTGTTGTCAGATCAATGAGCAAAATGGGATCCGTCATTATTACGGCGGCCATTATTTTGGCCGGAACGTTCGCGGCGATGATGCCTTCAGGTGTCAATACGCTGATGCAGGTGGCAAGTGTCATCATTATCGGGCTGCTGCTTTACGGCCTTGTCATTCTCCCGCTCTTCATTCCGGCAATCATCATGACTTTTGGCGAAGGCAACTGGTGGCCGTTTGGCAGGAAGAAAATCAAAGAATAACAGAGAGAAGAGTGATGAATTGTTCATCACTCTTTTCTTCAGATTGTTAATAAAAAGAGCCCAGAAAATAGGTCTGGGCTCTTTGTTTTATTTCCATTCTGCAATTTTATCAATCGGCAGACGGTAGGAAGCATAGCCTTCGTCTGCTGCTTTTCCGATAGAAAGAAGCATGACCGGTACATAACGTTCTTTATCTAATCCGAACGTTTCCGCGATGTTTTCTTTATCGTATCCGCCGATCGGGTTTGTATCGTAGCCGTGTGCACGTGCAGTCAGCATCAGCTGCATGGAAACAAGACCTCCGTCAATCAGGATCGTTTCGCGGTTCACCTGTGCCGGAAGCTTTTCAAAATGAGCGGTCAGCGCGGCGATTTGTCTGTCTTTGACCTCCTGCGGCATGTAACCGAGTTCCACGGCTTTTGAATAGATTTCTTCTAAGTAGTCTGCATTGTTCATGTCTGCAAATACAGCAATGACGGCAGATGATGTTGTGACTTGAGTTTGGTTAAAGCTTGCAAGCGGTGCGAGCTTTTCTTTTCCTTCCGGGCTGTCAATGACGAGAAAACGCCATGGCTGCGCGTTGACAGAAGATGGAGCAGTTGTTGCTTCTTCTAAGATCTCTGTCATTTCTTCTTTGCTGATTTTCACTGTCGGATCATAGTTGCGAATAGAACGGCGGCCTTTCATAATCTCCATAAAATCGTTTGTTTTGATCATGTTGATACACTCCTCTTATGCTTCAATATTGTCTATGTTGTTCCGCATACGCGCCAGCACGTCAATGAGCAGGCGGCGCTCGTCTGCACTTACATTTGCGAGCATTTCCTTCATGAAACGCTCCTTTTCTTTCTTCGAAGACTCGATTCGCTCTCTCCCTTGGTCTGTTAACCGAACAAGGGTGATGCGGTTGTCTTCAGGCTTGCGCCGTCTTGATACCATGCCTTTGGCTTCCAGCTGTTTCAGGTGTCTAGTAACGGCGGCGCTATCAATATTTACTTTCTTTTGAAGGTCGCTTTGACTGATCTCATCTGCATGATAAAGCAATGTCAGCAATTCCAAACGAGATTGGCTGATGCCCGTGCATGCCTCGAACTTCACGCCAATCACCTTGTTCACGCCTTGCAGCTGATATAAAATCTCGGCTTCCTCTGAACAAAATGACACCAAAACCCATCCCTTCCTTCTTGTCAAAACTATTAATTGATATATCAATGATTGACACGTCAACTAATATACAACGATTGATTTCATCTTGCAAGCCATTTGCATATTCGAAAAACCTCCCAGCGTATTTAACTGGGAGGTTGTTAGTCATCCTTGCGGCTCCGGATAGTACATCAGCAGAAAAAAACTGGCCGTTTCTTCAGATGAATTGATATAGCTGTGCGGGGTTGCCCCTGTAAACTGCAAGGCGTCTCCAGAGGAGAGCGTATGCTCCTGACCCTGCAGAATGACTGTTAATTCGCCTTCTTTAATTAAAATATATTCTTCTCCTAAATGTGTTTTTGCTTCATGTATACATCCAGGTTTCAGATCAACAACGTAAATTTCAAACTTTGTTTCAGGATTGTAGGGGAAAAAAGGATAGACGCTGTAGTTTTCTTCATTATCTGTAACAGGTTCGATATCCTGCAGATTGATTTTTCTAACTTTCGGCTTGTCTTCTTTCAGAAATACAGAAAAGGATACTTGAAGCCCGTTTGCGATCTTCCATAGCGTGGTGACAGTCGGGGTTGATTTCCCTTTTTCGATTTGTCCGAGCATCGCTTTACTGACACCCGTTAATTCAGAAACTTGATCAAGAGTCAGGTTCCTATTTTTTCTAAGCTTGACTAAATTCATTGCGATAATGGCTTGGATATCATCCATACATGTATCTCCTTACGTCCATATTCGCTTTATTATAACATATGGAAGTCTGTTATCACATTTTGTTGTAAGTTATAGCATACGTGTGTATAATATATTAGACGAGGAGGAGAACAGAATGATATCTGAAAAAGAAATGACTCATGCAAAAACTGACGAGCCAACATTCCTGCAGGGGTTTCAAGATTGTGTTCCGACGCTGGTCGGTTACATTAGTGTAGGCTTAGCTCTCGGAATCGTGGGGGTTGCGTCGCATTTAAGCGTGATGGAAATTGTGTTCATGTCAGGATTGGTTTTTGCAGGCGGCGCCCAATTCATTATGTGTGCATTGTTAGCGGCGAACAGCCCGATGTCCGCCATTATTCTGACTACGTTTATTGTGAATTTACGGAATTTTCTATTAAGTGCCGCGCTCGCTCCTCATTTTTCAAAGTATTCACTGGCGAAAAATGTAGGAATCGGCATGATGGTCACAGATGAATCGTTTGGTGTCGCTTCAAATAAGATTGTCAAAAACGAGCCGATTAACGATCGCTGGATGTTCGGTTTAAATCTTACAGCATATGCGTGCTGGGTGCTGTCTTGTGCGGCGGGTGCTGTTTTTGGCAAGTGGATTACCCATCCGGAATCGTTCGGACTAGATTTTGCGGTGACGGCTATGTTTTTAGCGCTGCTGGTTCTTCAACTAGAACATGTTGTGCCGGCGAAGCTTAAACATTATGTATGTCTCATTATCTATATGGTGATTGCCATGGTTGTTTTTTCTTTCTTTATGCCGTCTCATCTTGCGGTCATCATATCAACGTTCATCGTAGCCACAATCGGGGTGGTGACGGATAAATGAGTATCAATACATACATCTTGATGGTGATTATCGGCTGTGCGCTAGTCACAATGATTCCCCGCATCATTCCCTTTTTAGTTGTTCGGAATATTACTTTGCCGGAGCCCGTGCTCAAGTGGCTTTCCTATGTGCCGGTGTGTATATTGACAGCGCTTGTCGTAAAGGATTGTATGATTCAGTCTAGTGATTCTCTTCAATTGAATTGGCCCGCAGCCGTCATCTTGATCCCGACTCTCTTGATTGCGATGAAAACAAAAAGTTTATCCATTACTGTGATCAGCGGTGTTCTTCTTATGGCGGGTTTGCGATTATGGGTATAGTACAACAGGATCGGAACTCACTAGATCAGGGCAGAAGACCCTGATTTTTTTGTGTCTTTCGTTCAAGCTTTAAAGCTGCTTTCACAGGCTGAAAGTTATGATACAATATACAAATGTTTTACAGCTCCAATCCACCGCTGGAGTTGACATCGATTTTATATAAGGGACTAGGTTGAAGGGAAGGTTTGATAACATGCTGCACAATCCAACTGGAAAAGAACGCTTGGCATTGGCGTTTCTGCTCGGTATGCTTGCTATATTGGGCCCGCTTAATATAGATATGTATTTGCCAAGTTTTCCTGAAATCGCGGATGATTTATCAGCAAGTGCTTCACTTGTACAGTTAAGTTTAACAGCCTGTCTGGTCGGGCTTACGATCGGCCAGCTGATTGTCGGGCCGGTCAGTGACGCGCAGGGAAGACGGAAACCGCTATTAATCTGTATTTTTTTATTTGCATTATCTTCTCTGTTTTGTGCGCTGTCGCCCAATATTACAACATTAGTGGCTGCGCGTTTTTTACAGGGATTTACCGCTTCCGCAGGGCTTGTGCTGTCTCGCGCAATCGTCCGCGATGTGTTTACCGGAAGAGAGCTTTCTAAATTTTTCTCGCTGTTAATGGTCATTACAGCCGTTGCGCCAATGGTTGCGCCAATGACAGGCGGTGCCATTTTACTTTTGCCGTTCGCAACGTGGCATACGATCTTTCACGTGCTAACGATCATCGGATTTTTACTTGTTCTTCTGATTGCATTGAGGTTAAAAGAAACGCTGCCGCCAGAAAAACGGATTCCAAGCTCAATCGGAACATCTGTTAAAACGATGGGCAGCCTGCTGAAGGATCGATCCTTTATGGGGTACGCGTTAACGGTCGGGTTTATTCATGGGGGAAGCTTTGCATATGTGTCCGGTACGCCTTTTGTATACCAGGATATCTATGGAGTGTCGCCTCAGGTGTTTAGTATTCTTTTCGGCATTAACGGCCTGGCAATTATATCGGGCAGCTTTATTATCGGGCGCTTTGGCGGAATCATTCATGAAAAGAGCTTGCTTCGCATGGCGGTCATTACGGCTATGATTGCGACTGCTGTGCTTTTGACCATGACCATGATTCACGGCCCTCTCGCTACATTAGTCATATCTATTTTCATTTACATGATTACGATCGGCATGGTTCTGACCAGCACGTTTACGCTTGCCATGGAGAGGCAGGGGCACCGTGCCGGAAGTGCAAGTGCGCTGCTCGGAATGCTCCCGCTCCTTCTCGGTTCGATCGTGTCGCCGCTTGTAGGCATTAACGAGACGACAGCCATTCCGATGGGAGCGATCATGTTTGTGACAGCGGTCATCGGCGCACTGGCGTTTTTTGGATTAACGAAAGAACGAGCAGAGCAAAACTCATAAAAAAAACCTGACATGACGTCAGGTTTTTTTATTTTATTTAGAATAACAACAGCAGGCCCGCAATCGCAGGAGTCAAGAAGATGGCTGATTTTAAGACCACCTTTGGCATGAGGTTGGTGAATTTCGCGCCTACATAGGCACCGCACATTGTGCCGACAAGAACCTTGATCAGCAATACATAATCGACAAATCCTTCTGTGATATATCCGATGCCTCCTCCTATAGCGAGAGGGATGATCACAAGCATAGTCGTTCCGACAGAATGGCGGATGGACAGGTTCAGCATAATCATTAAACCGATTTGAATAAAAGGCGCCGACCCGATGCCGAATGTGCCGGAAAGAACGCCTGCTACAATTCCTAAGATGACCGCTCTCGTATACGTTGAAAGAGAGCTTTGATTCACTTGAGCCTTCTCTTTTAAAAGAAATAATCTGATTAAAATGAGAATCGCTGATAAAAATAACATTCCCGCCGTCAAATAATGAAGCAAATCAGCCGGAATGAAAGATGTCAGCTTGGCGCCGAAAAATGAGCCAACCGCAGCAAAGCATCCGACTATTAAGCCGATTTTCATTTGAATGTTGCCCTCGCGATAATGGCTGTATGCCCCTGATAAGCTTGTAAAAGCCATGCCAGCGAGAGAAGTGCCTAAAGCCGTATGAATCGGGATATGGAAAAGAAGCGTTAAAAGAGCAATGACAAAGCCTGCTCCTCCGGCACCAATAAAGCCTAAAATAATTCCGAGAAGAAACATAACAAGAATAATGAGCATATTTTTTCCTCCATTGAAAAGATCTAAAAAAGTAATAGTGCGCTATTCTGGCGGAGGTATAGTGTCCTATTGACGAAGAAAAACATGACAGTTTTTCGGTTGCCAGTAGTCCGTCGACCGTCGTTCAGCAAACATATCGTACCTCAAATTCTGAGATCTGACAAGGCAGTTTGTTGCTTCCCATTACCATCTGTTATATGATTTTGATAAAGAAAAGCCCCTGAATATATTCAAAAGAGGTATTATATATGGACGATTTTAAATTAGACAAACCGACTCCTTACTACCTGCAATTTTATAACCAGCTGAAAAAAATGATCTTCAACGGGACTTTTAAGCCGGGGGAACGGATAAATGAAACACAGCTGGCGAAAAGCTTTGGCGTCAGCCGCTCTCCG
Source organism: Bacillus sp. VA15 (assembly GCF_055721145.1). Taxonomy (NCBI): domain Bacteria; kingdom Bacillati; phylum Bacillota; class Bacilli; order Caryophanales; family Bacillaceae; genus Bacillus; species Bacillus sp. VA15. The sequence goes on along the minus strand of NZ_JBVQPQ010000003.1, from coordinate 19,756 downwards.
ATAAGAGAGGCCATGCGGCTGCTTGAGAAAGACGGTTTGTTAAAAGCAGATGACCGAAATGGATTTTCTATCACGTCGTTAACGGCAAAAGATGTAGATGAGATTTATAAAATCAGAATTCCGCTGGAGCAGCTGGCAGTCGAGTTAGTCATAGACGAAGCGGATGAGAAAGAGCTTGTCATGCTTGAAAAACAGCTTGAAGAAACAGAAAAAGCCATTCACAACGGAATGGAAGATACGGAAATCATCCATTTAAACCAAAAGTTTCATGAGCTGCTTGTTGATTTTAGCCATAACAGACATTTGAAAAATTTGCTTGAGCATGTAAATGATCTGATTCACTTTTGCAGAATCCTTAATTATACTGGCGACCACCGTGCAGAAACGATACTGAGTGAGCACCGCAACATATTGGAAGAAGTGAAAAAGAAAAACAAGGAAGCAGCCAAACAGTATGTGATGGCTCATTTCAATCATGACTGTGAGCATTTGAAGCGAGTGCTTGAAGAAGGAAAAGAGAATTGATTTGCGTGATCACAGTACCAAGGGGAGCTGCTCCTTGGTTTTTTTGTTTTCACAAACATATAAAATGGCTCCCGTTAATAACATTTTATGATGGATTTATTAACGAATAATGGGGGTTAAACATGTTTATCCATATCGTCCGGCCTGGTGATTCTTTGTTTTCCATAGGCAGAAGTTACGGTGCTTCTGTTGATCAAATCCGGGGTGTGAATGGGTTAGACGAAACGAATATCGTGCCGGGGCAGGCTCTTCTTATCCCTCTTTATGTATATACAGTCCAGCCGGGAGACACGCTGACCGCCATTGCGGCAAAAGCGTTTGTTCCCTTAGAGCGACTGCGGGCCGCAAACCCTGGCATCAGTCCAAATGCATTACAAGCGGGAGCAAAAATAACGATTCCTTCTATCTCAAATTACATTGCGGGAACGTTAAGTTTTTACGTCCTCCGAAACCCTGACCTCGATCGGGAATTAATCAATGATTATGCACCATACTCGTCTTCGATTTCAATTTTCGAATACCATATTGCACCTAACGGCGACATTGCAAACCAACTGAATGATGCGGCCGCTATTGAGACAACATGGCAAAGACGAGTGACGCCGCTTGCCACCATAACAAACCTTACATCAGAAGGCTTCAGTACAGAACTCGTTCACCAAGTCTTGAACAATCCGACAGCAAGAACCAATCTAGTTAACAATATTTATTACTTAGTCTCCACAAGGGGATATGGCGGTGTCACAATCGATTTTGAACAGGTGAGCGCCGCGGATCGTGATCTTTTCACTGGGTTTTTACGTCAGCTGAGAGATCGTCTTCAGGCGGGAGGGTATGTGCTGACGATAGCTGTTCCGGCAAAAACAAGCGATAATATCCCATGGCTGAGAGGCTACGATTACGGAGGAATAGGAGCGGTTGTCAATTATATGTTTATCATGGCTTATGATTGGCATCATGCCGGAAGTGAGCCGGGCCCTGTAGCACCGATTACTGAGATCAGGAGAACCATTGAGTTTGCGATTGCGCAGGTGCCGAGCAGAAAAATCATTATCGGAGTTCCGCTCTACGGGTACGACTGGATCATCCCATACCAGCCAGGCACAGTTGCTTCAGCTATTTCAAATCAAAACGCAATCAAAACAGCGATGAGGTACCAAACCCCGATACAATATTCAGCCGAATATCAATCACCGTTTTTCCGGTACAGTGATCAGCAGGGGCGAACGCATGAGGTATGGTTCGAAGATGTCAGGAGCATGAGCCGGAAGATGCAGATCGTCCGCGAATACCGGTTGCAGGCTATAGGCGCTTGGCAGTTAACCTTGGGCTTCACGCCAGGCCCATGGCTTCTGCGGAAATTTTTTACGATCAGAAAGGTATAAAAAAAGGCACCAGGGCTCGGTGTCTTTTTTTGCTTCAGTCTAGAGGAGCAGAATAGTTCAATCATTTGTCCCTTGCGTGGGATTACGTCTCCATTTTACGATTAGTAGTAGTCTGATCAAACAAAGATTCAGAATACGATGTGAGAGGGAGTTGTCTAAATGAAGACAGTATTGATTTTAAATTTTCCTGCGGAAGGCCATGTGAATCCTACCTTAGGCATCACAAAAGTGTTTTCTGATAAGGGATATGACGTCCATTATATTTCCACTGAAAAATACAAAAAACGATTAGAAGCGGCGGGAGCAACTGTCCATCTTCACCGGGATCTGCTGCGAACAACACCTATTCATGTCGGTTCGCCCAATGGCATTCTTGATTTCTTGAAAATCCATATCAAAACCTCGCTGGATATTTTACAAATTGTGAAAGACTTATCTAAGAGCATTCAATTTGATTTTGTGTATTATGATAAATTCGGCGCGGGGGAATTGGTGAGGGATTACTTAGATATTCCAGGGGTTGCTTCATCAGCGTCCTTCCTGTTTGGCGAAGAGCATCTGAAAATCCTGCCGCTGCATCCTGAGTCTGGAGCCCCGCTTGAGTTGGATCAAGAGTGCGAAGACCTTTTGGCAAAAATGAAAGAAACGTACGGTGTTGCCCCGAAAAACCTGGTTCAATTCATGAACAATAAAGGGGAATTGAATGTAGTGTATACAAGCCGTTATTTTCAGCCTGAAAGCGATCGTTTCGGGGATGAATGTCTGTTTATCGGCCCCAGCTTTCCAAAGAGAGCGGAAAAATCAGATTTCCCGATTGAACAGTTAAAAGATGAAAAGGTCATTTATATTTCAATGGGGACTGTTCTGGACAATACGGAGGAATTTTTCAACCTTTGTATTGATGCATTTTCTGGCTTTAACGGAAAAGTCGTCATCGCTGCCGGAGAAAAAGCGGACCTGACCAAATTAAAGAAGGCGCCGGAAAACTTTATCATCGCCCCATATGTCCCTCAGCTGGAAGTGCTGGAGCATGCCGATGTGTTCATTACACACGGCGGAATGAACAGCGTAAATGAAGGCATTCATTTCAATGTGCCTCTGGTTGTCATGCCTCATGACAAGGATCAGCCGATGGTGGCGCAGCGTCTCTCTGAACTCCATGCAGGCTATGTCATTTCGAAAGATGAAGTCGATGTACAAAAATTAAAACAGGGCGTAGATGAGGTTTTGCATCACGATCAATATACGGAAGGTATTAAAAAAATCAATCAAAGCTTCCAAGAGTCTATGAATATGGATGAAGTGATGGAGCGGATTGATGAATTCATTCGTCAAAAAAACAAATAAGCAAAGAACTCCCGTATCTGGTACGGGAGTTCTTCATTTAAAACTTGATTTTGATTTTTTGAGCATCACTGATTTTCTTATGGTTGTGGTCAAAGACGTCACTTGTTGTGATTTCGATCCACTTGATCTCTTTTTCTTTCTTCTTATCATCAGCATCTTCGTCATGTGCATGGCCGCTTGATGCGTTCACAATAAAGCCGAGATTTCCGGACTTTTCGGCTCCGCCTTCCAATTCGCCATTTAACTCTTCAAGATAAATGTCTTTGTTCCAATCAAAGGTTTCCCCTGTATTTGTTTTCATCAAGGCAATCGGCGCAACATTTACTTTCTTAGAAGATGTGTTCTTAATGTCAACGAAGACCTTAACGAAATCAAACTCTTCATCATGTGTTAACACATGAAAATAATCAATCATGCTGTAATCCGGACGCAAATGGATCAGCTTCATTTCTTTTACTGTTAACTCCACGTCGCCAATCTGATAGGTTTGATTCACTTGCTTGATATCCTTTAAAACAGCTTTTCCCTTGTCATCAGAAAACGTTTGGCCAACCTTCAGCAATGACCGGTCATCAGTTACTTGGGAATTAGGCTGATACTCATCTATACTGTCTTTTTGAGATGATGTGCTTTGCGGTGTGGCTTTTACCGCTTGCTCTCCGCCCGCACTTTGTTTTTCTGTATTGGCGTTCGATGAGCAGCCCGCAAGCACGATGGCAAAAACAAAAATTGAAAGAATTCTTTTCATGATGATTCCTCCATTAAAAAGAGAGCCCGTTACTTCATACAAGCAACAGGACACCTTGTATTCTTTTACTTATCGTTAATCTTAATGTTGTATTGTAAAGCCTTGAAGACATTTTTAGCGATTTGTGTATTATCGATTTGGCCGGCAAATGTCTCACTAGACGGTCCGTACGCATAGACGGGAACATCTTCACCAGTATGTCCGCCTGTCGTCCATCCAGTGTGAGAGCGTTTATTGAAAATCTCCTCGATCGCATTATCGATTTCAAGCACTTCTTTCGATTTTGCGGCTTTTTTAACAGATTGGATTTCTGATTCAGTTAAAGCCAATTTCTTTTGGTCAATATACGTTTTTAATGTTTTTTCAACATCTGCGCCGTCAGCGATTTTTTCTGCCATAAAGTCAGGTGTGCGTTTTGCGGCTTTAATTGGTTCACTGAACCAGTTGTAGATGCCGTCTGCACCGATGGAGTATCCGCCGGTCGAGTGGTCAGCCGTTGCCACAACCAATGTGTGCTTGTCCTTTTTGGCGAAATCAAGAGCCGCCTTATAAGCTTGTTCGAAGTCCTCCATTTCACTCATGGCGCCGACGATATCATTGTCATGCCCCGCCCAGTCAATCTGGCTGCCTTCCACCATGAGGAAGAATCCGTCTTTATCCCTGCTTAATTTTTTAATCGCTGTGTTTGTCATATCTTTTAATGAAGGAATGTCCTTCGTGCGGTCAATCTTTTTAGGCAGGCCGCCGTCAGCGAATAGGCCGAGAACTTGGCTGTCTTTATTTTTCAGCATGTCCTTGCGGTTATCCACATAGCTGTATCCCGCTTTTTTGAATTCCTTGATCAAATTGCGGTCCTTGCGGTCAAAATTGCTTTTTCCTCCACCTAGAAGGACATCAATTTTGTGCTTGCCGTTGACCATTTCATCAAAATAATCATCGGCAATCGAGTTCATATTTTTTCGGCTGTGATCGTGTGAACCGAAAGAAGCCGGAGTGGCGTGTGTAATTTCTGAAGTGGCCACAAGTCCTGTTGATTTTCCTTTCTCTTTCGCCGCTTCAAGTACTGTTTTGGCTTCTGAACCATCGTTATCCACAGCAATCGCATTGTTATATGTTTTGATCCCGGCTGACATAGCCGTTGCTGCAGATGCAGAATCTGTTACGTTTTGTTCTGGATCTTCAGGATAAGTCGTCTGCTGGCCGACAAGGTATTGATCAAAAGCGGTAGACTCTACAAACTTTGTCTTTTTATTATCTTTTAAATAGCGATGAGCAGACGTATAGGACACACCCATACCATCACCAATCAGAACGATAACATTCTTAATTTCGTCTTGATTCCCCTTTTTCTTTTCCTGGGCGCTGGCTTCAGGCACACTGCCGCTGGCTAAGCTGCTGAACGCAATAGATGATAAAACCGCGATAGGCAGTAATTTCTTCGGGAATTTTTTCAACTGGATAACCTCCTAAAAATAGATGAATCTCAATGACAACCCCATTATATTTTTAAACTGTTAAGCTAGTGTTAATCGATTTTAAAGATTGGATTTACAAGAATAAGAGGATGACGGAAAATTGAGGAAAAGGGAGTGGGTTAAGTGAAGATGATTTGTGAATCAGGCCGGCTGAGTGATTATGTTTGTGAGTCGAAAGAAGTTGATTATTCCCATCCCATGATAAAGGAGAAGGCAGCTGAACTTTTTCATTCATCTCAAACAGAAATGGACAAAGCGAAAATTGCTTTTGAGTTCGTAAGGGATGAAATATCACATTCATGGGATATTCAAAGCAAACGAGTTACTTGTCATGCTTCAGATGTTCTGAGATTCAAAGAGGGGATTTGCTATGCCAAATCAAATCTTTTCGCTGCCTTACTGCGCGGAGAAGGAATTCCAACAGGATTCTGTTATCAAAGATTAATGCTGTTCGATACGCCGGACAAAGGTTATTGCATTCATGCTTTAAACGCTGTATATCTTTCTTCTGTTAGAAAATGGGTAAGGGTGGATGCCCGAGGGAATAAGGAGGGGGTCAATGCACAATTTTCGATTCATAAAGAGAGACTGGCTTTTCAGGTTAATGAGAGAATGGGTGAACAAGATAAGCCGATGATTTATACAAATCCCCATTCAAAAACATTAGCTGTATTAAATGGACATACAGACGCTTTAAAGATGTATCTATATCATTTACCGGATCACTTGTAAGCAGAAAGCAGGGACCTCTATGAGAATCCCTGCTTTTAATCAAATAAGGTCTTTTCATTAAGGGTAAACTGACTTGCGGAATAATGATTACCTTGCTTCCATTTCACTTCAATCGTAATATCATGGCCTTCAAGCTCATGTTCATCTAATCGCTCTAAAAAAGAAACGGACTCCTCTTTTGCGCTTCCATCGCGAGAAGTGCCGCCGGAATAATCTCGTATGGGGATTTCTGTATCAGAGCTCAGTAGAACCTCATCATCTTTTTTTACAATCAGTGATTCCACATAAGTGCTGTCTGCTTTATCTGTATCACCGATCCAATAAAGATTGCCGCTGTATTCATTCGGTGCATCTTCATTTTTTGTGAAAACAGCTTCCCAATTCCGATCTTTGCTTTCTCCCTGCCAGTTCGGATACTCCAATCGCACATAATGAATCAGCTGATAGGAAAAAAAGATCAAGCAGAAAGCCAATAATAGGGAAGCCGTGAAAATAAGAGGATATTTATAATGACTGGACATAAAAAACTCCTATTCGTTTAATCAATTACCTTTGAAAAAAGAATTTTATCCCGATCAAAATGCCGTTTTCAGCTTTCTCGGGAATCTCCGGCTTGAGTCGCCTCGCTTCTTCAACTGCATTCGGAAACAATGCGGCGAATTGATAGTCTCTCTTTTGATAAAACGCCATCGCATGTACATTATCATTCGTTGTGATAAGCCTTGCATGTTTAGCCGTCTCTTCAACCTGCTGTAGGAAAGCTGTGCCGATTCCTTTCTTTTCAATGATACTATCTAATGAAATGATTTCACAATCTTTTCCATGTATCACGTATGTAATATAACCGATGATTTCGCCACCCTCATCTACAGCGGCATAGCCATCTAATTCATCACATCGAAAAATGCCGCTGGAAATCACCATCTCGGGTGACCCCCAATGCTTGGAAAAAAATCAGTTATCGTATGTTTCGACAACTCACTGCTTGAGATAATCTTCATCCTCATCCTCATCCTCCTTATAGAAAATGTGTAATATCATATACAATATATAACAGTAACTAAAAAGATGTTGAGGTGACGGCATGGAAATCAACGATGTCATTTACGGGCAGCACCATATAGACGGGGTGCTGGAAGAGCTTATCAAGAGCGCGCCGGTGCAAAGATTAAAAGGAATCTACCAAGGCGGAGCAAGCTTTTTAGTCAATCGAAAGTGGGATGTGACCCGCTATGAGCATTCTATCGGCGTGATGCTCCTCATCAAAAAGCTGGGAGGAACGATAGAAGAGCAGATAGCAGGCCTGCTTCACGACGTATCACACACGGCTTTTTCCCATGTAATCGATGTTGTCTTTGAAAATGAAGCGGAAGACTACCATGAAAATATCTTTCAACAAGTCATTGTTCACTCTGAGATTCCGGGAATTTTAGAAAAACACGGTTATGATGCTGAAGAACTTTTATCAGACGATACGAGATGGACATTGCTGGAACAGCCCGCACCAGAGCTCTGTGCCGATCGGACAGACTATACGCTGCGGGACATGTACCGATATGGGCACATTAGTCTGAACGAAGCACAAACCTTTTTGGATCACCTCATTGTGAGAAACGGAAGGATGTTTCCGGATGGAATCGAAGCTGCCGAATGGTTTGTCCGGGTGTATTACATGGAGGTGATAGATTTCTTTTTGAATCCCGTGAATGTATATGGGTATGAATATTTAGCGCAAACGTTGAAGGCTGCGTTACAGCATAATGTCATATCCGCAGAAGATCTGCTGAAAACGGATCAAGAGGTACTCGACATCTTGCACGCATCAAAAAATAAAGAAGTACTGAGCTTGCTTAAACATATTCATCCCCGCATCCAAGTAAAAGAAGATAACATCCAGTACGATTTCCATCAAAAGAAGAAAATGCGCCTCATCGATCCATCCATTTTTCATCATGACGAATGGGTCAAAGCATCAGCTGTATCCGAAAACGTCAGAAAAATGGGAGAGGCCGCTTATCAAAAAGCAAAAAAAGGTGTGTATATAAAAGTGTTACATCACTAATTGCCGCGTAACAGCGGCTTTTTTCATGTTTGACTATGCCAACCAAGGGGAATAGGACAAACTGTGGGAACGTTTTATGAGAATATCAGCGTATTTACATACCATTCGGGGGTATAGTATTATCGAAGAGCATGTTTGCTTGCAGATATGCGATTTTATTGTCTGCGGGCAAAAATCACAGTAAAAAATGAACCAAAGGAGAATGAACATGAAAATTACTAAAAAAGCACTGGGAATTCTGATGTTATCTCTTATTTTTGTTTTATCAGCTTGCGGCAATAACAATAGCACAAAAGAAAACACTCATGAAAATCATTCAGATTCGTCATCACATGAAGAAATGGAGCATTCCGGATCAGCTGACGTACCAGAGGGATTACAGGAATCTAAACATCCGAAATATAAAGTAGGAAGCCAAGTGGTCATCAATGCATCTCATATGAAAGGCATGAAAGGTGCCAAGGCTACAGTGACAGGAGCCTATGACACAACGGCGTATGTTGTCTCGTACACTCCGACAAACGGAGGGCAGCGCGTAGATCATCATAAATGGGTAATCCAAGAAGAAATCAAAGATGCGGGAGATAAAACATTAAACCCCGGAGATCAGGTGATCTTAGAGGCTTCTCATATGAAAGGCATGAAGGGAGCAACAGCCGAGATCGACTCCGCCGAAAAAACAACCGTATACATGGTTGACTATACATCGACAACGAGCGGTGAAAAAGTGAAAAACCACAAATGGGTGACCGAAGACGAGCTTTCAGCTAAATAATAAAAAATCCTCCTTTTACAAGGAGGATTTCAGCGTGTCGACAAACCCTCGCATTCGTTGTCAGTCCTGCGCGTTGGTGCTCACGAATTTCTACATTCGCTGCGCTCCAATGCTCGTCCTTCCTAGACTTCAAGGGTTTTCAATCACGCTGAAAGATGAAAAAAATCCTCCTTTACAAGGAGGATTTTTTTACTGTCTGAACAGGCCTTGTTAACGAAATTAAGGCAAACAGGACAGCGATAATGACAATCGATCCGCCGCACCATGCCGTGGAGACAACAGTACCCGTCTGATCCAAAACAACACCGCCAATGGCTGAGCCAAGGGCAATTCCGACTTGGAGGGCAGATGTATTAAAGCTTTGCTGAATGTCAGACGAATCTGGTGCAATTTCAATTAAATAGCTTTGTTGAGCCGGGGCGAGGCTCCAGCTCAGAAGACCCCATATCACCATGACAGGCAAAAAGAAAATCATAGACGATGTAGACAGCGGCAGTAAGAACATAATGATGGCAAAGGAACCGGTCACCAGCAAAATGCTCTTGAAGGAACCAAGCCGGTCAGAAAGCGCTCCTCCGAAAGGGCCTCCGCATACAGCAGATATCCCGAAAAGGAAATAACAAATGCTGACCCAGAAAGAGCTCAGGTGAAGAGTCTCTTCTAAAAACGGCGCAAAGTAAGCGTATAGCGTGTAGTGGCCAGCTAATGTAAACATCGTGACGAGGTGTGAACTCGCGATTTTCAGATTGCCAATCGTCTTGAGTTGTTCCCGGAAAGGAATCATTTTCTCCGCCGGTATTCGTTCAAAGAAGATTGAAATAATCAGCATGGAGACCAGTGCCAACAGGCCGATGCCAAGGAACAAAATGCGCCATCCGAAGGAGTCGCTGATTAAGATTCCGAGCGGCACGCCTAATGCGATAGCGGAGCTGAATCCCATAAAAATAATTCCGATTGCGCGGGCTCTGTATTCAGGCGCTACAATTTTCGGGGCAATCGTTAAAGAGAGCACAACAATCAGCCCTGTACTCATTGCTGCCAATACCCTAGATACCATCAGTGTTGCAAAATTAGGGCTGAAATAGGCGACAAGATTGCTTAGGAAGAAAACAAATAAGGCAATTAAATATAAACGCTTCCGCTCAATCTTCGCAGTCAATGCCAAAAGCAGCGGCCCTGACACTGCATATCCCAGCGCAAACACACTGATCAGCTGCCCGGCTGAGACAATGGAAATGTCTAAATCATTTGCGATCTGAGGAAGAATTCCTCCCACAATTAACTCAACCAATCCGACTGCAATCGTAGAAGCTGCAAGCAGGAAAACTTTAAAATTCATAACAAACTCCTTTACTTAAAAGTTTTGGCAAATAAAAAAATCCTGATTACAAAAAATGTCATAAACAATTTTTGTAATCAGGATTTTACGGTTCCTGGTAGACACCCTCAAACCATATTATTGAGGTTATACAAGTGATAATAGCTATTTAATTGATTCGTTTCTGTTGATGAGTGTATCACATTATGAATGAATCTTCCATAGAAAAATTTACAAATCGATGAACCGGACAAGTAAATGATTATATTTATTTTTTAAAAGTATAGACATTTAAAAAATAATGACTATAATAAAAATTGTAAGCGTTTTAATCACAAGGGGGGATAGCAGTTGAAAAAAATATTACTGGCGTGCAGTTCAGGGATGTCTACCAGTTTATTGGTGACAAAAATGAAGGAATACGCACAATCCATCGGAGAGGAAGCGGAGATTTGGGCAGTCGGCCAAGATAAGGCGAAAGAAGATATGAGAAAAAGCGGATGCCGTTTTGATCGGCCCGCAAATGAGCTTTCTGAAAAGCGAACTCCAAAAAGAGGCGGATCAATACAACATTCGGGTTGAAGTCATTGACATGATGGCCTACGGAATGGCAGATGGCAAAAAAGCGTATGAGCAAGCATTGTCCTTAATGGAGAATCAATAATGGAACAGATGAAAATCACGAATTTAACAGACGAACAAATCAGTTTTCAGCTTATCCTGCACAGCGGCAATGCCCGAAGCTCCATCATACAATCTCTGCGCGCCTATAAGGAAGGGAACAAGGAGGAGGCGGATGACCTCATTGCCAAGGCTGAGCAGGATTTATCCGCAGCCCATGACATTCACTTTCAAATGATACAGAAAGAATCCGGCGGGGAAGAGGTGGCTTTCTCCTTGCTGCTCATGCATGCGGAGGATCACCTGATGTCAACATTAACCATGAAAGAATTAGTGAAAGAACTGCTTGATCTCTTTAAAACAAAGAATCTATAAAAAATCGGGGTGGATAGGGTGTTCGAGAAAATCAGCCAATTCCTTGTTCCAATTGCAGGGAGGTTAAACAATAACCGCTATTTGCAAGTGCTGCGTGATGCATTTATGCTGGCTTTTCCGCTTACGATATTCGGTTCCATTTTTGTGGTGTTAACGAACCTGCCGTTCTTAAACAAAATCATGAATGCTTCAATGCTTACATCGTTTCAGTCTCATTTCGGCATTGCGTCCACAGCGACTATGGGCATTATGTCTGTCTTCGTCGTATTCGGGATAGGCTACTACCTGTCGAAAAGCTATCAGGTTGAAGCTGTATTTGGCGGCGCGATCGCTTTGGTATCCTTTTTGCTCTTAACGCCATTTATCGTTCAGCCGGAAACAGGAGATGCCATTACAGGGGTTATCCCGGTCGACCGTCTCGGTGCAAAAGGGATGTTTCTTGGCATGATTACGGCATTTCTTTCAGGTGAAATCTACAGAAGAATTGTTCAAAAAAATCTGACGATCAAAATGCCTGCCGGTGTTCCGCCTGCTGTAGCAAAATCATTTGCCGCACTTATTCCGGCTTTTATTACATTGACAGTGTTTTTACTGATTAACGTTCTGGTGACACAGCTTTTTAAAACAAATATGCACGACGTTATTTATCATGCGATTCAGGCGCCGCTTGTCGGACTTGGAAGCGGTATCATCCCGACGCTGATTGCCGTGTTTTTCATTCAAATCCTTTGGTTTTTCGGACTGCACGGACAGATTATTATCAACTCCGTGATGGACCCGATTTGGAATACACTGCAAGTAGAAAACCTTTCTGCTTACACGGCGGGAAAAGAAATCCCTCATATTATTTCAAAACCGTTTATGGAGATTTATACAGTAGGGATGGGCGGAACCGGGATGACGCTTGCGATTGTGTTTACAATTCTCATATTCATGAAAAGCAGGCAGATGAAGCAAGTATCGAAACTCGGCCTCGCCCCCGGTATTTTTAACGTAAACGAACCGATTATCTTCGGGCTTCCGATTGTCATGAACCCGATCATTATTGTGCCTTGGGTGTTGGCGCCGATGGTTGTTACGCTCGTCACCTATCTGGCCATGTCAGCGGGGCTCGTTCCGCCTCCGACTGGTGTAACGGTGCCGTGGACGGTTCCATTATTCATTAATGGCATCATGGCGACGAACTCGATCATGGGGGGCGTGATGCAGCTTGTCAATCTGCTGATTGTCTTCGTGATATGGTTTCCGTTCCTGAAAGCAATGGATAAATTAAATCTGGCAAAAGAAAAAGAACAAGCTGTGCAGGAAACAGCTGCCCAGCAAAATGATAATAGTATCAAAATGTGACATAAGGAGAGAGAGACTTGGCACAAACAGAACAATATCGTTTTCCGATAGATTTTTGGTGGGGCTCGTCCGCTTCAGCAACACAAACGGAGGGTGCCGCCGATAGAGACGGAAAAGGGCAGAATATATGGGATTATTGGTTTGAAAAAGAACCGCATCGTTTTTTTGATCATGTCGGGCCTGCAGCTACATCTCGATTTTACGACAACTATAAAGAAGATATCAGGCTGATGAAGGAGCTTGGCCACAACTCGTTCCGAATGTCGATTTCCTGGTCGCGTTTAATACCGGACGGAATAGGCGAGATCAATGTCAAAGCCGTGGATTTTTATAGTAGTGTCATTGATGAGTTGATCGTGAACGGAATAGAACCTTTTGTCAATTTGTTTCATTTTGATATGCCGATGGAACTTCAAAAAAACGGCGGCTGGGTAAACAGAGAAACGGTTGACGCTTATGAAAACTATGCGAAAACAAGCTTTCGTTTATTTGGCGATCGGGTGAAAAAATGGTTTACGCATAATGAACCGATCGTCCCAGTAGAAGGCGGATACTTATATGATTTTCATTATCCAAACAAGGTCGATTTTAAAGAAGCCGTCCAGGTCGGATTTCACACAATGCTATCAAGTGCCCGAGCCATTCAGGCTTACAGGGAGATGAAGCAGGACGGAAAAATCGGCATCATCTTAAATTTGACCCCTTCATACCCAAGAAGCAGCCATCCGGCGGATGTAAGAGCAGGGGAAATAGCAGACGCGTTTTTTAACAGATCCTTTTTAGACCCTTCTGTCAAAGGGGAATTCCCAAAAGAGCTGGTTGAGATTTTAAAGAGCGAAGGCTTTTTGCCCTGCTATAAGAAAGAAGATCTTGAGGTCATCAAACACAATACGGTTGATCTGTTGGGTGTGAATTATTATCAGCCGAGACGTGTAAAGGCAAAAGAACATCTTCCGAATCCCGACGCTCCTTTTTTGCCGGACAGGTATTTTGATCCTTACGTCATGCCGGGCCGCAAAATGAATCCTCATCGCGGCTGGGAGATTTACGAAAAAGGCGTTTATGATATTTTGATCAATTTAAAAGAAAACTACGGGAACATCGAGTGCTTTATTTCTGAAAACGGGATGGGAGTTGAAGGCGAGGAACGCTTCAGGGATGAACAAGGCATTATTCAAGATGATTACCGGATTGAATTTATGAAAGAGCACCTCAAATGGATTCACCGTGCCATACAGGAAGGATCAAATGTAAAAGGCTATCACTTATGGACGTTCATGGACAACTGGTCTTGGACAAATGCCTATAAAAACCGATACGGGTTTGTGTCAGTCAACCTCGAGAAAGACGGGGAAAGGACCGTCAAAAAGAGCGGAAAATGGTTCAAAAAGGTTGCTGAGCAACACGGTTTCTAGATTTCCCAAAGATCCAGATCTTCCGGCAATCATCATGACGAATAGAGATCACGAACAGCCGCAACATTGATGAAATAGGGAAAAGAACTTATGATATCCCTAAACGCTTATGTGATATCATACTCTAACAGCTGCCGGAGGATACCAATGAATAAATACGAAATCATTGCAAATGAAATGAGAGATAGAATCAAAAATAACGTATATCCGATTGATCAGCCCATTCCTGATGAAGTATCTCTTGCAAAAGAATTTAACTCAAGCCGCATGACGATGAAGAGAGCCTTGGATAATTTAGTTGCCGAGGGTCTGCTGTTTAGAAAACGGGGCCATGGCACGTTTATTATTCAATCAGCGATACAGGATGACCATGTCCATGTAGTCAGCAACGAGATTCTGGGATTGACTAACTTGCTGAAAGATAAGGAAATTAAAAGCAAGGTCATTCAGTTTGAAGTGCAATTTCCAACAGAGGAAGTGGCTGCCCATTTGTCCATCGATCAGAAGACACCCGTTTATTATCTCGTTCGGCTTCGGATTGTAGAGGGAGAGCCCTATGTATTGGAAAAAACATATATGCCGACTCATTTAATACCGGGCATTAATGATGATGTTCTTCATGATTCGATCTACAACCACATCACAAACGAGCTGCAGCTCAAAATCGCCGGAACGCATCGGAAAATCAGAGCTTGCAAATCTGATCATATTGACCAGCAGCATTTGGGCTGCAAACAGGATGATCCAATTCTTGAAGTTGAACATGTGGGCTTCTTAGACAACGGCATTCCATTTGAGTATTCCTTTTCACGTCATCGGCATGACAAGTTTGTTGTTACTTCTGTAAACATACGGCGCTGATTGCGGAGACAACAAGGAGGCCATCTGCATGCTTGGCGGTATTGAAGCAGGCGGCACAAAGTTTGTTTGTGCTGTCGGTAAAGAAGATGGAACGATCATTGACCGGATAGAGTTCCCCACAACGATGCCGGATGAAACGATAGAGAAAGTGATTCGATATTTTCGCCAATTTTCTTTACAGGCTATCGGCATCGGCTCCTTTGGTCCCGTTAATAACGATAAAACCAGTAAAACATACGGAACCATTACGGCCACGCCGAAAGCGGGCTGGAGACACTATCCCTTTTTGCAAACCGTTAAGAATGAAATGAAAATCCCAGTCGGTTTTAGTACGGATGTCAATGCTGCGGCGCTGGGTGAATTCCTTTTTGGTGAAGCGAGGGATCTCAACAGCTGCCTGTATATAACGATTGGCACTGGCATTGGTGCGGGCGCAATTGTAGAGGGCCGGCTCCTTCAGGGGCTGTCACACCCAGAGATGGGCCATATTTATATCCGGAGGCACCCGGATGATGTATACCAAGGGAAGTGCCCGTATCATAAGGATTGCTTTGAAGGTCTGGCTTCCGGTCCTGCCATAGAAGCGCGC
Source organism: Bacillus sp. VA15 (assembly GCF_055721145.1). Lineage (NCBI taxonomy): Bacteria > Bacillati > Bacillota > Bacilli > Caryophanales > Bacillaceae > Bacillus > Bacillus sp. VA15. The sequence continues at coordinate 4,181 of NZ_JBVQPQ010000003.1, read as the reverse complement.
TGGGGAAAAAAAGCTGCTGATTTATCAGAAATAACTCGAGTCTGGGAACTGGAAGGGTACTATATTGCCCAAGCGCTGGCTCAGTATATTTTGATCCTTGCACCTAAAAAAATTATTCTTGGCGGCGGCGTCATGAATCAGAAACAAGTGTTTCCTTATATTTATCAATATGTGCCGAAAATTATGAACAGCTACCTAGATTTTTCTGAATTATCAGATAGTATAAGTGATTATATTGTACCTACACGTTTAGGCAGTAACGCTGGAATCATCGGCACGCTTGTTTTAGCGCATCAGGCTTTACAAGCAGAGCAAGCTTCCGGGGAGGTGCGGTCATGAAGCACCCTTTATTTTTGGAGCCTGTCTTTAAAAAGAGAATATGGGGAGGAACAAAGCTTCGTGATGCCTTCGGCTACGCGATACCCTCAGAAAAAACAGGTGAGTGCTGGGCCGTTTCTGCACATGCCCATGGCTCGTCGGCTGTTCAAAACGGCCCGCTGGCAGGAAAGACACTTGTTCAAGTATGGCAGGATCATCCGGAGGTTTTCGGTTTTCCAGATGGAAAGGTGTTTCCGCTGCTGGTAAAGCTGCTGGATGCCAATATGGATCTCTCCGTGCAGGTACATCCTGATGATGATTATGCGATACTGCACGAAAACGGCGATCTCGGAAAAACGGAGTGCTGGTATATTATTGATTGCAAAGATGACGCCGAACTGATTTTAGGCCATCACGCAAGCACAATGGAAGATTTTAAACGGCGAATGGAAAGCGGCGAATGGAACGGGCTGCTGAGGCGAATCAAAATCAAACCCGGAGATTTCTTTTATGTGCCAAGCGGTACGCTCCATGCCTTATGTGAGGGAACCCTTGTCCTTGAAATCCAGCAAAACTCTGATACAACGTATCGCGTATACGATTATGACCGCTGTAATGACCAGGGCCAAAAAAGAACTCTTCATATAGAAAAAGCCCTGGAAGTCATAACGATACCGCATATCGATAAAGTGCATACACCGAAAGTGAAAGAAGTTGGTAACGCGGTGATCACTGTTTATGTACAATCGGATTATTTCTCAGTGTACAAATGGAGGATTAGCGGCCGAGCTGTTTTTCCTTCTCATCAAACCTATTTGCTGGGGAGTGTTCTGAGCGGATCAGGACGAATCGTAAATAATGGTATTCAGTATGAGTACAATGCAGGCTCACACTTTATTTTGCCTGCGCAATTTGGCGAGTTTTCAATAGAAGGAACGTGTGAGTTGATGATATCTCATCCTTAATGAATGGGGGAATTGCATTTGTTTAAGAAACATACGATCTCTTTGCTCATTTTATTTTTACTTGCGTCTTGTATTACGGCAAAACCAATTGAAGCTCATACTGTGTCGCCTGTAAATCCTAATGCACAGCAGACAACAAAAGCAGTGATGAACTGGCTGGCTCATCTGCCGAATCGAACAGAAAACAAAGTCCTTTCCGGAGCGTTTGGAGGGTACAGTCATGACACATTCTCTATGGCTGAAGCTGATAGAATCCGAAGCACTGCCGGACAATCACCTGCTATTTACGGCTGTGATTATGCAAGAGGGTGGCTTGAAACTGCAAATATTGAAGATTCGATTGATGTAAGCTGCAACAGCGATTTACTTTCGTATTGGAAAAGCGGAGGAATCCCGCAAATCAGTTTGCACCTGGCGAATCCGGCTTTTCAGTCAGGGCATTTTAAAACACCGATCACAAACGATCAGTATAAAAACATATTAGATTCATCAACAGCGGAAGGGAAGCGGCTGAATGCTATGCTCAGCAAAATTGCTGACGGACTTCAAGAACTGGAGAACCAAGGTGTGCCTGTTCTGTTCAGGCCGCTGCATGAAATGAACGGTGAATGGTTTTGGTGGGGACTTACATCATATAATCAAAAGGATAATGAAAGAATCTCCCTATATAAACAGCTCTACAAGAAAATCTATCATTATATGACCGACACAAGAGGACTTGATCATTTGCTTTGGGTTTATTCTCCCGACGCCAATCGAGATTTTAAAACCGATTTTTACCCGGGGGCGTCTTACGTGGATATTGTCGGATTAGATGCATATTTTCAAGATGCCTATTCGATTAACGGATACGATCAGCTAATAGCGCTTAACAAACCATTTGCCTTTACAGAAGTCGGCCCGCAAAATGCAAACGGCAGCTTCGATTACAGCCTGTTGATCAATGCAATAAAACAAAAATATCCTAACACCATTTACTTTCTGGCATGGAATGATGAGTGGAGCCCAGCTGCAAACAAGGGTGCATCAGGTCTATATAACCACAGCTGGACACTCAATAAGGGAGAGATATGGAATGGTGATTCTTTAACGCCTATCGTTGAATGAATTCGAAGCAGAAGGTGCTCAAGAAATTTCTTGAGCACCTTCATACCTGATTAGGCATTCATATCGCCTAACCCAGGACTGTGTTCATTCGGCATTTCCGGAAGCACTGGTACAGGGAACCCTGCCGGAGGCTCTATTACTTGTAACTCTCCGCCATTTCTGCTCGGAGATGTTCCTTGAAAGATGTCGCCGATTCTTGTCTCATCCAATCTGAAATTAAACTGTGCATTGTGGTAGCCTAATTCAACATACTTTCTGCACTCAGGATATTTATTAATGTCGTAATTCGGCACGGGTAAGAGCTTCGCCCACTCAACGCCCAATGTCTCGAGCGCTTTCGCAAACGCATTCTGGTGAGCATTGTCACGTACAATCAGAAAAGCAAGAGTCTCCCGAAACGTCTGGTTAGAACTCATTTCATAAATTCTTGTTTTTTGCAGCACGCCTGTTGACTCAAGAAGCAAGTTATCCAGCAGGTCTGTAATTAAGTTTCCATGGTTATACACCCATGACCCATTCCACGGATTGCCTCCTGCATCAACAGGAAGGGAACTTTGCGCCCCAATAATATAATGATGAGGATTAGCATGTTTAATCGCTTCATCAAGTGGTGCCTGATCTGCACCTTGACTGCCGACACCTGCACCGCCTGATTCATCTAATAAAGCATTAATTGTGTTTTGCACCAGTTCAACGTGTGCGATTTCCTCTAAAAAAATGCCACGGAGCAGATCGCGGTACTGTTTCTGTTTTCCTCTGAAATTAGAGCTTTGGAAAAAATACTGCATCATCGTACGCATTTCACCGTAATGTCCGCCTAATATTTCCTGCAGGACCTTAGCAGCTGCCGGGTCTGGCTTGTCCGGCTTAATGATATTTATCAGCTCTTCTTTGTAGTAATACATAGCACACCTCATTTCTTTTCTAGTGATTGATTTCTTATATACTTTGTAAAAGGAGATAAAATATACGTATCACTAAGCACGTAAAAGAATCTGAAAAAAATATAGAAAAAGTGTTGACTGCAGAAATTGCACATGGTATATTATTAAACGTCGCTGATGAACAGCACGAAACAAAACGAAAACAAAAAAGTTTTCCTAAGGTGTTTACAAGTTTTTAAAAATGTGTATAATAAGAAAAGTCGAGTTGAAAAAAGATTCGATCTTCGAAAAAACATTTTAAAAAACTTCTTGACTTCAACATCAAATGATAGTATGATAGTTAAGTCGCTTAATAAGCGCCCGTAGCTCAATTGGATAGAGCGTTTGACTACGGATCAAAAGGTTAGGGGTTCGACTCCTCTCGGGCGCGCCAATATAAAGTACCACGCGGGTGTAGTTTAGTGGTAAAACCTCAGCCTTCCAAGCTGATGTCGTGAGTTCGATTCTCATCACCCGCTCCATTATTGAATGATCTTTGAAAACTAAACAAGACAAAACGTACCTGTTAATTCATTTTTTATAAAATCGCACAGCGATGTGCGTAGTCAGTCAAACTAAGGCCTGCACGACGCAGGTCACACAGGTGTCGCCGCAGGATGCGGTGAACTTAACCTGTGATCCACTTTATCGGAGAGTTTGATCCTGGCTCAGGACGAACGCTGGCGGCGTGCCTAATACATGCAAGTCGAGCGGACAGATGGGAGCTTGCTCCCTAATGTTAGCGGCGGACGGGTGAGTAACACGTGGGTAACCTGCCTGTAAGACTGGGATAACTCCGGGAAACCGGGGCTAATACCGGATGCTTGTTTGAACCGCATGGTTCAAACATAAAAGGTGGCTTCGGCTA